>BOAU01000035.1 GCA_026002025.1 Spirochaetia bacterium | reverse complement strand
GAGCAATGCCCTGGGCCTTGAGTTTATCAGGAACGCCCGTAACCGGGGGCAGCAGAATATTTACGCCGAGACCTGTCCCCAGTATTTGTTCCTTGATGACAGTTTATATGACGGCACGGAAGAGGACGGCCTTAACACGGGGTTGAAATACATCATGTGCCCTCCCCTCCGCAATCATTCGGATCAGGCGATCCTTTGGGAGGGCCTGCAAAAAGATATTCAGACTATTGCAACCGATCACTGCCCCTTCTTCTTCAAAACACAGAAGAGCCGGGGGAAGGATGATTTCACCCAATGCCCCAGCGGCGCGCCGGGCATCGAAGAACGGATACCCCTGATGTTTTCCGAAGGGGTGATGAAAAAACGAATAAGCCTCCGCCGCTTCACCGATCTCTGCGCCGCAAATCCCGCGAAGATATTCGGCATGTATCCGCAGAAGGGGGTCATAAAAGAAGGCTCCGATGCGGATATGGTCATCATGGACCCCCACAAAAAATGGACCCTGCGGCAAGACATACTCCACTCCAATGTTGACTACAGCGCATACGAAGGGATGGAGTTATGCGGTTATCCGGAATATACTATCTCACGGGGGGAGATAGTGGCCCATAACGGTGAGTTTACCGGTACTATGGGACGGGGAAAATTTATAACAAGAAAAAGAAGGGAAGAATTTTAACCGCGAAGGAACCTTTGGTTTCAGGACACAAGGGACACAAAGGGGAATAGGGTCTATTATTATTTCTTCTTACTTCGCGCGCCTTTGTCGCCTTTGCGGTTAAAATTCTTCATATTTCATGGAGGGGAAGTGGAATGAGCGATGCGTATTGCAGCTTGATCGTAAACGGAAACACAGTACAGGGAAATGCGAATCGAAAGCTGATAGACTTTCTGCGGATTGACCTGGGCCTCACATCGGTAAAGAATGGCTGCGGTTCCGGGGCCTGCGGGGCCTGTACGGTACTGGCCGATGGCAAGCCGACCCGCTCCTGTATCTTGCCCCTGGCAAAATTCGCGGGCAAGTCGATCATCACCGTGGAGGGACTTTCCCAACACGAAAAGGATGTGTACGCCTTTGCCTTTGCGGAAACCGGGGCGGTGCAGTGCGGGTTTTGCATCCCCGGCATGGTGATGAGCGCAAAGGCCCTCATCGACAGTAATACTAATCCTGCTGATGATGATATCAGAAAAGCGATCCGCACAAATATCTGCCGCTGCACGGGCTACGCGAAGATACGGGACGCCATAGCATTGGCAGCAAAACTGTTCCGAGAAGACAAGCCTCTGCCGGAACGGAATTTTACAGGCGCCATGGGAGAAAGCCTCCACCGGGTGGATGCCATCGCAAAAACTTTGGGGACGGGAAAGTATGCGGACGATCTTTCCTTTGAAGGAATGCTCCACGCCTCGGCGGTCCGCTCCGCCCATCCCCGCGCCCGTGTATTAAAGATCGACACAACAGCGGCCCTCGCCCACCCCGACTGTGCGGCGGTCCTTACCGCAAAGGATGTTCCCGGCAATATCAAGATTGGACATCTGGCCTTCATCTCCGATTATGATGTGATGATAGCTGAAGGAGAGATCACCCGCTTCATCAGTGATACTGTTGCCCTGGTGGTATGCAGAAGCCGGGAAAGTCTTGATGAAGTAAAGGCCCTGGTTCATGTGGACTACGAAGTGCTGGAGCCCCTCACCAGTCCCGCCGCCGCCATGGCAGAGGGCGCGCCGCTCATTCACCAAAAGGAAGGGAACATCCTGTCCCACGAACACCTGGTCCGGGGGGACGCGGACGCCGCGCTGGCAAAATCAAAGTACGTGGTGACCCGCCACTATTCGACACCCTTTACCGAGCACGCCTTCATGGAGCCCGAGTGCGCCATCGCCGTGCCCGCCGGAGCCCTGTGTACCCTTTCCGGCGAGAAACTCCATGCCTCTGTCGGCCCGGGTCCCGCGGTGAGCGACGGGCACGGCGGAACATCGAGCGGTCTTATTGTGGAAGGTGACGACGGCCTGCCATGGCTCACCCTCTATTCGGCCGGGCAGAGCATCTACGATGAACAGCGGGAATGTTCCCGTATGCTGGGGATTCCCCCGGAAAAAATTCATGTGAAGGGCCAGCTCGTGGGCGGCGGCTTTGGGGGCAAGGAAGATATGAGCGTCCAGCACCACGCCTGCCTTGCCGCGTGGTGTCTTCAGAAACCGGTGAAGGTGCTGCTGACCCGGCAGGAGAGCATCAACCTCCACCCCAAGCGGCACGCCATGGAAATGGACTTTACCACGGGCTGTGACGAGAAGGGTATACTCACGGCGATGAAGGCGGTACTCGTTTCCGACACCGGGGCCTACGCCAGCCTTGGCGGGCCGGTACTGCAGCGGGCCTGCACCCACGCCGCCGGTCCCTACAATTATCAGGTGATCGATATTGACGGCAAGGCGGTGTACACCAACAATCCCCCCGGCGGGGCCTTCCGGGGTTTCGGGGTATGCCAAAGCTGTTTCGCCACCGAAAGCAACCTCAATCTTTTGGCGGACATGGTTGGCATAAGTCCCTGGGAGATCCGTTACCGCAATGCCCTGCGGCCCGGCAATGTGCTCCCCAACGGACAGATTGCCGAAGGGGATGTGGAACTTGAAGCCTGCCTCCTCGCCGTCAAGGACGTATACGAAAAGGCCAGGGCCGCAGGTAAGGCGGTCGGTATCGCCGCCGCCCTTAAAAACGCCGGTATCGGGGTGGGCCTTCCCGACATAGGGCGCTGTACCCTTTCGGTGGAACAGGGCATCGTCCACATCAGGACCAGCGCCGCCTGTATCGGACAGGGACTTGCCACCGTTACCACACAGATTACCTGCGAGACCCTCAAGATTCCTCCCGCTTTAGTTTTTGCCGAAGCGCCGGATACCCGGCGTACCCCGAACTCCGGCACCACCACCGCCTCCCGGCAGACCGTGTTCACCGGGGAGGCGACCCGCCTTGTCGCGCTAAAACTAAAGGAGGCGCTGGACGCCGCCGGGGGTGACCTTTCCAAACTTGAAGGCCAGGAATTCTTCGCCGAGTATTCCGGAAAAACGGACCCCATGGGCAGCGACAAGCCCAATCCCGTCAGCCACGTGGCATACGGTTACGCCGCCACGGTCATTGTTCTGGACGATGAGGGCAAAATCGAGAACATCACCGCCGCCTACGACCTCGGCAAGGTGGTGAACCCCCCGGCGGCGGCGGGCCAGATCGAAGGGGGCCTTATCATGGGCATGGGCTACGCCCTCACCGAGGACTTCCCCTTAGAAAATGGTATCCCCAAGGCAAAGTACGGCACCCTGGGACTCATCCGGGCCACCGAAGCGCCCCCCATGGACATCATTTTCATCGAACCCCGCAACCCCTCTCCCCTGGCCTACGGCGCCAAGGGCGTGGGGGAGCTTGCCACCATCCCCATCTGCCCGGCGATCGGCGGCGCCTATTACGCCAAAGACGGCAAGCTGCGGGACAAACTGCCCATGGAGGATACTTTTTACCGCAAGGGGAAGTAGATCATGAGACTCATCAAAACCGAAGACGCCGTCGGGCAGGTTACCGCCCACGATATGACCCAGATAATTCCCGGCACATACAAGGGCCCCCGGTTCAAACGGGGACATGTTATCAAAGAGGAGGACATCCCCATCCTCCTTGACATGGGTAAAGAGCAGATCTACGTGTGGGAAGTACAGGCGGATATGCTCCACGAAGAAGATGGCGCAGTATTACTGTCGGACCTTGTGCGGGGCAGTAATATCAGGGGCGGCAAAGTCTTTGAAGGAAAGGTAGAACTCTTTGCCGAATGTGACGGCCTCCTGAAAATAAAATCGGAAAAACTGTTTCAACTGAACTGTGTTGAAGGCCTTGCCGCAATCACCCGCCGGAACCATATCGGCGTTAAAAAAGATGATCGCATCGCATCGGCAAAAATAATTCCCCTCTTAATCGAAAAGGAAAAACTCATCCAAGCCGCAAAAATCTGCGGGGAAGAAAAACTCATCTCTGTAATTCCATACGCGCCGAAAAAAATCGGGATCATCGTCACCGGTAATGAAGTGTACTCAGGCAGAATCCCCGATGCGGCGGTGCCCGCCATCAGCAAAAAGATTGAAGCCCTTTCAGGAAAAACTGCGGAAACAATCATCCTTGATGATGATCATGAAAAAATCACCAGGGCGATTCTCTCCATGGTAGATCACGGTATGGATATGATCATCTGTTCCGGGGGAATGAGCGTTGACCCCGATGACAAAACTCCGCTGGCAATCAAAAACTCAGGCGCCCGGATCGTCACCTACGGAATGCCCATCATGCCGGGGGTGATGTTGCTCCTCTCTTATTATGGAAAACAGGGCGCAAAACCCATCCCCATTGTTGGAACCCCCGCCTGTGTGCTCCATGACAGTATTACTGCGTTTGATGTCCTGCTTCCCCGGCTCATGGCGGACGACATGATCACCCGTGAAGAATTGATGCGCTATGCCGAAGGGGGGCTGGAAGTATCCGCCCTTGCGGGCCGCTGATTATAGTATTATAGTAACCGGATGATCAAGATTCTCAAAAAATACATGAAGGGCGCGGTTCTGCTGGCGCTTCTGGCCCCCGTTTTCATGGCCGTGGAGGTGTTCATGGACATCCTCCAGCCCACCTATATGGCCGAAATCATTGACGTGGGCGTGGCAGGGGGCAACATCCCCTTTATCTGGGACCGGGGCAAAATGATGCTTCTGGTTGCCGTGATTGGAACAGTGGGGGGCATGGGCTGCACGATTTTTTCCAGCATCGCGGCCATGCGCTTCGGCGCAAATTTACGGCAAGGCCTGTTTGACAAAATACAAACCCTGTCGTTTAAAGAGATCGACGGCTTTACCACTTCCTCGCTGGTGACGCGGCTCACCAACGATGTGACCCAGCTCCAGATGATGCTGATGATGGGCCTGCGGATGCTGGTGCGGGCCCCCCTTTCCTGTATCGGCGGGCTGGTGATGGCCTACCTGCTCTCCCCAAAAATGTCCCTCATCTTTGCGGCGTCCCTCCCCCTCTTGTCTCTCGCCGTATTGTTCATCATCCGCAAGGCCTTTCCCCTGTTCACCGAGATTCAAAAACGGGTGGACCGGGTGAACACGGTCATGCGGGAAAACCTGCTGGGGGTCCGGGTGGTCAAGGCCTTTGTGGGGCAGGAGCATGAGCGCGAACGCTTCAGGACCGCCAACACGGACCTGATGGACTGGAGCCTGAGGGCCGCCAACCTCACCATTCTGCTCATGCCCATTGTGACCCTCATTATGAATGTGAGTGTGGTGGCCCTGTTCTGGTTCGGCGGTAACCTGGCCATTGCCGGGGAATTTGAGACCGGCAAGATCATGGCCTTTATGTCCTATCTGACCCAGGCCCTCTTTTCTTTAATGATGGTAGTAATGATGCTGATGGGCTTTTCCCGGGCGCAGGCAAGCGCCGGGCGCGTCAACGAGGTGCTGGATACGGAAAGTTCCATCACCGACCCGGTCCGGCCCGCGCAGATGAATGGCTGTTCCGTGGAATTCGATCATGTCAGTTTCCGTTACGAAGAAAACGATCCCGAATATGTTTTAAACGACATTAGTTTTACTGTGCAGGAAGGCCAGACCGTGGGTATTATCGGGGCCACCGGTTCCGGGAAATCCACCCTGGTATCCCTGATCCCCCGGCTCTACGACGTGAGCGAAGGCACGGTGCGCATCGGCGGCGCGGATGTGCGCAGCTTGAACCGCCGGGATTTGCGCCGGACCGTGGGCATGGTGTTACAGGACAGCATCCTCTTTGCGGGGACCGTCCGGGAAAATTTGCGCTGGGCCGATGACGAATGCGACTTCTCCCTTATCGAAGAGGCCGCAAAGGACGCGCAGGCCGCGGAGTTCCTCTCCGCAAATGCTGAGGGATATGACGCGGCGGTGGAGCAGCGGGGCAAGAACTTTTCAGGCGGGCAGAAACAGCGGCTCTCCATTGCACGTACTTTCGCACGCCGCCCCAGGGTACTGATCCTGGACGACTCCACCAGTGCGGTGGACACCGCCACGGAGGCTAAAATCCGGCAGGCCATTGCGGGCCGCAGGGACAGCTCCATTGTGTTTATCATCGCCCAGCGCATCTCCGCCATCAGCAGGGCGGACAAAATTATCGTGCTGGATCAGGGCAGGATCAGCGGCATGGGCGCCCATGAGGAACTGCTGGCCCAAAATGAAATTTACCGGAGTATCGCGGTGTCCCAACTGGGAGAGGAGGTCCTGCACAATGCCGGCTAACAGAAAACTGGAACAAACACCGCCCCCGCGGCCCATGGGCTTTGGACCCGGCCGGGGCGGTCCCGGCGGACCGGGGGGCTTCGGGATGACCTTTGAGAAGCCCAAGGACGCCAGGCGGACCCTGGCCCGGCTGGTGCGCTATCTGGGCGGGAATATCCCCATATTGGCGGGCATCCTCTGCTTCAGCGCGATAACGGCCCTTATCACCATTGTTGCGACCCGCATCAATGGCATGGTGGTGGACAACTACATTGCCCGGCAAGACATCCGGGGGCTGGGGATCATCTGCCTGATCCTGCTGGGCATCTACCTGTTCGGTGTGGCGGCCGCGTATTTGCAGGAGCGGCTCATGGCGCGGCTGTCCCAAACCACCACCGCCACCATCCGCCGGGATCTCTTTGGGCATATCGGCGGCCTGCCCCTGGGCTACTACGACAGCCATTCCTCAGGGGATTTGATGAGCCGCCTGACCAATGATGTGGACACCATCGGCCAAACCATGTCACAGAACGTGACGCAGCTCTTTTCCGGCATCATCAATATTGTGGGCACTTTGATAGCAATGCTGTTATTAAGTCCCTTCCTCACTTTGGTGACCGTGGCGGTGGTGCCCTTCATGATACTGTTCACCCGGTTTATCACGAAGATCACCCGCAAACTGTTCAAGCGGCAGTCCACCGAGTTGGGGGCGCTCAACGGTTATATAGAAGAAATCGTCTCCGGTGAAAAAGTAGTACAACTGTTTTCCCGTGAAGAAAAGGCCCGTGAGGAATTCCGGGAGCTGAACCAGCGGCTGCGGAAAAGCGGCGCCCTGGCGCAGTGCGTCTCCGGCCTTATGGGGCCCATGATGAACTGCATCAACAACGTATCCTATCTGGCAGTGGCGGTGGCCGGCGGCTGGATGGTGGTGCAGGGCCGGGTCTCCGTGGGAATTGTGTTTTCGTTCCTGCAATACAAGCGGCAGTTCAGCAACCCCATCAACCAGATAGCAAACCTGTTCAACACGATCCAGTCGGCCCTGGCCGCGGCGGAACGGATCTTCGAGGTTATGGATCAAACGCCCGAACAGGACCCTGCCGATGCCGTTGAAATCGAAGCCATGCACGGGGACATCGCCTTTGAGGACGTAACCTTCTCCTACATCCCCGGCACACCGGTTTTGAAGAACGCCCATATTACCGCGAAGAGCGGCGAGCAGGTTGCCATTGTGGGACCCACCGGCGCGGGCAAGACCACCATCATCAGTTTGCTGACCCGGTTTTACGACATCGACTCAGGCCGCGTACTCATAGACGGAATGGACGCGCAAAAAATCAGCCGCCACAGTCTGCGCAAAAAAGTAGGAATGGTGCTGCAGGATACTTATCTTTTCTCCGAAACCGTGCGGGACAATATCCGCTACGGCGCGCCTGACGCCACCGATGCTGAGGTTGAGGAAGCGGCCAAGCTGGCCAACGCCGATCAGTTCATCATCCATCTGCCCCACGGCTACGACACGGTGCTGCAGGATAACGGCGGCAACCTCTCCCAGGGCCAGCGCCAATTACTGGCAATCGCCCGCGCGATCCTGGCCGACCCCCAGGTGCTGATCCTTGACGAAGCCACCTCTTCCGTGGACACCCGCACGGAAATCCACATCCAGCAGGCACTGCTCACCCTGATGAAGGGCCGCACCAGCTTCATCATCGCCCACCGGCTTTCCACCATCAGGAACGCCGACAAAATTCTGGTTATCAACAGCGGCGAAATTGTGGAAAGCGGCACCCACGCGGAACTGCTGGGCATTACGGACGGGTTTTACGCGCACCTGTACAACGTGCAGTACACCACGGGGATGGCGATATAGGGCGAAGGCGCTTTACGGCGCCCATTACCTAAAACGGATAGGTCGTCCCGTCGTAGTTGACAAACACACCGGTGTTACCCTCGGCAGAATAGGGCGGCGGTGAGGCAATTGTCTTGTAGATATAACCCGCGCTCTCATCGGGCGAAAGGTTAGCCTTGGGCGGCGCGGGGCGGGTTTGCACCCAACCGGGATGTATGGCCAAAACACGCAGTCCCCGCAGCCCAAGCCGGCGTTGAAGGGTAACGCAGGCCGCATTAAGGGCCGCCTTTGCCATGCCGTAATCCATTCCGCTGTCGCGGTGGCACTTGCCCATACTGCCCTGTTCGCTTGATATGGCGGCAAGTACGGCCTGTGAAGCGCAGAGGGGCAGAAAGGTCTGCACCATGCGCAGGAACCCGACCGCGTTGACATCATAGGCGTTCAGCATATTTTCAAGGTCCATACCTTCGTCTATAGCCAGATTGCCCTTACCGTTTGTCGCCGTGGCGTTGCTTATCAGTACATCCAGGGAACCTGTTTTTGCGCGTATCGCCTCCCCCGCCGCCTGAACGGATTTTATATCCGTCACATCCAGCGGAAGAACCTCGATCTTTTCGCCCCACTGCGATTTAAACGCCGACAGGTGCTCACCCTCTGTTTTCCGGGAAGCGGCAAATACCGTCCACCCGTCGGACAAGTAGCGCCGGACCAGGGCTGTTCCAAGTCCCATCTCACGGGACACGCCGGTAATAAAAGCTGTTTTCATTTGGGATCTCCTTTACGTTTATTATATCAAAAAAGATTAGACTTGTTTAAGAACCCGGTTGGTTCTTAAACAAGTCTTGCAAAACGCTCCGCATTTTGCGTTTTTTAGCGGAAGTTGTTCAATAACTGAAGTTATTGAACAACTCTATTAATCTATTGCAAATAATTTCCCCCTATGATATAAAATAAATCATGGTTAAGTTGTCACAGAAGCTGCTTCCCAATGGGAGCCGCAGACTTCCGCTCATTGTTTTAACGGTGTTTTTGGCTCTTTCCGCCGTTTTTGCGGAGGGCTTCGTCTTTACCCACCTTGACCATGACTGCACCGGGAATTATTGTTCCGTCTGTCTGCAAATAGAAACCGCCCGAAATTTGCTTGAAGGCCTGGGACGTATTGGCCTGTTTGCCCTTGCCGCCTGCCTTATCCCGCAGATCCTTGTCATTATCAAAAGACGTTTATCCTTTTCCTTTTTCCCTCAAACCCTCGTTGGGTTAAAAGTACAATACAACTCCTGAAAACAAGCTCCCAAAAACATTTCTCCGATTAACGCCGTTTTAATCTTCGGTTTTACAGCGATGGGTAAATGTTTTTCCACAAACCAATATTTTCATATCAGGAGCTTAATTTTATGAAACGAGTATTTTTACTCACCATAAGCGTTGTTACGCTATTGTTATTTTCCACCGGCTGCACACAAAAGAAAAATGCCGCTGGTCAAAACAGGGACGGAAAAATTACGGTCACCGCAACCATTTTTCCGCCCTATGATTTTGTCCGCGCCGTTGCCGGAGACAAGGTAAATCTAACCATGCTATTACCCCCCGCATCGGAGAGCCACTCATTTGAACCCACTCCAAAAGATATTATCACCATTCAAAACAGTGATATTTTTATCTATGCGGGGGGTGAATCCGATGCATGGGTCAATAGAATTTTGGAATCCATGAACACACGGAATATGACCATTATTTCACTTATGGATACCGTTGATGTGGTGGAAGAAGAAATTGTGGAAGGTATGGAAGAGGAAGCGGAGGAAGAAGGGCTTCCGCCCGCCTATGATGAACACATATGGACTTCTCCCCTAAACGCTATTCGTATCGTGCGGGTCATTACGGACGCTCTTTGTAAGGCCAATGCCGTAAACGCCGATTTTTACCGCCAAAACGCGGATGACCATATCTTGCAATTAGAAAAACTGGACGCTGAATTTCAGGCGGTGGTGGACCATGCAAAGCGAAACACAATAGTTTTCGGCGACCGTTTCCCCTTTCGTTATTTTGCGGACCGCTATGGGCTTTCCTATTTTGCCGCTTTTCCCGGCTGTTCCACCGAAACGGAAGCGAATATGGGAACCCTGGCGTTTCTCATTGATAAGATAAGGAATGAACATATACCCGTTGTTTTTCATATCGAACTGGGCAATGAACGAATGGCGGATACCATCGCAGAAGAAACCGGAGCGGAAAAATTATTGCTTCACGCCTGCCATAATATTTCAAAAAGGGATTTTGAAAATGGCGTAACCTATGTGGATCTTATGCGTCAGAATGTTGAGAATTTACGGAGGGCATTGCAATGACCATCAAAGACACCGGCACGGCGGACACAGCAGGTCCGATAATCACCTGTCATAATACCTGTTTCGGGTATGACGGACAAACAGTGATAAACGGACTTAATTTTTCGATTAAGGGGGGTGATTATCTTTGTATTGTGGGAAAAAACGGCTCCGGCAAAAGTACCCTTATCAAGGGTCTATTGCGCTTGATCAACCCACAGCAAGGCGAAATGACGTTTTGTAATGGGTTCAAAAAGGAAAATATCGGCTATCTTTCCCAACAGACCGCTACAAAAAAAGACTTCCCCGCCGGTGTTTTTGAAATAGTCCTTTCCGGAGCCGTGGGCGGTATGGGGCTTCGCCCGTTTTATTCCGCAAAAGAAAAACAACGGGCCCTGGAAAACCTGGAAACCCTTGGCATAGCGGACTTGAAAGAACGGAGTTTTAGTGAACTATCGGGCGGACAACAGCGGCGTGTCCTCATAGGGCGCGCCCTTTGTGCCGGCGAAGGGGAACCGCAGACCGAAGGTCTGATGTCTACGCTCCCGGCGCCGGTTCCCCATAAGTTACTTGTATTGGATGAACCGGCAGCCGGACTTGATCCCTTGGCTACGGCCGAACTGTATACCCTGCTGCAAAAAATCAATAACACAATGGGCATTACCATAATTATGGTTTCCCACGATATTGAGGCCGCAGCACAATATGCAACAAAGATACTGCATTTACAAAACAAGCAGTGTTTCTTTGGAGAAACAAAAGAATACCTCAATTCCGCTGCAGGAAAACAGTTTTTAGGCACAGAAAGGGAGAGATAAAATGATTTCTAATTTTTTTACCACTTTAAGTGAAATGTTTTCTTACACATTTATTGTCAGGGCGTTTATTGTCGGCTCCCTTGTCTCCATTTGCGCCGCCCTGCTCGGCGTAAGCCTTGTGTTAAAACGCTATTCCATGATTGGAGACGGACTAAGCCACGTCGGTTTCGGGACCCTTGCCCTTGCTACCGCGTTGAATGTTGCGCCCCTCACCGTTTCGATACCGATTGTAATAGCCGCCGCTTTTCTGCTGCTGCGATTAAGTGAAAACAGCAAAATAAAAGGTGACGCCGCTATTGCGCTCATTTCTACCGGTTCATTGGCAATCGGTGTAGTGATTATTTCGCAGACAACCGGAATGAATACCGATGTATGCAATTATCTTTTCGGCAGTATTCTTGCCATGAGCAAATCCGATGTACATTTAAGCATAGTCTTATCGGTAACGGTTCTGACCCTCTTTATCCTGTTCTATAACAAATTATTCGCCATAAGCTTTGACGAAACATTTGCGAAAGCAACAGGTGTAAAAACAGGTGTCTATAATATGCTTATCGCTTTTTTGACCGCAATCACCATTGTATTGGGTATGCGTATGATGGGCGCAATGCTTATTTCAAGTATTATTATTTTCCCCGCCCTTACATCAATGCGCTTACTCAAAAAATTTAAAAGCGTTACCATTTGTTCCGCCATTCTTTCAATAGTCTGTTTTTTCATCGGCGTTTTTATTTCCTATGTATACGCAACGCCGACAGGCGCGAGCGTTGTCATAATAAATATTTTCTGCTTCCTGATTTTCTGGGGAGCAAATGCTGTTACAAATTCCTTCAGGAGGCAAAAATGAAGTTCGGTAGGGCAAGTATGGGTTTATTGGGAGCATTGGCGTTTTTTTCTTTCACCTGTATGCTTGTTTATGCAGGCTGCAAAAAAACAGAGAAAGAGCAGGTTATTATTGCATCGGGAAAACAGGCAGCGCAGCTTGAGGAACCCCCGTATTCCGGCGCTCTATCTGTTCTTGTGTCAGATACCGCCGGAAAATCCCTTGCCGGCCAGGCGCGTCCTGCCAATGCGCCAAAGACGCAAAAGCTTATCGAAATTAAAGAAAAGATGTTTCTGGCGCAGGTAAATGACGTTTATCTTAACCAGGAAGATTATTTAGGAAAAACGATTAAACTTGAGGGGCTTTTCAAACTGGAACAATATGAGGAAAATGACCCGGCCTATTGCTTTGTGCTTCGCTATGGCCCCGGCTGCTGCGGAAGTGACGGAAACGCCGGGTTTGAGGTAGCATGGGACGAGGCGGATAAATTATACCCTAATGACGATGATTGGGTTGAGGCGGTCGGCGTTTTAAAAACCTATGAGGAAGACGGCTATCCCTATTTGTATCTTGCCTTGTCGGAGCTGACGATCCTGGATAAACGCGGGGCGGAATATGTGACGCAGTAATTTATACGCCGCTTTCAAAATGTGTAGGTGATCGCTGCCTTCACGAAACTGTTGTCGTGGAACTGTCCGAAAAGTCCCCCAGTATCTCCCACAAAGATGCCGCCGGATAATTCTACCGCTATGTCGTCTTTTGCCCATGTGACGGCGGGCATGACAAGAGCCGCGCCGCTCTCTATTTCCCAAATGGCAGAGGCTTTAATTTCCAATTCGTCTCGTAAAAATTTTTTTGAGAGTGAAGCGGTGATACGGGTGGCCGTTACATCTGTTCCCGCCTCGATGTCTGTCTGTGCATCGCCGCCTACCTCGCTGTCAAAGAGACGTATTGTTTCGTTGCATTGCAGGTTCGTTTTGATGCCCCACACAAGGTCGCAGTCAAAACCGAGAGACCACGCGAGGGACGGGTTGTATACCGCGCCATCGCTGCCCTTAAGGTCGCCGGTAATGTTGGCGGCAGTTTCTGCACGGAGATTGAAACCGACTAAAACCATAGCCCAATCAAGGCCGATCTGATGATAGGGATTGTACGTTTGCCCCAGGTGAGCTTACGCAGTCCGCCTTCAATGTCGAGTCTGCCAAACCAGGCGCTTATGTCTTGCCTGAATAATCCGCAACAGAAAGTGTACCTGCAGCGATTGGCGTACCGTATTCGATCGCCACCGCCGTAACCTTTTGTCCGTCTCCAAATACCTCGGTAATTGCAGTAACGCTTTGTATACCTTCTGCTGTAACACCGGAAGGTGTTGCGCCTTTGCCGACCGATGAACATGCGGTCATCATGAGGCCAATGCCTTTAACCACTTTTTCATAAAATGTCTCCTTACTTAGGCTGTTCCAAAATTAAGAATTTAACCACGAAAGGCACAAAAGCACGAAATTTTGCTTTGAAATATCAATCCTTTTTTCGTGTGTTTCGTGTCCTTTCGTGGTTAATTAATTTCTATTTTGTCACCAGTTCATTTATTTGAGCAATTCTTTCTCAGTGGCCTCATAAACCACCGTGCCGTCTTTACCACTGGACAGTCTCCAGGTCGTGCCGTCAAAGCTGGGAATGAAGCCGCGCTTCCACAGATCGGCGCAGGCCTGATAGGGATAGGCCGCGCTTCCGCTGCCCTGCCATCTCACCGTGTTCGTGAAGAAACTGCCGACGAATTCCTTTTCCCCCACACTGCTGCCGATATAATCTTCAACAGCGGGATCAAGGGTAATACCGAGATAGACCTCAATGCCGTGGCAGACCGTCGGTCCCGGACATTGTCCGTAGGTCTCACCGAAGACATCGTTCAGGTAATGTGCAGCGTTGTCCCAGATGCCCTTGCCTACCCAGGGGTAGTTCTCATCCGCAGCCTGATTGCCCAGCTTTGCGTTGGCGTTCTTATATGCGGCCCATTCTTTCAACAACTGAATATCCGCTGCCGTCGGCTTAACAGGATTCATTGGAAGCTTCGCAAAGAAATTAAGGAACCCGTCAAGATCAAAGTCGTAGGCGAAGGCCTTCCATTCCTCAAAGGCCGCCATGATCGCGGCCTCATGGGATTGATTGTACCAAACAGGCTTCTCATCGGCGATGAGTTTCCACGGCTGGTCGGGGTAGAGATACGGATAGGCTTCATTGTTATCGGGAACAACCGAGGCTTTCATATAACCGCCGTTACTATCAAGGCCGAACAGGGTCATGAGCTTGTCGCCCGAATCGATTCCTGCCTGCCAATAGGTTTTGCCGCTTTCCGACACTATCACGGTAAAAGCCTGATTTTCATTTGACTTTATATCGGATGCCGCGATGGAGTACACGATCGAACCGTCAGCGGCATTATGCAGCCGCCATGTGGTGGCGTCGGAGCTGACAAGAAAGCCGTGATTGATGAGCATAACGGCGGCGCCGTACTCATAGCCGTTGCTGCTGCCGTGGGGATCATCGTTACCTCCGTCATTCGGTTTGCCACCCTGATTCCCTCCACCGTTGGGATTGCCACCCTGATTTGCCCCGCCGGGATTACCGCCGCCATTTGGATTGCCACCGCCTGTCATAAGGTCGGCAAAGAAACTACCGAAGTACGCGGCGAACTGTCCTTCCTGTACCGCGCCGACATTCTTCAAGCCCGATAACTTCGACACCACCGATCCGACATTTGCGCGGTGCATAAAGTCCGACCAAAATTCGGTGTTCAGATAATTCCATAGTTCATTCGCGACCGTCGCGCCGATGGCGCCGCTGACCGACTTCATGATCATATTCCGGGGGTTCCCGCCGGAAGATATCCATTCCCTGAACAGGGTGATGTCTTCCTCGCTCGGCTCATGCGGCGCGACCGTGGTGGGGTCAAAGGGATGCATAAACGCGGTCAAGTCAATGGTGTAGACGACTTCTTTCCATTGCTCAAGGGCGTCCATCGCGGCGGCCGCCGATTCCCCGGTGAACCATGCGGGCGCCGCATCTTCGGCGACCGTCAACTTCCACGGTTCATCGGGATAGAGGTACGGATAGGCTTTCCCATTATCCGGCGTGATCCTCACCTTGACCGTAGTATTGTCATCCCCCAGGGCGAATTCTTTAATAACCCCTTCGGGCGTATCAATACCGGCCTTCCAATACACTTCGCCGCTTTCGGCAACAACGCAGGAAAACGCCTGATAGAGGCTGTTTGTCTCAGACACGCTCTTGGGCGTATTTGCGCAGGAAGCCAGAATCGCAATCATCAGTAGGGGTAATACGAAACATCTTTTCATTTACATCTCCTGCTAAACATTAAGCAAAATTCGTGCCAAGTATATTTTATTGCTCCTTATGCCAAAAAAGAGACCCGGAATGAGGTATAAATAGTGAGTTATTGCTTTATGAGAGAAGCCGGAATTTCGATTTTTCGTCTCGGTCAATTCAAGATAGGTGGGTAATAATTACACATGGTATGCGAATTATTTACCCATTTCAAATTGCCTGAACAATAAGGCTAAATCGTCATTTGCCACAGGCCCAATAACAATATCATACTTTGCATCGTGGTTACAGTCAGGTGAAGAAAACTCGGTATAATTTTTATTACGGTTATTGATAACGAAACGAGCCCAAATTTCAGATGGTTTTTGATAGTGTTTTACGAGTAATTTGTCAGTGTTGCCGTCAAAATCTTTTTGCCATAATCAGCACGGGAATCTGCCAAAATATCCAAGTTGATATATTTTCCTATCTCCCAAAACATGGTAATCACTTGGCTGTTGGCATTCGAAGCAGCATTGAACTTTCGTTTTTCAATGATAAGCGCAATGTTTGAGAATACTTGTTTTTCGGTATGTAATTCTGTAGCAGTCATTTTTTTTAGGCTTTTCCCTCTGCCATCCGCACTTCTTCTGCCGCAGATTTGTCTCATACAATCTTCTCCAACAACTCACGCGCACTCAACATCATCTTTGTGAACGCAAACCATTTTTTGCCAAAATCCTTCAATGATGCACCGATATGATACACCGTGTTATCAATAATTATAAAACGATCATGTGATTTATCGAATGTTTTGACTGTGATTGGCGGATATTGCGCGTTATATTTTTGTAAATCAAGTTGTAACTGCAGCGAAATTTTCGATGTGTATATAACTGCATTTACACCGCTATTACGTTTTAATAAAATAGTTAAGACACTTTCGTCAATATAATTGTCTATTAGCGCAATTGATTTTTTTGCAGACTTTATCAAATCAGCAACAAAAGTATAGGCGTCAAAAATTTGCCCATCATAAAAAATGCCTTCTACCGGCGGTAAGGCGGTACAGACGAAAAAGTCAATTTTCTTGTCGTGTTCATCAATTCGTTTTTCGCTCTCATTTACACGTTTTTCAATTTGTTCAAAACGCTGATTTATAGCGTATCCTTTGAGTTTGTATTATAAGTTTTACCATCATTCGCAGTATGTGCAATTTTTGCACATACTGAATTTTCTACGAGTTTTTTTGTTGAAAATACATTTTTTAGATGTTTGCCAATAACTGACCTATCAACACCAAATAAATCGGTTATTTGCGCCTGTGTAAGCCACACCGTCTCATTTTCAAGCCGTACTTCCAGTTTAACCGCATTATCCGGCTGACAGAGGATTATTTCATTGATATTGGTTTTCGGTATCATCCTTTCCCCTCCGGCACCTTAATATTCTCTGCCGTTAATTCATACAGTGTTTCATCAAGGATTTTCATCAGCGGTGCATACTTGCCGTTGAATGCGTTTATGTCTGCAATAAGCAACTGTTCTTTATCAACAGTGCCAAAATCTAGAATATAATCCGCATTTAATAATAACTGCCGGAAAAACTCACGGGCAGTACGTCCATTACCTTCACGGAAAGGATGCAGGGCATTTACTTCTCCCATATAAAATGCAATTAGCTCAATAAACTTCTCTTTCTCAAGATTCTTTAAATAATTTTCTTGTGAAAGTTTATTAAAAATGGCAGCCGCATTTTCTTTAAGATATTGACCACGGCAAAAGATAGAATTACCTTTTGCAAGAAACTCTCCACAGCGCAACTCACCTGCCCATTTGTATATGTCGCCAAAAATGAAGCGATGTATACTGCAAAGATGGTTGAGGTCAAAATGTCCCATTGGTTGCATATCACGAATCATAAGCAAACGCAGACTGGTGATTTCCCGTTCGGCATTTGCTAAAACAGTTTTATCGGTATTGCCTTGTACTAGAATATGCCATTGTATTCCTCCATTGTTTCATCCCTTCCTACCATTCGAAACCGCTTACCTTGTTTTTGCGTGCTTTCCGCTATTTCTGCATTTTCTACGGCGATTTTAGGTATTTACGTCTCCCCCTAATATGCGGTTCTTAATATCATCAACAGATGGTAAAGCGTCCTTATACTCTGTGGGCAATTTATCAGAAACTTTGTATTCACTCACTCCGATAGGCGCGAACCTATGGTTCGATGTCATATCCTTGAGGGCATATTCTGCAATCAAATTGTCTTTTGTTTTACAAAGTAAAATACCGATAGACGGATTATCCTGTTCCGTTTTTAGAATGTCGTCTACAGCGGAAAGATAAAAATTAAGCTTCCCTGCATATTCAGGTTCAAATTCACCTGTTTTTAGTTCAATTACCACATAGCACCGAAGGATAAGATTATAAAATAAGAGGTCGATATAAAAATCCCTGCCGCTTACTTCAAGGTGGTACTGATTGCCAATAAAAGCAAAACCCGTGCCAAGCTCAAGCAATAATTTTGTGACATTTTTTATTAACTCACTTTCGATTTCTCTCTCAAGTATACCTTCTTTGGCAGTAATAAAATCAAAAACATAGGGGTCTTTAATAGTTTGAACGGCAAGTTCACTTTGCGGCGGTGCAAGGACTTTTCCAAAATTGGTAATTTTTTTTGCTTTTACTTGCCGGCGATAGAGGTTTGATTCTATTTGATGAACCAAAACATCACGAGTCCAACCGTTTTCGATAGCTTTGGCGATATACCATTTTCGTTGTTCGTCATCTTTGATTTTCTCCATGAGTACAATATTATGTCTCCACGGCAATTGTGCAACGCCCCGTTGCACAATTAGGGTTTCATCAGGGTAAATTTGGGCAAATTTTGCCATGTATTTCAAGTTTCGTACCGAATACCCGGTGGAATCCGGGTAATCCTGCTTAATGTCTCTCGATAGATTTTCGATAAATTTATTTCCCCAGACGCTTTGCTCATTGATAGTATTCCCGATGCCCCAATAGAGTTTTATCATTTCGCTATTGGCGCCCAGAACTGCCCGGTATTGGGCTTCGCGGATTTGAGTTTTAATCCCATTGACAATTTTTATATATTCGTCAGTATTTAGCAGCATTGGGTCTCCTTGTGTTGAGGGTGGTTGGGGCGGAGGTTGCTTTGGCTTCGTTCATCCCTCCACCACCTGCACTTCCTCCACCGATGGTCCGCATGAGCAATATGCAAAAATGCATATTGCTTTCTTCAATAAGTTCTTTTTCCTTGAATACATTATTAATATGGCGTGAAATAACAGACTGATCCCTTTGAAACAGTTCCGCCATTTGCGCCTGTGTAAGCCACACCGTCTCATTTTCAAGCCGTACTTCCAGTTTAACCGCATTATCAGGCTGATAGAGGATTATTTCATTGAGAGGGATATTGCCCTCGTGTGTCATTTCTTTACCTCCGCCATACATCGCTTTTTGCGGATACCTGCAAGTTTACGCTTTTGAGAATTTGACTGCCTGATTATATCTATGGTACTTTGATATTTTAGTAATATTTCCTTTTCTTTAGTCACCATTAAAAATAGCTGCGCATACGGGTACATAGCGTTTGACGGCCACGGCTTCCCTTCACGAATACTCTTTAAATAATCATTTCCACTTTTCTCTAGACCTTCAGTGATCATTTTCCCCAATTCATTTTTTTCGTTTGCCAGTATACCTTCTCTGGTTTCTAAACTGAACGATGTGTTGATAAAATCCAAAAGCATATCAGATAGTTCTGTTGAAAAATAAAAATCAATATTTTGCAACAATGAGACAAATAAATTTCGCAGTTCAACCTCGGTCTGTAAAAATAATGATACAGAAGATCTCTTTGTATTTTGAGATAAAAGAAGACACCTGTTGTATACGTTTTTGAAGTCTAAAAATGTAAAATTATGTTCTAATGAGGGGTTTTCTTTATCTAAATCGTGATAACTGGTTGTCATATGAAACATAAAATTAATATACTGTATCATCAAAAGTTGTACTACTCTATCCGCTCTAAGTATCTTTTGCTGTTCTGCAATTCGAGATTTTCTTTCATCATTGCGATCAAACAACCGTTGAACAAATATAAGTGTGATTACGATACCGATTATTTCTGTCAAAAGACCCGCTACAAAGTTCTCAATAAGAGTGTCATTAAAAAAAATTATATGGACAATAAATAGCCCTATGATTATCGGTAAAAGGATTATCAGAGAAGTGCGTAGTGGGTGTTGACTCATTTCTTCCCATCCACCATTCGCATTTCGTCATTTTGTTCAAATTTCGTCATTATCTCTCCTTCACGCAGATGTCAGGCTCAAATAATATTATAATTTATTTTTTCAAATTTATCAGGTCTTTTCTGCAAATTTGACCAATTAAAATCATACTTTTCTTCATCTTTCCAATTATGTGGAAAATCAATTAAAAAGAAACCTCCAATACCTGTTGGCAGATTATAATAATC
>BOAU01000034.1 GCA_026002025.1 Spirochaetia bacterium | reverse complement strand
GGTGCAGTTTTTCGATCAGATTGCGGCGGCCGCCGGGCCCCTGCTGGAAAAATCCGTTGTGGAGGGGATCGGGTTTACCTTTTCCTACCCCATGGAGATCACCAGCGATGCCGACGGGATTCTGCTGGGTTTTAGCAAGGAAGTGGATGCCCCTGAGGTTATCGGGAAATCCATTGGCAAGGGCCTAAGGGAAGCGCTGGCCCGGAAGGGTATCAACTTTAAGGGCCGGATCGTGATGTTAAACGACACGGTGGCAACTTTGCTTTCCGGTCTGGCGGAAATTCCCTCCGATGGTGAAGAAGTCAAAACTGTGGACAAGTACGGCAGCCACGGCGGGCCGGTTATCGGTTTTATTTTGGGCACGGGCTTTAACACCGCTTATCCGGAAAAGAGCATCCCCAAAATCGGCTTCCAGTCCGACGCAAACCCCCAGATTGTGGTCTGTGAAACCGGCAATTTTGCCCACGGCTACCAGGGGATTCTGGACAGGGAATACGATGCCACCACCAAGAACCCCGGCGCCTATACCCTGGAAAAGGCCTGCGCCGGGGCCTATCTGGGCCCCCTTACCCTGCACATCCTCAAGCAGGCCATAAGGGACGGGGTCCTCAAGTTCAAACGTTCAGGGGATTTGCTTGCCATGAGCGGCATCCAGACCAAGGACGTAAACCAGTTCATGCACCATCCCTTGGCGGCGGAAGGCCCCATCGGGGGCCTCATCGGCCTTGATGAGGCGGACGCCCTGGCAGCGGTCCAGTACATCACTTCGATTGTCACCGAGCGGGGGGCGCTCCTGTCCGCCGCCGTGGTTGGCGCCGCGGTGGAACGGGTCCACGCGGGTTTTGAACCCTACGCCCCGGTCCGGGTCGCCGTGGAGGGCACCACCTACATGATCTACAAGGGTATGCGGAAGGCCCTGGAAGCCTGGCTCCATATCATGCTGGTTTCCGGCAAGCCCCGTTCCTACGTGATGGCCCCGGTGGAACAGGCCAGCCTCTTCGGCGCGGCGGTGGCGGCGCTATCGCGGTAAGATATTACTCGTAAGCCAGCGCCCCGTAATACACGGTTTTGTCCTCTTCTCCCCTTGCGGAAATAAGGGGCTTTGAAATCAAGTGAGCTTCCCTGTCCGCCGCTAGGCCGCTTTCCAGAAGGCTTGCCGCAAGGCCGCCCCCGCAGCTTGTGAGGCGGCCTTCATTCAGGCCCGCCGCGAATGCGGCGGTGTCTTTTCCCAGCAGCAGTTTGACGCATTCTTCCGCCTGGGCGCGGGCCGTTTCTTTGTTGGTATTCATCGAAAGATTGCAGGAAACCACGCAGAGGCTTTTTTCCATAACGGGAGCCGCCGCAATTTCCAGCGCCCGGGCAAGGGCGCCCACAAGGGGCGGCCGCATTCCTCCCATGAGGATGGGCACAATCGAAGCATGGGGGAAACAGTATTTGATAAAGGGGAGGAGCACCTCAATGGAATGTTCGTGCAGATGGGGAATATCGTTTACCTCAAACAGGGTGCTGCAGGAAGCCAGTTCGTTTCCCATTTCATGGTCCACCGGAAGGGGACCCAAGGGGGTCTCGAAAAAATCGGAATCCGAAAGGAAGATACCTTCCTCCGTTGCATTATGAATTGGTCCCAGGATAAAGACCCGCGATAGGTCGTCCCGGCCTGCGGCAGCGGAAAAGGCCTCCGCAGCGATCCTGCCGGATATTCCCCAGGCGCCGTGGGGGGCGATGATGACAGCGGCGCGGCCCCCGGTTCCTTTTTCAAGGCCCCAGGCGCGGAATCGGGCTTCGATCCCCGCGCGGTCTTCGGGGTAGAACATGTCTCCAACCACGGGTGAGCGGATTTTTTCCTTAAGAGAAATACTTTTCTCCATATTCTATTAATCTTAGGACTCCCGCCCTCCACTTACAATAGAAAAAATTATTTTTCGATCCTGCAGGCTTCAAGTTCCCTGAGCCGTTTTTCTTCAACCTTGACATGGAGATTTTTTTCATGGGTGGGAAGCACCGTGCCTTTGGGGGCGTCCTTTGCCCGGCGGAGGTATTTGACCGTGGTGTAAAAAAGATCCCCCTCGCCGTTATTACGGCCCTTTGAATAGAAGATCGCCAGGTTCCCCGCATCCAGCAGGATGTCCAGGGGCACTGTTTTGCCGGACCGCTGTTTGATAAACACGTAGGAACCGGGGTAGTCCCGGGCGTGGAGCCACATATCGTTCCCCTTTACGTGCCGCCTGAGCAGGGCGTCGTTTTCCGCGGCGTCCCGGCCCACGATGATGAGCCAGTCCTTCCGCCTGAAGGAAAGCCCCGGCCGCTTCTGGTCCTGCCCCAGGGTGGGGGATGCTTTGACTCCCCCGGTTTTCAGGAGCTTCAATAAATTGAGGGGATTGGTTTCCCCAAGGAACCGGGTCAAGGTTTTTTCCAGTTCCGCAAGCTCAGTTTCCCCGGCCTTTATTTCATTCTGAATATCCGCAAGTCCGTTCTTCGCCTTCCGGTACTGTTCGTAGTAATGTTCCGCCTGGGCGGCGGCGGTTTTCTTTGGGTCCAGGGGAATTCTGATCCTTCCCCCGGTGTAGAAATCATCCGCCTCCAGCCAGGCATCATGACTCTTAATGATCCCCAGATTCGCCAGGATGATATCCCCGTATTGCTTTAACTTGTCCGCGGCAACAAAGTCCGCCTCCTTGGCCTTGAGTTTTTCCAGGGACGCGTTGAGCCGCCCCATCTGCCCCTCGTAGCGCTTGCGGGCCTGTTCCCGTAAAGCCTCCAGGGAAACCTGCCCGCCATGCTCCGCGTAAAAGGCATCGATCTTTTCGTTGAAGGAGAGTTCCGCGGGGACATCCGCGGCGAATTCCCGTACTTCAAATTCCCGCCTGGGTTTTTGTACTGTTCCGGGAGAGGCTGATCCATCCGCCGTATTGGCGATGACCACAGGCTCTTCGGCAAGTTCCGGTGCGTAATGCCCCCCGGTGGTTTCCCCCTTTTTGGGCAGCCGCCGCATGGCGTCCAGCACGGTTCCTTCCTCGTCGGTGACGATGAAGTTGGCCGCGTTGGACCAAAGCCTGATATAGAGCCGGAACCGGTGGATGCCCAGGTGAACAATGAGCCTGACGATCCGGTTATCCCCGAGCTGCGAGGCCTCTTCAATCCAGCCGTTGGTGATCCGGGAGTTGAGGAATTCGGCGAAGCGCAGGGGCTTGTCGGTTTTCGGGGTTGCACGGAAGGTCTCGTGGAGACGGCACGCGCCGGGACTGAGAACGATGAGCAGCGTTTTGGTTTGCCCCTTTCCGTGGAGCCGCAGGCTGATCACATCGTAGGCGCTCTGCACCGCCTTCTGTATCTGATAACCTGATAAGTCCAGCTCGGAAAGCACCAGGTCGATTTCCTTCCAGTTCAAAGACATGGTTCATAGTATAATATTAACCACAGAGTTCACAGGGGAGGCACAGAGAATCAGAAATTCCAAATTTAACCACGAACCACACGAAGCGAACCTTCGGTTCGAACACGAACCCAATTCCTCTCTATTGTTCGTGGGGTTGGTGTGGTTCGTGGTTAAAATGAGAATTCCTGTTTGGTTCCTTGTGGTTATTTTCTTAATTCCTGTTTTGTTATTATACTGAATCCCATGTTCCGTTCTGTTTTTGTATTACTGTTGCTGTCTTTTTTGGTTTTCCCCTGTTTTGGCCAGGATGAGCAGGCCCTGCGGGAAAGGGCCGTCGCAATTGCCGCGTCCCTGGATGACCGGCTCCTGGCATCACAGATGATCATGGCCGGCGTTGACGGGAAAGCACGGCTCAGCGTCGATATGAAGTTCATCCTGGGGCAGTGTCCCCCGGGGGCGATCATGCTTTTCAGGTACAATCTGGATACGCCGAAAAATGAAGTGAAAAATTTTCTTGATGAATGTCGGGAATTTGTGGCCGCAGAAACCGGCGGCATCCCCCCCCTTATCGCGGTGGATCATGAGGGGGGATCGGTGCATCGTTTTGGGCCCGGTGTTACCCAGCTGCCCGCGGCCGCTTTCTGGGCGGAACAGGCAAAAACAGCGGGCCGGGAAGGGGCCCTTTCGGCGCTGGAAGAGGCGAGTTTTCAGTCGGGAAAAGAGATACGGGATTTGGGAATTACCCTCAACCTTGCCCCGGTGGCGGAAACCTTAAACAGCGATAATAGCCGGTTTCTGGGGGAGCGTTCATTCGGGGCGGAGAGTCAATTTACCGCCGATGCCGCAGCCGCCTTTATTCGGGGTATGGACAGGGCCGGTATCGGCTGCACGATCAAACACTTCCCCGGCAACACCGGGACGGACCCCCACGAGGCTTCGGCGGTTCTCAGGAAAAACCGGGAAGAACTTGCCGAAATGGCCGCACCCTTTGCATCGCTCATTAAAAACGAAAAAGTCTCCGCAGTGATGGTTTCCCATATTTTGGTTCCTGCCTGGGACAGCGAAAATATCGGGAGCCTTTCCCCGGCGGTCATTGGGGACTGGCTTCGTGGGGAACTGGGCTTTACCGGCATCGTCCTGGCGGATGATTTTTCCATGGCCGCCGCAGTCAATACCCCCCGCGCTTCTTCCTCCCGCCTCAGTCCCGAAGCTGCCGCGGTCCGCTCCCTTGCCGCCGGGGCAGATATGGTGATGGCCTGGCCCCCGAACATCCGCCAAATTCACAGGGCCATCCTTGCCGCCCTTGCCGACGGCAGCCTTTCCCGTGAGCGCCTGCGGGAAGCGGCGGCGCGGATCATTGCGGAGAAGATCCGGCTGGGGCTTATGTTTTAGGATTAATCATACACGGACAAAAGGAAAGAAATCAAAGCAAAAGTCCGTGTGGTCCGTGGTTTCTTTAGTTTATGATGTTGTGTCTGGCGCAGCATTTGCCTGAGATATACCCTTATCCGGCAAAAACCGTCCTTAGGTCTATCACGCAGCCCGGCAGCGCCGTGATCGGAGCGGTTCCGGTGTCGTCGTAGGAAGAAAGAATGTACCGGCCATTTTCAAGGACGCAGGCCTGGACGGATTGGGTGTCCGGGTCCACAATCCAGTATTCCCGGACCCCGGCTTCCTGGTACTTGTTGAACTTTATTACTTTATCATGCCGGGCGGTGGAGGGGGAGAGTATTTCGATAACCAAATCCGGTGCGCCGTTACAGCCTTTCTTATCCAGCTTGGACGAGTCGCATACCACAATAATATCCGGTTCAAATACGGTATTATCGCTGTTGTCCGCCTCCGGGTGCAGGCGCACGGAAACCGGCGCAAAGAAGGGCTGACAGGGTTTCCCGTTCAAAAAAGCAGCAATTTGAAGAAATAGCCCCCGGCTGATTATCTGATGAGTCAGATCAGGGGTAGCGAGCATAAATGCTTCCCCGTCAATAATTTCAGTGCGATCACCCTCGTCCCATTCAAGGTAATCCGCGTAAGTATAATAAGGTTGTTCCTGTGCCAATGCCGTCATAATACCTTCCTTCTTAAATATACTGTAATAACTGCAATCGTTCAACAAGGTCGATATGCCCGAGACATCGGTAACACACTTGAAAAAATATAGAAAAACAGGTTGAATTTCCCCAAATTTGACATTGACATCATACAAATATTTTGATATAATATTGATATATTGATTTCAGGGGGTTAAAAATGCCTACAATTAGGCCAAGTGCTGATTTACGTAATAAATATGGTGAAATTTCTGAATTTTGTCATCAGAACATTGAACCGGTATTTATTACAAAAAATGGGACCGGTGATTTAGCGGTAATGAGCATTGAAACGTATGAATTGCTCAACGGCAGACAGCAATTGTATTCTTTACTGGAAGAAGGACTTGACCAGGTAAAAAGTGGTAAGACGCGTCCGTCAAAAGAAGTAATGGAGTCAATTAAAGAAAAAATGGGATTTTGAAATGTTTGCGTCTGTTTATACTGATGCTGCAACAATAGATGTTACAGAAACTCTGGAATACATCTCTTACACACTAAATGCTCCAATTACTTCAAGAAATTTATGATGTTTTATATCGTAAATGAAAAACGAGAAAAAATATATTTAATCAGATTTTTATATGGGCGTAGAGATTGGATAAATATATTAAAAGAAGAAATAACAAATAATAGTTAAAATGGTATACGCCCCGACTCCCCGGCGATTCTGCCGGCAGCGGTTTAAGCCGTTGCCTATTCCTCATATGCCTTGTATACCGCCTCAAGGGTTTCATGCACGTTTTGGGTGATGTCTTTTTTGAACCGTTCAAGCAGGCCCCGGTTTTCCGTGGGCGTTTCGGCATCCTGGAACAAGCAGCAGACTTCCACACCCAACCCGTTGACAATGCCGGATAAGGTTTCCGAGGTCGGGTATTTAAGACCCCGCTCAATTTTACTGAGAAAAGTGATCGAAATATCCGCCCTTTCCGCAAGGGCTGCCTGTGATAATTGCCGCTGTTTTCGGTAAAACTGTATCCGCTTGCCAAGAAGCGTCCTTACGTCCTGCCCGCTGATCACCGTTCTAATACGCCCCTATATATCAATATCTTATTGAACCATAAGGAAACTTGGTTGACAAAACCCCATAGGTCGATATAGTATGGTACTGTAGGGAAAATCTGATATTTTTCTATAAGGGAATTTTTACTTTTGGGTCGATTTTTGGGAAATTGAAAGGTTTGCCAGGTCATTTTGACCCAAGGTGGGTGTTTTCAGGCAAAAACACCGGATAGCCCTTATTGAGGGCTAAACCGGTTTTTTGATATGAGCCCTTTAGGGGCGGTACACGATATAAGGAGTTACTTTTATGAAAAAGCGTTTTAGAAGGCTTCTTTCTTATCTACTTTCAATATAGCATAGAGATTTCCGCTTGTCAAGCGGTTTTAGATATATTTTTCAAAAATATTTTCTTTTTGTCTCAAAAGTGTATCAAGAAATATGTCTGCCCCGCCGACAATAATGGGCGTGGAACCAAATCTCCTTTTAACCGCAAATCAAACCGCCTCCGTCCTGCGAATCTCCGAATATACCCTCAACATACTAGTATCGAGCGGACAAATACCGTATACTTACGTCCAAGTAGACGACTTGGATAGTAAGGTACTACGGTTTAACAAAAGCAACCTGGAAAAATGGCTTACCGCAGGACCAGTATATAGAACGATGAAAAAAGACAATAGTCTAATTAAACGATTAAGACAAGAATACCAAACACAATTCCCCGCAGCCCTGGCGGACTTACAGGATTTAGACAAACAATTCGCTCCACCAAGGCAGAAAAAAGGCTACAGTCTTAGCAAAGTTGCGAACAAACGCATCGGATTCGTATACTATGTCCGATACATCGAAAACGGCTACCTCGTCCCTTCCCGGTGGTGTACTCACACAAACAACCGGGAAATTGCCGAGCAGTTTGCCCAGGAGAACCGGGATAGTATACTGACACAGTACCACGAACGGCACAAGGTTCCAAAACACGACATGTACGCCATACTGACAGACTACTACGCAGAAGGGTCGGAGTACCTAAAAACAGACATGGCCCGTGGCCGTAAACTCGCTCCCAAAGGTATTCGAGACCGACACAACTTTATCATTAAAAAGGTACTTCCATTTTTTAAGAGTGTCGGAGTACGGTACTTCGATGATATTACCGCACCCATTGTCGCACAACTTCAAGACCATCTTCTCAAGAATGGTAATAAACCACAATCGGTAAACCTTCGGTTAAGTTGCTTGTCCACCGCCTTTAACAATTTACGCACTCACGGGATTGTGTTCGATAACCCATTCTACAAAATAGACCGGATTAGGGCATCCAAGGGAGACAAGAAAGTCCGGGGCTGTTACGAACTAGATAAAGTTTATGGTGTCTTTAATAAAAAGTGGGATAATAAAACATCGTACATTCTCTGCCTGCTCATCTACAGTACCGGTATGCGTAACAGTGAAATTACCCGAATAACGCCAAAGCACATTATCCAGATTGAAGACGTACATTTTATAGACATACCTGCCAGCAAATCCGACAACGGTGTCAGAATCGTTCCGCTCCATGAGTTTGTATACGAACAACTTGTTTCCTACATTAAAAATAAGAAAGTGAAGGACAACAATTTCATATTTACCGCTACCCGTGGAGGCTATGGTGCCAAAGTATTTCAGGTCGCAACTTCCGATATGGGAAAACTGCTCGAATTAACACCGGAACAGATGGCCGAACAAAATATCACATTTTATAGCGGTCGGCACTACTGGAAAACAGTAATGTCCTCCGCAGAGTTAGGGGATGTCGAGGAGTATTTTATGGGACATAAGGTTAGTGCAGATGTGGCTAAAATATACAATCATCGGGATAAGTTAGGACAGAAGAAAATACTGGCGAAGGCCAGGGAAGCGCTCGCCGTATTAGATAAGCAGTTGTTCAAGCCCTTGACAACCGGATTTTACTAAGGTATCCTTAGAGTGGAGGCTAAATATGGCAAGCAAAGACGAGAAAGTCCTGTCGATGAGTGACTACGGCCACCAGGTAGAAGTCTACGAGCGGCAGCGCAAAATCTACGATGATTCCATGCGCCTATGGGATACATTCAACAGTACCGCCGCCGAAATGGATGCCCGGTTTGACAAGGCGCTATTTACAGTTGCCGCAGGGTCTTTCGGTATCTCTTTCGCCTTTATAGATAAAATCGTGCCGGTGGCAAAGGCCGCCAATCCGGTGCTTATTGTTGTTTCTTGGGCTTGTTTCGCCGCATGTCTTATTATCACCGTCTTAGGGCATCTGTTAAGCGCTAACGCATATCGAAAGCACCGGGACAATACCACCAAAGAGATGTACGCCCAAATTGACGGCGTACCCATCGAAACCAAACGGATACGAAACTTTGTCAGTCCTTGTAATTATTTGGCGATCATTTCTTACGCAGGAGGTATTGTATGTCTCTTATTATTCGTACTCTTAAATCTCTAGGCGGTAAGAATCGGGGAACAATCGGCGACAGCATACCTCCTTTACCGCCTAAACCGCCCTCTCCGCCACCACCTCCGATCCCTCAACCGGCACCTCCGCCTCCAGATCGGAAATAGTATCTTTTAGCCGTACAGCAATTTCTCTACGTCCTCTTTGCTTTTCGGAAAGATAGGGTACATTTCCTGGTCTTTCATACAGGCGCAAGTGCAGTCTTTCACTGTATAATCTGTGTGAGTTTCGATAAAGTATTTATAAATGCCAAGCTGCCAGGATACATAGTCCCGCTTGAATACGCCTTTTTTAATATCGTATATCTGCACAACACCATTCGGCAGGACCGCCACGATGTCCACAGCGGAAGCGTATTGTTTCAAATCGGAAACCAGCGCTTCTGAAAACAAAGTGCTGGGCGTGTCTACCAGCTTGTTATAGGTATCATGCAGTTCTTCTGTCAGCCATTTGACACCAGGATGTACGCTTTCCGGGTTTCCGGTTGTAATCCAGCGCTGTATCGCATGGTGAACGTGCAATCCTTCGTCTCTGTGTTCGCCTACAAACTCCTCGGGCATTTTAAGGCCGAGCTTCTTCGCAATCAGCCCGGTTACCCCGGACAATTTCTTACCTTTATAATAGTATTCGTGCTTGTCCTCAAAGAACTCCACGCCAGGCGCAAAAAGTATATTACCATCTCCCATATAAAGTCTCCTCAAAATAAGAAAGAGCTTCCTGCATATCGTTAGCAGGAAACTCTTTCACTACGTGTTCTGAAACCACGTACAAATGATGTTCCTGCACATCGAGAAGGCAGTCGTGCATAGCAAAACCAAAACCAATATATACCGGCTTACGGTTTAAGCGCGTTACCTTCACCGAATTACCCGACAGGAGTTCTTCCTCCATGTCGAGGCCATACAGGAATCTACTGTTTGGCATCCCGGTCATACATTTTCACCAAAAGATTAAGCTCCTGGTTCGTCAGCCCCTGGATGTCCTGGTATTTCTCATACATCCCTAATGCCTCGCTGGATTCGTCCGGGATAAGCCGTCTGTAATCACAACTATGAAGGAAGTCCACTGTCTCCGGCAGCGCAAAATGCTGTGACACCGGAACCGCCATATATCCAGGCTTTCCGTACAGAAGAAGACACCCCAAATACATAATTTGGTAAAAAGTGTCCGGGCTTCCGTACACCTTGGCCTTCGGGAAAAGAACGCCATTCCGTATAAGCGATGTCGTAAGAGATTGGTAGAAATCATCCTGATCTAGCTGCTCAATAGTAACTCCCAAGCGTTCTTCTTCTTCCCCAATCAGCTTTACCAGGATGTCCGGGTGGAATAACCGCCATACGACATCCGGCTCGAACCGGGCCATCTGGACCGTCTCTTGCCGGGTCTGTACGAACAGCGGCTCATCCAGGACATCGTTTATCGCATAGAGCATATTGGCCGCAGGGTGCCCAATATAATTTTCGTGGACTTCACCGGTTACAAATATCCGGCTTGCTATGGGGTTCTTTTCGACCAAGCCCCGAATAACGGCCTTGTCCGGTTCTAACACCTTCCCCCTGGCCGTCCATACTCGCTTTTCCATTATTCTCCTTCCAAGTGAGCATTATACCTCCCTTTTTGCCTATTGTCGAGGTTGCTTACCCCTTGATTTACTACTTTTCGGCGCGGCTTTGGGCCGGAACTCCACGAAATCAGCAACTAATATCAGCCGGGTGGTTTTGCCCTGGGGTTCTTCCTCCAATCTTCCGACCACCCGGCAGCTGCGATTCAAGTCTCCCTCATGGCAAACCACTTCGACCAGTTTCGGGAGGTCTACCCGTACCGTCACCCTGGTTTCAACCAGCCAGAATTTTTTAGTAGTGTCCTTCCGGCCATACCGATGGGATGCTATTGAAAAATAGATTCCCCTTCCGGTTACCGACGTATGAGGTATCCCTATAACACACCCATCGAGAAGAACGCTATTCACGTCACTCATCCCGACCTCCCCTTTTCTTTGGGCTGCTGGCCGTGTTGCTCCGGTCCCCGTTAAGACCTCTCCCGAACAATAGGAGCCAGGGCAGCTTAAACTTCCGCTGTTCGCGGGTCCAGTACCGGGCTGTCCGTTTCACCGTTTGATACAATTTCATTATTGTCCTCCTTATGAAGCTGGATTTCTAATTCCCGAATAAGCTCGGGAATATCCGCATTGTGAACCATCAGCGGGGATGCAAAAATGTTATAGGTGGTAGCAATAATCAATCCATCCGCGCGATGTTCAGTTTGCAGATTCATACCTCCTCCTTTTATTTTTTATCCTTCACCAAAGAATGTACTTCCAACATTTTAGAATGGTGAACAAAGTTCTCTATCCCTATCTCAAGAGACGTACCCTTCCGATTTGACTTACGGTTGAAGCGTTGCACTTCAAGCGCAATAGCCGTCCGTAGGTTACCGGGAAGGTTCACCATTATTACCGTAGCAATTCTATCTTCGTAGTTCATGCAAAATACTCCTGGAATACTTCCCATTCGTCTTTGTACGCCACCGGCACCTTTTCAGGGTCATCCGATACAAACCAGTAGGGAGCAGAAGAAAAGTCCACGGTCTCCTTGCCCCACCAGGAAGGTTTATAGTCCTCGTTGAACGCCCCGATTTCCTCTACCGGGCACCCTTCAAGGAAGGTATGGTCATATAGCTTTCCACCCGGCACTTCAAGCTCGCCCTCATAGATACGCTCCTCGATGACGGACCGCATACGTTCACACAGGCCGCTGTCCGGTGAATCCTCGGTACAGAGGTCCTCTGCCTCATAGCACTTATCGGGTTCCGCTGCTATTTTTTCCCGGATATGCTGGTAGCTGTCGCAGCCCACACAATCCATATAATCAAATATGTCCATGTTACCCCTCGTTAATTCCACGAATCGCAGCCTCCACCAGGGAGACCATCGTACACTCATGCCACGCATTGAGGATGTTCGTCTTAAACTCATTGTTCTCGGTAATGCGTTCGGCGAACTCGTTCCAAGCGTCTTGCAAGTCGTTTCCACCGAAATTCGGGTCATACCCTTTATTCGAGCGCGGGACATTGCCTGTCGCTCCTTCAAGCAAGAAGGGCATGGCATGATAGACCTCATACGTCTCATCCTCATGGTACACTTCCAGGGTATTAGGGTCCCTCGGTGCCTGTTGGATGAGGCCAACACCGTTACTGCCAAGAACTTCTTCCCGGCTCCCGCCATTAAACAGGTCGCTCACAATAACTGCACGTTTAATCATGCTGGCCCTCCTATTGGTCCTTTGCGCTCCCGGCATCGTCGATGGCTTGCTGCACATTCTCGATGGCGCTGTCCAAATTGCTTATCGCTTCATCGGCAGCGTAGCCCTTGTCGCTGTCCCGCAAGCCCTCCGGCATATTGTCGTGATATTCCTCCTCATCGGACTTTATGCTTTCCAGTTCTTCCAGAGCATCTTCAAGGTGGGTAATAACCCTGTCAATTTGTTTGCGTCGGTTTTTATTCATTCAGCTACTCCTCTCCGCTCGTAATACGAAGTTCCTCGCCTTCGTTCAGGTCGATGGTTACTTCCCGCCCCAGGTATCCCCGCAGATTGATACCGCCCGTGCTGTCTTTCCACACATCCGTGATGCTGTCCCACCTAGCTACTTCGATGTCCTCTATAGACCTAATTTTCGTCAGGCTTATTTTCTTTACCAGCATTAAGCGCCTCCACGATTTTCGCCGACCGTTCCCGGCGCTGCCGCAGCCGTTCCTTTTTGCTCATGTGTTCTTTTGGCTGCTGCCGCTTAATGGGGGAGCCATCTTTATTATAATAAACCCGCACCATGTGAGGTTCTTTCTTTTCCAGGGATTTACCGGTTGCCATTACTCTTTCTCCTTTACCCGCTTGTTACGAATTTTTAGGGTGAACGCATCCAGGTCGGCCACCACTTCTTCTGCGGTCTGCTTAGGGCCAATCGTGGCCGTAAGCCCAATGCGGAAGGATTCATAATTGCCCAGGTTAAATACCCGCTCGAAATGCACTTCCTTAATCTGTTCCGGTTTTAGCATTGCTGCCCCCCCCCCGATTTCCAGGGAGAATAAAATTGATCTACCTACAGGCAATAAAACGCCCAGGTTTCTAAAAATAAAATTTGCATACTTATGAACAATAAAATAATTAGGCTTTTTTACCGTGCTACCAGCCCGGTTCAAGGCCACATATTAACCACCTCCTTTACACCAGCATTACTGTACCCAGGCCGAACATTACGTCCGTCGCTATCAGGTGCATTGCACACCGTTCCGATATAATACGCCAATTCCATTTGCACGGGCAAACTCATACACCCGGCAAGCCTGGCAAACACTCTCATTTATCGTGAGACTGCCCTTGTTACAGGTCGTACAGAACCGGGCAACAGCGGTTCCAACACAATCTTTGATAACCTGTTCTTTCCCCAGGGCTTTTATTGCCCGGTGCCGTTCAGCCCATGCCTGAACGCCAGGCGGCAAATTAGAACTCTTTATGTTATGCCTCCTCTCCCATGCTTCGTTTGATTCTGTAAATCCAGGAAATAACTCTGCGTCCATTACATCCCCCTTACTAAAACTCGCCGTCGTACGGGGTCTCCTTAATCAACGCCCGAATTTCCTTTTTACGCTTCGCAGTCAGCTTGCCCTCGTCGTTGTCTATTTCGAGCTGTTGATAAAGGTAATGTTCGGTCGCCAGGATAAACGCCACCACCAAAAACCGGTCGTTGCAATCGGCTTTCATTTTTGCATAATGGTCGCCGTCACCGTATTGGTCACAAGCCGCTTCCAGGGCATCGTCCATCCAGGGGCTATGGCGCATAGCAAACTGGTCCGCAGTGTAATTGGAGCAGAAAACAACGCTGTTTGCGTTCTCACCCTCCCAGGCGGTATAGCCCATATCCCCGGCATCAAGGTCGTCATAATTCTCCAGAATGTCCAGGACGTGTCCCTCAACCATGTCGGAAATTTCTTCGTCGGTACATTTGCGCCAAAGTTCATCGTTCTGTTTTTGCAGGAGCTTCCGGCCACAGCACGGGCAATACCGGATAGCGTTATTACCAATGTTCCAATCTTCCAGTTCCGCGCCGCATTTCCGACAATGTAAGTCTATGTACATACCTTCCCCCTATTTCGTGATAGACAGTTCAAAATACGCATCGACAAGCCAACACAGGCTGGCGTTGTGCGATTCAATTCGTTTCTCTATTTCCTTTTTGTCCCGGCGCAGGTCATCCACCTGCTTGAGCTGGTCCCCGGCTTCTTTGATAAGCTTCACCAGGGATTCCACATTTTCATTAATGTGCTTGACGATAGGCGCTGCTTGGAACTTCCCATCCACCACCGGGTGATTGTCCTGATAGGCATTACACACTGTTCCGCATGTGTCCTTAATGTAGTAAGCATTTCCGACACCTTGCGAATCAGCTTTACCCATGACATACCTGTCCTCATAGTAAAGCTGTATCTCCACAGACATTTCATAATGCCAGTCGTGGTCGAACTTTACAAACAGGTTCTTGTCTACTTCTTTAAGTGCCGTTTCCAGGCGCTTATTGGCTTGCTTCCCGTCGAACTTCTGTACCACCGCAATAATCGCAGGGGCCAAGTCGATAATTCGCTGGTAGTTTCTCAAATGCAGGGCTATCAGCTTTTCAGAAGTACCCTTAACATAATAATTGTTCATTGTTTACTCCTTTTCATTATTCGCAGGATATAGCCCTGATAGCACATAGGCTTCCTCCGCCGTCGTTGCCTTTTTTGCCTTTTTCATCGCCCTTTTATAATTAAGACAAGTGGGTATAAAACCATCCTCATCCAACGCCGAACCTAAAATGTGCCTTAATTCATCGTCAGATAGAGGTTTAACGCCATTACATTTTTTGTCCATATATGTCCTCCTCAATTATCAGGCGATGAATCCGCAATGTTTCTAAAAACAGAAGAAAAATCAGTAGCAGCCTTTATTCAAGGGCATCGTTACAAAAAGCAGCTTGCTTAATTCTTTGTCCAGGACCACCGGCTTAATCTGCCAAGCTTTCCCATCCTTCTGCCATTCAAACTGCGCCGTTCCCTTAATACTGGCACAGACATGTTCCAGGTGCCGCCCGTTCATAAATTCTGTGATGGGTTCTGCCTGGGTGTAAATATCAAGGCTCTTGTCCTCGTGGGCGGCAGTTTCCCGGCTCCTGGGGAGCGGGTCCACACTGGACAAAATCAGTTCCGTCAGGCTATCGACCTTAAACCATATCTGCCAAGGGTCATCCCGCTTTTTGGGATACCAGGGCAGCTTCTTAAAGCTCTTGAGGGCGTCCAGGACTTCCGGCATGTCCACTTGCAGCATTTTGAACGGCGTGTCCATGATATTGTTTTCTTCGGGAATTACCCGTTGATAGTTCGGGAAATCTCCCTCCACAAACGAGAACTGGCACACACGAGAACCCCCCACCTGCCGGAGCGCCATATACTCGTTCTTTATCAGTATGTCCCAGGTTTTTGAGAGCTTCAAAATCTGTCGGAGCCGGGAGATGTATTGCAGAGGGATGATATGGCTTATCTCTTTTTTATACTTCTCCGCCCCATAGGTAGCCAACCGGCTCGCCCGGAACGATGTCAGTTTACAAGGCACATCCACCAAGGCAAGATGACTCCCATTGGTAGCGATACCCCGCAGCCCTCCTTTCACATTCTCGATACACACGCCATTAATATAATAGCGGTTGTAGTCTTTGCTGGATGCCCGATAGGTATACTCCAATACCAGGTCCAAGACTTTCGCTTCGATACGCTGCCATCCTTTAACAGGGAGGGAGGACAAAGACACATCCTCTTTGAGATACAGGCTTGCCCATTTTTCCTCAAGCGTCTTTTCGGTATGTCCCATAGTTATGCGCTCCTTTTCACTTCGTATATGCTTTGGAGACGCACCTGGTCCCCCTCGGTGTAAACTTCGTACATTTCTACATCCCACAAAGAGCAGTAGTCGGCAATAATAAGCCGCTGGCAATCCACGGGAAGCTCGGAAAACTTTATCCTGGACCCACCGGCCCGGAACCTTTCCTGGTTTGTCTCGCCCCACTGCCCGAATCCCTGCGGGTGCGTGGGGTGTTCACTCATTGCCCGGTACACTACCAGCCCCCTATATCCCTTGTCGTGATGGGCCAGTCTGGTAAATACCACGCAAAACCGGTCGAACGTAGGGTTGCGCTTCGTTTCGTAACACGCAATATATTTAGGTGTACCGTCTTTCAGAAACAGCTTTGCTTTGTCTTTCATAATGCCCTCCGATTTATAGGCAATGCGCTATTGATATATCAATAGGCAATGAATCTGCGAAGTTCCTAATTTTATGCTTTATATTTTCCCCAAACCCGGATATATCTTTTCGGTATATGAAACTCCGGGTCTTTTTCTGTTGGATTGTTAATAGGCGGTACAGCTTTAATAACCCTGTCTCTTACAGCGCACATCATGGCGGTAACAAACCTGTCCCTATCCATAAACGCATCGTACAGTTTCGGATTGTCACGGTATGCTAGTCCCATAGTGTCAGCCTCCTATATCATTTTCTGGTCATCATTTTCTCAAGCCAGGAAAGCTTGGGGCGCTTGTGGCCCTGTTTTTTATACGCTTCCTTATCTTCCCAGGGCGCGTATGTCGTACTCTTGTCTGTTTGCCTGATATAATTAGGCTTTGGTTTCCGTTTTGCGCTCACTGTTTACGCCTCCATCTTTCTATAGTACGCTATGGCTTTGTCCAAATTTCTAAAAAGTTTAATAGTCTTGTTGGTGTGGACATCGTATATCCTAAAGCGTTTATTTCCTTGCTTCTTTGCTATCCCAAACCGGCCTACTTCAATACAGATTTCATATTGTACCTCTTTCATGCCGGACCTCCTAAAATCAGTCAACTATCAAGAATCCGATGTACTTGCCACCCCATAAGGTAGTCCCGGATTATATACCCCTTGTGTTCATACCTTTGTTACCTTCAAAACTACTGCCCGTAACCTGGGATGGTCAGGCCACAAAATATCCCCTTCTTTATAATTCCCCTTTACGATTATCGAATGCCATTCGTCACGCCAATCATAAGGATTGTTGAAGTACTGGAACGATACTATTTGCATACTTACCTCCGGGGTTCATATTCCCCCACGTTGTAATGAGACATATTTCCGTGGTCCGATTCATACCAGACATTCGGCCAATACTGTTGTGCCGCCATGTCCTCTTTAATTGCCTTGACCGCTTCTTCCTCGGTTCCAAAATAGCGAAACCGTTTTCCATCATTCCACCGTCCGTCCTTTACACAGACAAAAGTTTTACTGCCTAAATAATCACAATCCGACATAATATAGTCCCCATCGTCAGGGTATTCATCCTCCGGGTCCTCGTCGTCATCTTCTTCCTCATCCTCATCAGCTTCCAGGTATCCTTCGTCCACCAGGTGTTCCAGGAAACCTTCGTCGAAAAGCTGCATACCGCGATACTGCGTAAACAGCCGTGCTACCGTTTCACCGTCCTGTTGTATCAGGCAGTTCCATATTTTAGTTTCCCGATCTTCCATTTTTTCACCTCACATTTAATAGGCAATGAAATTGCCGGGTTCCTAAAAATACTTTTAGTGCCACCCCAGCGCCGGTTCTTTGTCCTTTCCTTTCATATTCGTATGGTACTGGTTATATGCCTCCGGGAAGGGTATTTTCTTGTACCCGGCGTACTTCCGCTCGCATATTGTGGGGCTAAATCGCCCGGCGTTAATCGGATTCTCTACAAGAGCCCTGCCGTCCCATGCGACAAATTTCCCATCTTCTTTTTTCTGCACGCAATACCGCATAGAATACCTCCTTATGCCTTAGTACAAAGGCCGGTTCCTAAAAATCCGGCAATTTCATTTTCCCTACATATCCGCCATGACCGCCGCCGCAACCTCATGGGTTTTGTCGGTGAATCCGTATAGCTGGTCCGATATACAGCTTTCCAGTTCTTTCCTGTTGGCGCAGAGATAGCCCCAGCAGGAGTCCTCTTTTTCGGATTCCAGTTCCGTTATCATAATTCCGTAGACAGACCCTTCCAGGAAAGCGTTCATTTCTTCAATTTCACCCTTGAGATATTTCAGGGCTTTCTTGGTGTACTTCCTTCCATATTCTTCCCGTGCCTTCTTCTTTTCCAGATAGGCAATGCCCATGCAGCCGGAATCCCAACGGTCATTAAAGGGATACCTGCCGTTGCTCATGCTTATGACATCCCCGCTATGCCGGTATAAGAACAGCTTTACTACCAGATATTCCTTCGTAAACTTCGCAGGAATACTGTCATCCTCCACAATATCGTCCAGGTCTATTGCGCCCTTGTCCGTATATCCGGCATTTCTGCTGGTCGTCCATGTCCAGAGGTGGTCATATTCCTCCCTGGGATTCCGGGCATCTATGTCCGGCACCACTTGTACCAGGTAAGGCTTTCCGTCACTCCCTGTAAACTCCGCATGGCCCAGGCTATCCTTCTCAATGAAGTCCTCCGTCGTTACCGTGATGGTTTTTTCTTTAGTGAACATTTTTGTCCTCCAATTTATAGGCAATAAAATTGCCTTGTTTCTAAACATAATTATTTGGTTTATCATTGCCCCAAATACGTTTGTGGTTATATGCCAACTGTTCCTCAAACGATATGCCCAACTCCTCTGCTTCCTTAGTGGCCAACTTGCCTGCTTCGTCTATAGCAGCATACTCCTTCTGTAGAACATCCAATTCTTCTTTAGTTTTACCGAAATCCTTGTAGTGCTGGCGTATTGGCTGGAATCGTTTATGGTTAGCCTCCCTTGCTAATTTGAGGCATTTTTCCATAGCTTTTTCCTTCTTAGTCATACTCTGCCTCCTCAATAGGTACACCTTCATAGACATAGTGCGCCCTACCGAAGTGATACCCATGTTCGGCCGCGAATTGTATTTCAGGGTTAAAGTCCTTATCCCCCGGATATATCTTTTCACTTACCAGCGAATACTTCACACCGGAATCCTTGAGTACCTCGGATAGTTGAATGTCAATAATCTGTTCCAGATATTCCTTCGTATCACAGGCCGATACGGTCCTGGGATTTCCCCTCTTGCCATATACCTTAAAATCCATAGGACTTTCCCGTGGAATCCTTACCGTAAAATACCAATACCCGTCATAGTACCCACGCTCATTCATCAGGTGATAATCCCAGGTTATCAGCACATACTTGTGGCATGAATCGTCCAGTATTTCAGGCTTGGAATCCAGACCGGAACCACTTAACATATCGCATAGCTTTTCTGCCATAGTGTAATTAAAATATCTTTTCATATTATTCTCCTCACCTTATAGGCAATAGAATTAAGTTGTTTCTAAAAACAGAAGAAGAAAGCGCCCGGATATTTCACCGGGCGCTTTCTCTACATAATTTCCACGATAACCCGCTCACCCTTATGAAATATGTAACAGGTTCCGCTGTTCGATACACACTTGCAGTACACCCTTCGCCAGTGCCCATACCATCGTACCATCCACCTAGTGACAAGTTGTTGGCCATACCCGCTGGCGGTTTGAGACAAGCCTTGTGCTATAGCAGGTGTTACCTTTTGCCTTACATCTGTATTCATTCTGTCAAAACTAAGACTTATAAAGCTTCCGGTATTGTCCTGCTTAAAGCCGTTCCATTTTTTACCCATACCTTTCTCCTGTCATCCTGCCGCCAGGCTATCCTCCAGTAAGATTGTGCCCTTCTTTAATCCTTCCCGTATTTTAGGGAGGTTCATACGAAGGAACTTACCCACGTAGTAAATAGTAGTGGATGAATAGTCGTAGTCCGGCCCTACCTGAATAGGTCCATCATCATCAGGTATAAAGGCCACTACAGAATCGTAGCTCTGCAAATAGCGTCCCTTGTCGGTAGTAATAACCTTCTGGTCTTTCGCCGGGTTACCTGCCTTGGTACTCATAAACTCTACCATTTTGGTCCTCCTTCAATGGTTCATATCTATTAGGCAATGCACTATTGATATATCAATAGGCAATAAAATTGTAGTGTTACTAAAATAATTTCCTTATATAAAACGCCCAGGAGTTGTCAGCTCCTGGGAAGTCCTGCCAGTTTTTTACTGGACTTTACTTTCCTTCGGGCTTTGAGCCGATGAGGGTAAAGTTTGCCCCTATCTGATACCGGGCTTCGGGATTGTCGGGGTTCTGTACCTTCCCGCTTGCGTTATACCCCACGGAGCCAGTTGAAAACTCCTTTGCCGTAGCGTACTGCCGCCCCCATTCTTTGCCGTTACTGTCCTGGACGATGATTGTAAGGCTTGACGGAGCCTTACTGTCTTTGAATCCCTTGCTTGCCATATATGGCCTCCTTAATACTTATTGAACGTTATATTTAGGGCTTTAATGCCCCAGGTTCCTTGTTTACGAATGAAGGGCCAGGGCTTGATTGTGCCCATCCCGTACCAGGAGTACAGACTTGCCTACGCAGTATCCCTATCTCCCAATACTCCAATACTCCGGTGAGCCTTGGTACACCATGACTACCTGCTACCACTTCATTGTGCCATATCCCATGCTTTAGGCCGTGGCCATCGGTACTTATCGACTTCCTCATTGAAGCGCCCCCTTTTGAACATATCGACTAGCTCTATAAGGGCTTCCTCGAATGTGTTAATGTTAAAGCAGCCGTTCATACCATCCCTGTACACATGGTATCCCTTAGCATTACGTTCAATCTGAATTATCATTTTGTCCCTCACTTCATAGGCAATAAATTATTAATGTTTCTAAAATTATTTTTTCAATTTTTCGTACAAATTATAGGCAATAAAAAACGAATGTTTCTAAACAATGTTTAATTTTGTTATGTGTATATATATGCTCTAAAAAGTTTCTATACATAGAACTATTATTTTTTCATGTTCTAACAATGTTTAACTAGTTTATCATTGCTTTTTATTAGTCCAATATAACAATGCGATCCGATAATTCTATATATGATAATGAATTATGAATAACAATGTTTAATTATGTTATATGT
>BOAU01000033.1 GCA_026002025.1 Spirochaetia bacterium | reverse complement strand
CCTTTTGCCGGGCGGAGGGCGGTAAGCTCGTCCAGCATCCGGCTGATATCCTGTTTGAATTCCTTTGGGTCCCGGAAGAGGTCGATCCGAAAGGCCATAAAGAAGTGGCAGACCCTGGCGGAGGTGATTTCCGAATCCATCACGGCCCCGCCGAAGACGCCCCCGGAGCTGACCGCGGTGAGAATATCCACCATCACCGCAAGGCCGTAGCCCTTGTACCCCCCTGAGGGAAGGAGCCCGCCGCCCCGCTTGAAAAGCATGTCGTCCAGCAAACGGACAGGATCGGAAGCGGCAAGGCCGTCGGTTCCCACCGCCCAGCCAAGGGGCAGGGGCTTTCCCTCGCGGGCGGCCACTTCAACCGCGCCCCGGGTGACGGCGGTGGTAGCCATATCCAGGCTGAACATCCGGTCCCCCAGGCCGGGGACGGCAAAGGCAATGGGGTTGGTGCCGAACATGGCTTCCCGCGCTGAGGTGGGCACCCCCAGGGCCGCGGTATTGGTCATGGTAACCCCAATCATGTCCTGCCGGGCGGCCATCTCCGCATAATACCCCGCAATGCCGAAGTGGTTTGAATTGCGGATCGAGCAGAACCCCACCCCGTGATCCTTTGCCTTGCTAATGACACCTTCCATGGACTTTTTGCTTAGGGAAAGCCCCATGCCCCCCTCCGCGTCAAGCACCAGGGACACCGGAGTCTCCCGCAGTACGGTGGGCTGTACATTGCCCTTTATCAAATTCGCCCTGATCCGTGGTAACGATGGGCTGGGCCTTGTTGTCCAGCACCGCCACAATGTTCTTGTAATATTCCAGCCAGGTCTGTTCGGCCTTGGGCAGGGGCAGCTCCAGGGTTGTGTTTTTGGGCCGGGGGGCCATGGAACGGGTGGGGCCCGCGGCGGTATAGACGATGTCCTCCGCCCAGTCAAGGGTGGCCGCATCGGAAAGCTTGACGATTTTGCCCTTGCAGTCCCAGTCTTCGATCAGGGCGGTGCCGTCGGCAGCGGAAATATGCCAGCGGGGCTGTACGATAAAGCTGTTCATGGCGATGTTCACGAGGTAATGGAGACCATTCTCGAAACGGAAGGAAGCGGTAAAGTTGTCATCCACCTCGGGGGCAAAAACCTGATGCAGAACGGCGTTCACCGAGACAAGTTTTTGGGGGCAGAAGTTAAGCATCTGGTCGATAAGGTGGACCCCCCAATCCAGCACCATGCCGCCGCCGTTCTGTTTCCAGCCCCGCCAGCCGTGCAGGGCCTGCCGGGAACCCTGCACCCTGCTTTCGATCATGTAAGGGTCGTGGAGTATGTTGTCTGCAAATATTTTTTTAAGCGAAAGAAAATCCGCGTCCCAGCGGCGGTTCTGGTGCACGGTGAAAAATTTACCCGCCTTTTGGGAAGCGGCGATAATTTCCTCAAGCTCCGCGGAGTTAAGGGTAACGGGCTTTTCGCTGATCACGTTCTTGCCCGCCTCAAGGCACGCGATGGCGTAGGGCTTATGCACGTCATTCGGGGTAGCCACCAGGACCAGCTCAATATCCTTGTCGGCATAGATACGCTCAGGCGAATCAAAAGCCTTAATCCCCAGGTCCCGGGCCTTCTGAACCGCCTCGGGACGTATATCATAGATACCCGCAATTTCCAGCTCGGGAAAATGCTCGCTGATGTTTTTCTGATGGTATCCGGCCATCCCGCCAAAACCAATAATTGCCATTTTATGGGCCATAGTTTCTCCTTTAATACCCATATTCTGATATCTGTCCAAAAAAGGCAAGGGATGTGCAGGGCTATCAGGAATTCCAAATTTAACCACTGACCTCACGGACGACACGGACAAAAGAATGAAATTTCTAAACAAATGTCCGTGAGGGTCCCGCCGCCGCTGCCATAGTATCGGCATTCATGCCGCGTCCTCCTGTGCTTCTAAAAGCGGTGGGCCTCACCGGAACCGACCAAACTTGTATTTTCCAATCTTTTAATTTGTGTCATACATTTTTAAAATTTCTTCCATTGATTTACCACTTTTCAAAAGATCAAGCACTTCATTTCGTCCCCGCATTTCACCCCGCATTTCACCCTGCCTTTCTGCCTGCACCATTTTACTTTGGTGATCCGTCTCGAATTTGTACTCGCTCATAAGACGGGCGCGTTCTGCCTTGTCCTTGCTGATTGTCCTTAATACTTGACCTGCCATAGCTATGTCCTCCTGTGCTTCTATGATTTGGTTTATTTTTTGCCTTTTTGTGGGATCTTTAATATACCGAAAAAATACCGCCCAACATTCCTGCGCCGTCATCTGCGCAACAGGCTTCTCGATAATTTTGTCCAGTTTTTTCAACTCGACAGTGATTATACGGCTCCGCCCGCCCAGGGACATTTGCCGCTCGGGATCATAGTATTCAAAACAGTGAACTATTGTCTCATCGTTGAAAAGAACCTTTTTTACCAGGATCGATATTTGGTATGTCAGTTTCAAATCATTGAACGTTTTCCCCTTGCCGCGGATATCCTGTCCCGTAAAAAGTTTCCCCACATGAAATTCAAGCCGCACCGGTTCATAATCGTCGGGCTCCATAGTCATTTCAACATTGATAAGCTCACCGTCTTCCGCTTCGCAATTTATGTCGAAACGTATTTGCCTGTCCCGAATGTTGTCTATAGGCGGTTCATTTGCGACAATCGTGATAACGGAAATTTTGTGACCGGTGAATTGAGACAGGAAACCGAGCATTGCCCGCTCGGATTCAGGGCTGTCTTTTGTAAAAACCGCCTTGAAAACATTGTCCTGACAAATGTCGATGATGTCATCCGTTTCTTCAAATGTAACCCTGTTCAACCATCACCTCTTGCTGACAAGTATATTACATAATCTGAATAAAGGGCAAGTTTTAAACAGCAATTCCAAATTTAACCACAAGCGGAAATGAAGTAAAAAAGGGGGCCTCCGCCCCCTAAAACAGTGGCTGTCACCATATGCGTTCAACGCCGGGGGTCTGCATAGGCGCGGGGTATGTACCCCTCGCAACGAATCGGAAAAAGGTCTTATCCCCGCTCCTGAAAAACACAATCACCCGGTATCCCCCGGCTTTTCCTTCGCCCGGACGGGCTTTCCGTACCTTAAAGACCCCGCCGCCGAGGTCGGCCTCTGCCTGCCCTGCTTCGATCTGGTCTACAATTAACCACGAAAAGGAAGGGGAAACACCACGAAATTTCTTTTTTTAGTGGTGTTCGTCTTTTTCGTGGTTTTTCTTTATTAAAGAAGATTAACCACGAAGGTTGTTCATCCCGGTTACTTATGCAACCTAATGCAGCCAGAAGCCTATTTGACACAGAAAGCAGGGGCGACACCACCTACTGAACTAGCATAGTTGGAGCTCCCACCACCGCCGGGGTCGACATTAGTGAAATGGGTCGTAGACGAAGCTGCGGGTGAGGCTAACCAGTACCAGTTGGCAGCATCGCTACTGTCGTATTTTATGCGGCTCGCAGGACTTGCGTAGTACTCAAGCCACGCCTGATTGGTAGCCGTTTCGGTCGCGTGCGAATTGCTCTGGCTGCCGAACATCTCCCATTCCGTGGGCAGGAAGAGCTTGTCCACTATCGTCTCCGCCGTCGCTACTCCGTTCCACACCCTGCGGGACGGCGCCCAGAGGACGCTATCCGGCACGCCCGCGTTTGTAAGCCCCGTAAGGAAATAACCGCCCGCCCCGCTGCCATCCGGGGCGGCGAGATAATTCCGCATTTCGCTACCCCAGTAGCCGCCCGAGTTGGTATTAGTGCCGTTCATTCGGTGGGTTCCCGGCACGTTCTGGAACTGGAACACCACATGGGGGGTATTGTTGCCGTTTTTCCCGTTAAAGGAATTGATGCCCACTACGATAAGGCGCAGGAGCCAGCCGTGGCCGCCGCCTAATTCAACATTGGTTGCGTTGATTGCGCCGTTTTCAAGGTTTGTATCGCTATCAGTATCGGTGCCATCAGCCGCTTCTGTTCCGGTGTGATACCGCGCAACCGTCAAACCGGCCAGGTCGATGTAGTCGCCAGTATGGATTATCGTTTTAAAGTCTTCACTTCCCTCCGGGGAGGAAATCAGTTTGTGCAGGCTGGTAAAGGCGTTGGTCACCATTCCGCTGGTAAGAGGTTCTTCGGACGTGCGTATACCGAGCTTTACCGTGAGGTCCGGGCTTGACGGAACGGCTATGCCATATTTCACTTCGCCGATTACCGCACTGGTTACGTCCCCCCCGGTGGCATTGATTATTTTTACGTTGATATACTTGCCCATATCGTCGCCTTTCAGCAGGTATGTTGCACTCGTTGCGCCGTCAATCTCCGTAACCGAGCCGTCTGATGGATCATACCACTGCCACTGGTATCTTACATAGGGGTCGGAGGGGTTTGCCGTCAGGGTTTGGCCTACCCGGAGGGGGGTGGGTCCATTGATAGCTACCGTGAGGGTTCCGGCTGTGATGGTCACCGTATAGGCTTGGGGCGAATCGTCCGCCGCTGTTACCGTAAAGGTCTGCGATGATGCGCTGAAATTAACGGGGTTGAACGTAACCGGCGAAGCAGTGGTAATCGGCTCCTCACTATTCAGCTTAATGGACGCCCCGGTGTGGTTAACGATCGCGGTCATGGGATTTAACGAAGTCCCGGATGGCACGGTGACAACAACCGTATGGTTGAGCTCATCAATGACGCCCCAATACGTTCCCACGCTGAACGCGGTTATCGCTTTGCTGTCGCTCAGTACGGTAACCGTAAAGGTCGTCCTTATACTGGTTTCGGGTGCAGTCAGGGTAATTGTTTGTGTTCCCGCCGTGGTATTGTCGAAACCGCTGATGTCACAGGTGTTTAAGGATATGGTCGAAATGGTATTTCCGGCATTGTCGATTCCGGTAACAGTACCCATAGCGTTATTGAAGGATTCACCAATTTTGTATGTAGGTTTATAGCCCGTTATCGTTACCGATAAAAGATTCGCCGGCGTTGCGGTAACCGTATAGGTCCTTGGTGAATCGTCCGCCGCAGTTATTATGAAATCCACCGGGGAGCTGAAATTAACATCGGTGAAAGCAGCCGTTGTCCCGCCCGGATAGGCAATAGACGCCCCGGTATGACTAACAGACCCACTCATACTGGTACGATCGGTTCCATAGGGTACGGTCACGGTGATGGTTCCCGTTGTATCGTCGGCATTATTTGTTATGGTTCCCGCTTTCCCGGCCAGGGTAAAGCTGGTTATCATTTTGTCAGAAGCGAGCGCCTCATTCACCGTCACGTCATAGGCCTGGGTCGAGCCGTCCACCGCCGTTACCGTGTAGCGAACCGGGGTGGTAAAATTGGCACCGGTGAACGTAGCCGGTAAACCAGCGCCCCCCCCCCTACCGCTATTGGCGTCTGTTGAGGCAATGGATGCCCCGGTATGGGTAATGGCCGTGTCCATATTGGCTAAGTTCGTCCCGTAGGGCACATCAATAGTGACTGTTTTTGGTGATACCGTATTATCCACGTCCCCTGCATACCAGAGATTCGTTCCCGTGTCCTTAACGATGAAGGCCGTTATCTCCCTGGCATCACTGGAGGGCGTGCTGAAAAAGTTCACCCTTACTTGATAGGTCTCGGGTGAACCGCTCACCGGTGTTACCGTGTAGGGAACCGCTGTGCCGTTTGTGAAAGTCTGAGCCGCGCCCGATGCGGGGCTAACCGAATCCCCGGTATGGGAAATGGCCGTGCCCATATTGGTTAAGTTCGTCCCGTAGGGTACATCAATAGTGACTGTTTTTGGTGATGCCGCCTCATTCACGACACCCGCATACCAGAGATTCGTTACCGAATCCTTAACGATGAAGGCCGTTATCGCCTTGGCATCACTGGAGGGCGTGCTGGAAAAGTTCACCGTCACTTGATAGGCCTGGGTCGAGCCGTCCACCGCCGTTACCGTGTAGGGAACCGCGGCGCCGCTTGTGAAAGTCTGCGTTGCGCCCGATGCGGGGCTAACCGAAGCCCCGGTATGGGAAATGACCGTGTCCATATTGGCTAAGTTCGTCCCGTATGGCACGTCAATAGCGACCGTCTTTGCCGTCTCATTCACGACCCCCGCATACCACATCGTTGTTCCCGAAGCTTTAACGATGAAGGCCGTTATCGCCTTGGCATTACCGGAGGGCGTGCTGGAAAAGTTCACCGTTACTTGATAGGTCTCGGTCGAGCCGTCCACCGCCGTTACCGTGTAGGGAACCGCGGTGCCGCTTACGAAAGTCTGCGCCGTGCCCGATGCGGGGCTAACCGAAGCCCCGGTATGGGAAATGGCCGTGTCCATATTGGTTAAGCTCGTCCCGTAGGGCACGTCAATAGCGACCGTTTTTGCCGCCTCATTCACGACACCCGCATACCAGATATTCGTTACCGTGTCCTTAACGCTGAAGGCCGTTATCTCCTTGGAAGTAAGCGTCCCCACATTCACCGTCACCGTATACGCCGCTTGCGAACCGTCCGCCGCCGTGACCGTGTAGGGAACCGGGTTGGTAAAATCCTGCGGCGCCCCTGAACCAGGGCTGATTGAGGCCCCGGTATGGGTAATAAACGTGGTCATACCGGTTACATCAGTCCCATAGGGCACATTGACGGTAACCGTCCTGGCCGCCTCATCCACGTCCCCCACCGCCGCTGCCGGGCCGGTGATGACAAACAGGGTAATTACCTTGTCCGGGCTGGGCGCCGGGCTTGTCTGGGCGCGGATATATGGCTCAAGGGGGAGATCAAAATTCTCACATGCGGTAAGCAGGCATACTACCAGTAAACAGGCTGCCGACAGGCAAGAAAAAAATACTCGCTTCATTCTGTTATTCTACACCATTTCCCTTAAAAAACCACAAGCTTTCTACGATATTATCGTCTTTGTCCGTGTTGTCCGTGTGGTCAGTGGTTTCTTTTTTCTTAAGTTATGGTATACATTATATTCACAAGGAGTTCCGGGTATGGCGAAGTATCCCTTTGAGACAATCGAGCCCAAATGGCAGAAATATTGGGAGGATCACAAGAGCTTTAAGGCCGATGAGGACCCCTCTTTTCCCCGGGACAAGCGCCGCTATGTGCTGGACATGTTCCCCTACCCTTCCGCCCAGGGGCTCCACGTGGGGCACCCCGAAGGCTACACCGCCACGGATATCTACTGCCGCTTCCTTAGAATGAAGGGCTTCAATGTGCTGCACCCCATGGGCTTTGACGCATTCGGCCTCCCTGCTGAAAACTACGCCATCAAGGTTAAGGCCCATCCCTCCGCCACCACCGCGGCCAATGTCGCCCGGTTCACGGATCAGATAAAGTCCCTGGGCTTTTCCTACGACTGGGACCGGATGGTAAACACCACCGATCCCGAGTATTACAAATGGACCCAGTGGATCTTCCTCAAACTTTTTGAAAAGGGCCTGGCCTACGAGGCGGAAACCCCCATCAACTGGTGCCCCTCCTGCAAGACCGGGCTTGCCAACGAGGAAGTAAAGGACGGCTGCTGCGATCGCTGCGGGACCCCGGTAACCCGGAAGCCTATCCGCCAGTGGATATTGAAGATCACCGCCTATGCCGAGCGGCTCCTTGAGGACCTGGACGGCCTGGACTGGCCCGAACCGGTAAAGATGATGCAGCGAAACTGGATCGGCCGCTCCGAAGGGGCCAATGTCACTTTCAAGATCGACGGCCACAGTGATACCCTCGAAATTTACACCACCCGGCCCGACACCCTTTTCGGGGTCACCTACATGGTCCTGGCCCCGGAGCATCCCCTGGTGGAAAAGCTCACCACTGCGGCGCAGAAACCAGCGGTGGACGCCTACCTTGACGCGGCGGCAAAAAAGAGCGACCTGGAACGGACCGATTTGGCAAAGGTCAAGACCGGGGTTTTCTCCGGCGCATTCGCCGTCAATCCGGTGAACAACGAAAAGATCCCCGTCTGGATCGCCGACTATGTGCTCATCTCCTACGGCACCGGGGCGATCATGGCGGTGCCCGCCCACGATGAACGGGACTGGGAATTCGCCAGGACCTTTAATTTGCCGATCAAACTCGTAGTGTCCGGTGAAAAGCCCGCGCCCGGTAAGGACTATTCCGCAGAACCCGCAGAATGTACCGTAGCGGACGGCTGGGCGGTAAACTCCGGGCAGTTCAACGGCCTCCCCACTTCCGAAACAAAAGAAAAGGTATGCGCCTGGGTTGAAGAGCAGGGCTTTGGGAAAAAGGCGGTAAACTACAAACTGCGGGACTGGATCTTCAGCCGGCAGCGTTACTGGGGGGAACCGATCCCGGTGGTTCACTGCGACACCTGCGGCATAGTTCCCGTACCGGAAAGCGAGCTGCCCCTGCGGCTCCCGGATGTGCAGTCCTATGCGCCCACGGGCACCGGGGAATCCCCCCTGGCGGGGATCGCCGAATGGGTGAACACCGGCTGTCCCAAATGCGGGAAACCGGCAAAGCGGGAAACCAACACCATGCCCCAGTGGGCCGGGTCCTGCTGGTACTACCTCCGCTACCTTGATCCAAAAAACAGTAATGCTTTTGCGGCAAAAGAAAAAATCGAATACTGGGCCCCGGTGGACCTCTACGTGGGGGGCGTCGAACACGCGGTGCTCCACCTCCTCTACAGCCGCTTCTGGCACAAGGTCCTCTACGACTTCGGTCTGGTGAATACCAAAGAACCTTTTCAGCGTTTGGTGAACCAGGGGATGATCCTGGGGGAGGACAACCAGAAGATGAGCAAGAGCCGGGGCAACGTGATCAACCCCGACGACATCGTAAAGGAATTCGGCGCGGACTCCATGAGGGTCTATGAAATGTTCATGGGCCCCCTGGAAGTGAGCAAGCCCTGGATCACCGCGGGGCTCATCGGGGTGAGCCGCTTCCTGGAACGGCTCTGGGCCATTGGTGAAAAACCGGTGGGCGAAGCGGTCCCCATAAATGACGGAAATCAGGCGGAACTGCTGCGGTTAATGCACAAAACCATCAAGAAGGTGAGCGATGATACGGAAAGCCTCAACTTCAACACCGCCATCAGCCAGATGATGATCTATTCAAACGAGCTTGCAAAATTGCCGGAGGTCCCCCGTGCGCTCTGGGAGCCCCTGGTGCAGTTGATCGCCCCCTACGCCCCCCACCTTGGTGAGGAACTGTGGCAGAAACTGGGGCACACAGAATCGGTGTCAAAATCAAACTGGCCCGTTTATGAAGAAAAACTTACCGCCTCCAGTGAAGCCACGGTAGTGGCACAGGTAAACGGCAAGATCCGGGACAAGTTTACGGTTCCCGCAGGAACACCCAAGGCGGAACTTGAAAAGATCGCCCTCGCCCTGCCGGGGGTGCTCAAGTGGACGGAGGGGCACACAACAGTAAAGGTAATCTCTGTACCTGACAAACTGGTGAACATTGTGGTAAAGTAGAAGCGGGATGAGATTAAGGGGGGGACAATAATGAAAAAGTTTTTGAATTTTATTTTTATGATTTCGGCTATCGTGGGATTCGGTAAGGCCCAGGAGCTTGATCGTTCCCTATACGAAGAAACCGCCCTGTCTGACTATAAAATTTGGGTAAGCAAGGCGCAATACGGGGAGAGCAAAAAATTCAGGGCCCCCGTTGTGTTTTCCGGGCAAATAGACACGGATCTTTATTTCGATGATTCTGCGGGGGAAAATTTTACCGCTTTTAAAGCGGAAAAAACCTGGCCCGCAATGGGAAAAAACCAGCAGGTTACCATTTACTTTACCGGTACCGGACAAGGGCCCTCTGTTATCAATGATATTGATTATAATGATTCGGCATCTGCCAACATCAGCTCCGCGCCTGAGCCGCTCCCCCGGCGCACCGATGCAGAACCGGCAATAGCTCCCACAGCATCGGCTGCATCCAGAGCCCCGGCGGAGCCCACAGTCTCCATAATTGAGGCTTCTCCCAGAACTCCGACAGCGCCTGCAGTCTCCATAATTGAGGCTTCTCCCAGAACTCCGGCAGCGCCCGCTGTTTCCATAATTGAGGCTTCTCCCAGAGCTCCGGCAGCTCCCGCTGTTTCCATAATGGTTCCGGCGGCGCCCAGAACCCCGGAGCCGGTTATAGTTCCGGCAAGGCCCAGAGCCTATCCGCCCGCAAAAATTTTGGGCAGCATTCCCAAAAGGGGAAGCCATAATCTCTACCGGCTTCAGGTAGGCTCATTTCTGAATTTCAACAATGCCGAGCAGGCCTACAATAGACTATTGGATGCGGGGCTGAAGCCGGCTTATGAAAACTATGGGGTTTATACACGGGTAGTGTTTAAAAGAATATACGCGGATGATGTAGCCTCCTGCGCCGCAATAATCGGCGCCATAGGTTTCCCGGAAATATGGTGCCGGGAAGAACGGTAAAAGAATAGACTTGTTACCCGTTCATTGCCATTCTTCGTTTCCGCACCTGTTGCAGATTTTCCTGCAGCGCCGCTTCTTCCCCACCGGCAATATAGTTTTTCAGCTTGTCCAGACTTTTTTCAAACTGTTCAATACGCGAAAGCAGTTCCCTGCGGTTCTCAAGAAATAACTCGGTCCACATGGGGGCGTTGAGCATGGCGATCCGAGTAAGGTCTTCAAAACTGCCGCCGCCGAAACGGGTGATCCCGGTATCGCTTTCGCAGTCGATAAGGGCCGCGGCGATCACATGGCAGAGCTGGCTGGTAAAGGCGATCTTGCGGTCATGTTCCTCCGCGGTTGTTTCGGTGATGCGGCCGAATCCCATGCGGCAGATCAGGGCCTTGAGGAATTCCAGGTTTTCACTTTTATTGCGCTTAAGGGGGGTAAGGATATAGTTTTTGCCGTGGAAATTAACGTTCTTCGCGCCGCCAAAACTGCCCTTCTCCGCACCCGCCATGGGGTGGCCGGGAATAAAATCCAGATCGGATCGCAGACTTTTTTCCACCGCGTCAACAATATTCCCCTTGATGCCCGCAATATCGGTGATGAGCGCCCCCGGCTTAAAGGCAGGCATCCAGGTATCCAGAAAACGAAGTAACGTTGATGGGTTAAGGCAGAGGAATACCAGATCGCAGCGGGACAGCATGTTTTCCGGCGAGGGGAAGCCTTCATCGATCACACCCGCCGCCAAGGCCGCCTTTAATGTTTCACCGTCGGCATCACAGGCCAGGAGCCGATCGCCCCCCGCAGTATTACTGTTTTTTGCAAGGGCGCCGCAATTCCTCAGGGCCATGGCAATGGCGCCGCCCATGAGTCCCAATCCCACAATGCCGACAACACAATCTTCTATGGGTTTCATATCTTCTTTCCCTCAATGTCCGCATATTTTTTCAGGGTCACCATAAGGGAAGCAAATGTTTCCGGGGTGATGGATTGTTCGCCGTCACAGAGGGCCTTTTCGGGGTTGTTGTGGACTTCGATGATAAGACCGTCCGCCCCGGCGGCAACCGCCGCCTTTGCCATGGCGCTCACCATCCAGGAAAGGCCCGTGGCGTGGCTCGGGTCAACGATCACCGGGAGGTGGCTCTGCTTTTTTAATGCCGGGACAGCACTAAGATCCAAAACATTGCGGGTATAGTTATCAAAGGACCGGATGCCCCGTTCGCAGAGGATGATCCGGTCGTTGCCCCCGGCGAGGACATACTCCGCCGCCATGAGTACTTCCGTTATGGTGCATGCGTAACCCCGCTTAAGGAGGATCGGTTTATCACAGCGGCCCAGTTCTTTTAGAAGGGTAAAGTTTTGCATGTTCCGGGCGCCTATCTGAATAATGTCCACATCCGCAAAAGCTTCAAGATGATTGATGTCCATAAGCTCTGTCACGATGGGAAGCCCTGTGGCTTTCTTTGCTTCAAGGAGAAGGTCCAGGCCTTCGCTGCCAAGACCCTGGAAACTGTAGGGACTGGTCCGGGGTTTAAAGGCCCCGCCCCGCAGAAAAGCTGCCCCCGCGTTTTTCACCGCCTGGGATATGCCGATGATCTGCTCCCTGGTTTCCACCGAGCAAGGTCCGGCGATGATGCCCAAATGCCCCGACCCGATGCGCCGTGTTTCCCCATCGGGACCCGCAATATCGATCCGGGTGTCTGCGGGATGAAAAAGCCGGTTCGCCCGTTTGTAGGGTTCCTGCACCCGGATAACCTTTTCCACCAGGTGATGGGCCAGGAGGGCATCCGCATCGATCCCCGTGGTGTCCCCCACGAGCCCCAAAACGGTTTGCCTGATCCCTTCGGAAAAATGAACCCTGACTCCCTGCTGCTCAAGCAGGGCGACAAATTCCTGCACCTCCGCACCGGCTGTCCCCGGTTTTATCGCAATAATCATGATGTTGCACTCCTTTCAAATAAAATTAGGGCATAAAAAAAGGGAGGCCCCAGGGCAAATTGCCTTTGGAGTCTCCCTTGATTACAAGGCTGCGCCTTTATGGCTAATCCATAAACGGCGGCTCCGCAGGGCAGAGAGACAGATAATAATAGTAATAATTCACGCCAAATACGGAGCTTTTCAATTCATATTCCTACTTCTTTTTGATCACCTCAAAACCGCAATAGGGAACCAGCGCTTTGGGCAGCTTCACCGTGCCGTCTGCCTGCTGGAAATTTTCCAGCACCGCGATGATCCCACGGGAAATGGCGATGGCGGTTCCGTTGAGCATGTGGACGAATTTGTTTTTGCCGTCATCGTCCTTGTATTTGATGTTGAGCCGCCGGGCCTGGTAGTCGGTGCAGTTTGAGGTAGAGGTGACCTCCCCCCAATCGCCGTCATTCCGCAAGGGCGGGTTTGCCCGCCCAGGCATCCAGGCTTCAAGGTCCCACTTGCGGTAAGCCGGGGCGCCGAGGTCGCCGGTGCAGGTGTCCACCACCCGGAAGGGAATTTCCAGGCCGGAGAAAATTTCCTCTTCAACGGAGCGGAGTTCCTCGTGGAATTTGCCGGACTCCTCCGGCAGGCAGTAGACGAACATCTCAAGCTTGGTGAACTGGTGGACCCGGTAGAGCCCTTTTGAAAACTGCCCGGCGGCCCCTGCCTCCCGGCGGAAACAGTGGGACAATCCCGCCATTCGCAGGGGGAGTTTGTCCTTTGCAAAAATCGTATCGGAATAATAACCCCCAAGGGTGATCTCCGCGGTGCCCACGAGGCAGGAATCCTCGCCCTCAAGGGTGTACACATTGGATTCCGCGCCCCGGGGATTAAAGCCGATGCCCTCCAGGATTTCTTCCCGGGCCACATCGGGGGTGATAAAGGGGGTAAAGCCCTTCTTCTGCAAAATATCCAGGGCATAGCGGACCAGCCCCAGCTCAAGGAAGACCCCTTCGTTTTTAAGGTAGTAAAACTTGGTCCCCGAAACCTTGGTCCCCGAATCAAAGTCGATAATATCAAGGTCCTGCCCCAGCTTTACATGGTCAAGGGGCTCAAAATCAAATTTGGTGGGCTCCCCCACCCGCTTGACCTCAAGGTTATCCTTGTCCTCTTTGCCCACCGGCGCGTCAGGATGGGCCATGTTGGGGATACGCCTGCCCTCGGCATCCAGGTCCGCCTCAACCTTGGCAAGCTCCGCCTCGGCGGCGGCAATATCGTCCTTGAGCTTCTTCCCCTCTTCGATAAGCTTTGTCCGCGAATCCGGCTCCAACTTACCCTTCATGGCCGCCGCATTGGCGTTCCGCTGCTGCTGCAGGGACTGGAGCCGGGTGCTTAGATCGGTGCGCCGGTTAAACAGGGCGACCACCGCATCGGCATCGGCCTTCATGAACCGGTCGGCGATATTCTTCTTTACCGCCGGGAGATTATCAACTATAAAACGGTAATCTAACATGATGGTTCAGTGTAGCAAAGGAAGGGGGGATGATCAATCATCCGCAAATATTGAATCCTGCCCTTCCCCGGTATATTTAGATTATAAGCGCGAACAGAACCTGAAAGGGTGCCTGACACCGTTTTTAGCCTATATACTGCCTGGGGCTCTTTACGCAAAGGCGCTCCCCCATTATAATTAACAGAACATTGAGAAAATTGGAGGATTGACATGAAAAAGCTTATGTTTGCGGTGATTGTTTTGGCGGCCCTTTCCGCGCCCCTGTTTGCCCAGATTTCCGAAGGCAAGGAGGCGGACTCTTTTTATGTCAATGTGCCTATAGAAAAGGTATATTCCTATCGGAAGGGCTATGTGGTCCAGTACCAGAAGGCGAATGCCAAGATGGCCTATGCCTATCTTCCCGAGGAATGGTTTGCCGGGGCCGCCGGTAAAGGGGAGATAGTCTATTTGGGGTCCGGAAAGACTTGGCCTTCTTTGACCGTGTACTATCAGAATGGTGATTTTAGCCATGTCCGTCTCTATATCCGCAGGTCTACGGCCCACGAAACCTGGGGAACTATCCCGATGTCAACGAATATTGACGACCGTTTTGAAAATGTCGAGGATATAAGGCTCGAATTTTAAGCTGACATGGCGAAGCCGGTTCCCGCGGAAATTATCGATTTTATCGAAACAGGCTCGAAATTTCTCGTAGGGGGGCATGAGGAGCCAGACGGCGACTGCGTGGGGAGCCAGCTTGCCCTTGTCTCTGCCCTGCGGCGCCTGGGCAAAGAGGCGATCCCCTGCTCTGCGGGGCCCTTTAAGCGGACCGAGATTATGCCCTATGCGGATCGCTTTATGGCCAGGCCCGGGGAAAAGGAACGGGAAGGGGCGCGGGTCATTGTGACGGACTGTTCCGGCCTGCACCGGACCGGGGACCTTGAACCCTGCCTTAAGGGGCTCCCCCTGGCGCTTATCGATCACCATATAACCGGGGATCACCCTGCAGGGGCCCTCATCTTTCTGGACCCCCATGCGCCCTCGGTCACCTTTATGATCCTGGGCCTTATAGAAGCCCTGGGCCTAACCCCTACCGCGGAGGAGGCGGCCTTCCTCCTCTTCGGTCTCTGCACCGATACGGGTTTTTTCCGCCATGCGGATGACGGCGGGGCGGAAACCTTTGCCTACGCCAGCCGGATGATTCAGGCCGGGGCGAATCCCAAAAAGGTTTTTCAGGCTATCAACGGGGGTAAATCCCTGAATTCCCGTAAACTCATGGGCCTGGTCCTTTCCCGTGCGGAAGAATACTTTGACGGCCGCCTGATCCTCAGTTCCGAGGAATACGAAGAAACTCAAGCCTTCGGCCTTGAGGGCCGGGATTCGGATATGATCTACCAGCTGCTGCAATCTGTGGCGGGGGTGGAGGCCGTCGCGGTCATCCGCCAGGAAAGCCCGGTGCGGCCCACCGCTTCCGACGGCCCCTCGCCGGGGAAATGCGCCATAGGTTTCCGTTCACGGGACCAGGTCGATGTGTCCCTTATTGCCGCATCCTTCGGCGGCGGGGGGCACAAGAACGCCGCGGGGCTTATGGTTCCGGGAACCATCGCAGAATGGAAGCCGAAAATCCTTGCCGCCTTTGAAAAAGTGTTCCCTTAAAAAATCAATATTACATCTGTCATAAAAACCGATCCAAAACCGCATCTTATTGCCATTATTTCAATAGATTATTGATTGAAAGGAGCGGCATCATGCAGGAACTTTCATCGCTCAACGGTTTTTTTGCACAGTATGCAAAGGGGCTTCTGGGAAAAAGGGACTTCGAGGGGATTATCTTCAAAACAATCCGCGAGAATTCCCGGTATTTTTTTCTTTTTGAAGGGGATGAGGAAGAAAACATCGATTATTTATGCTGGCTCTACCCCCGTTTGAGTACGGCCATAACAAACTATAGGGAAACGGGGGCTTCCTTTTCGGCCTATATCTGCGCCCTGGTCCGCTGTTCCGTCAAAGAGTACCTTTCCCGGCGGATAGATCACCATATCACCGAATATGCCGCCTGGACTGCCCAGGCCTCCGACATGGAGGCCTGCGAGAGCGAACCGGAATATCCTGAAAAAAGGCCGGAGCCCCAGCCTGTCCTGAACCCCCGGCAGATCCTCCTCCTGACCCTGAAATCATACTACTATGTTTCCGATGATTTTCTGGACCGGATCGCCCCTTCCATCGGGGTGGAAAAAGAACGGATCAAAAAAATGATAGCGGACCTGCGTTCCCAGCGGACCGAGCGGGAAGAAGAGATTCAGGGCCTCAAGGAACGGATCCACAGCCAGTTCTACCGGTGCATTGCCTATGAAAAAAGGCTTAACTCAGCGCCCCGGGATTCCATCTACCATGAAAAGATGCAGGACCAGCTTGGGCGGGCGCGCATCCGGCTTGCAGCCATGAGGAAACGCCTCGCAAGGATACGGACGGACGCCACCAATCAGCAAATCGCGGAAGTCCTGGGAATTTCGCGGGGGACCGTTGCTTCGGGGCTTTTTGCCCTGCGGACCCGGCTGAAAATCAACGAGAAGGCCGCGAAATCAGCCAATGCGGCGGCAGCCAAAACAAGCGCTAAATTGAATTGACGGGCCGAAAGGGGTATCATAAACCATGCTCAGTTACCGTCATGGTTTTCACGCGGGAAATTCCGCGGATGTGCTCAAGCACATGGTCCTGATTTTCTGCCTTGATTACCTGCTCCAAAAGGAAAAGCCCCTGCTCTGCATCGACACCCATGCAGGCGCCGGTTCCTACCCTTTACTCGAAGGTTTTGCCGCCAAAAACCGTGAGTGGGAGAAAGGCATTGGTACAATGCCCGGAGTCGCCGACATTGGCACAGTGTCCGCCCCGGACCAGGGGCCCCTGCCCGCGATGATCCGGCGCTATCTGGAAGTGACCGGCTTCGGCGGCGCAACGGACCCGGCGGCCCTGCCCTACCCCGGCTCCCCGGAAATTATCAGGCGGCTGCTGCGCGATGGGGACCGGGCCTGTTGTTTCGAGCTGCACCCGGAGGATTTTACCGCCCTCAATGGCCTTCTGGGCGGGGACCGGCGTTTCAGCCTCCGCAAAGAGGACGGTTTTGCGGGGCTTAAGGGCATCCTCCCGCCCCTGTCCCGACGGGGCCTTATCCTTATCGACCCTTCCTACGAAGTAAAGGACGATTATGTCCTGCTGCCCCAGGTCCTTTCCGATGCCATTAAACGTTTTTCTACCGGAACCTATATCATCTGGCATCCCCTGCTCCACATCGATCCCCGACCAGGGGAAGGCCTCTCCTTTCAGGAAACTTTACTGGGCCTATACGACGGGAACCGCCTGGGGATCGAATTTTACACCGCACTCAAAGACAGCCCGCCGGCAAACTCCCCCCGGGGCATGTATGGCAGCGGTCTCGTCATTTTCAATCCCCCCTGGACTTTAAAGTCTGCGCTGGAAGAAAGTCTCCCCCTGTTGGGGGAAATCATGGGCATCGGGAAAAACGGCTGGGGTCTTTGCAACTATGAGGCTCAAGGGGGGTCTTATTGAAAATGCGTAATCCGGAAATTTTGTATACGATCCCCGCTCCCCTGCCCTTTCAGACACCGGGCGAAGAAATAGCCAATTCCGTATTGCACGGCCTTGGGGCACTGGTGGCCATTGCGGGGCTGACGCTCCTTCTGCTCCGGGCCAACGGTTACCTGGGGGGCAGCGTTGGCGGGCCGCTGGCGCTTGTGTCCTTCAGCCTCTTTGGCATTTCCCTGATCATCATGTTCCTGGCTTCCACCCTGTACCACGCCATTCAGCATGAGGGGGCAAAGCGGGTTTTCCGCATCCTGGACCATTCGGCGATTTACTTTTTGATTGCCGGGACCTATACCCCCTTCAGCCTGCTGGGCTTCCGGGGCGCATTGGGCTGGGTCTATTTCGGCATTGAGTGGGGGCTCGCTGCAACAGGAATCGCCCTTTACGCGGCAAACTGCAAATTCATCAAAAAGGCGGAACTGCTAGTATATCTGCTCATGGGCTGGGCCCTTGTCATAGGATTTTTCCGCCTGTACCGGAGCATCCCCCTGAGCAGCATCATCTTCCTGGCCGCCGGGGGGATCGCCTATTCAATGGGGACCATCTGGTACGGCCGCCACAACCGCCGCATGTCCCACGTGATCTGGCACGCCTTTGTCCTTGCAGGGGCGGTCTGCCACTGGTTTGCGATCTGGAACATGAGTTAAAAAATAGCGGCTGATCCTTTGCAAATTACGCCGGAGGTATAGGGCGAAACCGCCCGGCCCTTTTGTGCCGGATTTCCGGCGGCTTCCCACTGAAGATCAAAATCATTTCCCAGATCATCCTCAAAATGAGTTTGGCCGCTATTCCCATAGAGGCGGAAGTACAGGTTCCGGTAACCATTGATACGGTTTCCCACCGGGCTGCCCAGAGCGCCGCCTTCATCCCCGGAATTTCCCGCAAGGCAATTCAGCGGGATCGCCGAACCGCTTTTGACAAAAACCGGAATCCCGTCTTCGCAGGGCGCATCGATCCATGCGCCCCCGGCATAAAACCGGTTATCAAAAAAACCGTACCATTCCCCCTCGGGCAGCCAGAGGGAACGGGAATCCTTTCCCGGCTCCAGCACCGGCGCTGCCAAAATGGCCCGCCCCAGCATGAACTGCCCCGATTCTGAAGCTTTACCGGCAGCCTCGCTTAAGGGCCAATCGTAGATCAGGGGCCGCATCAGTGGTTTCCGATCCCGCACACAGCAGCGGGCTTCCGAATAGAGGTAGGGCAGCAAATTCATCCTGAGATTATGATAGAACCGGATATGTTCCAGAAAAGCCGTGCCATCTATGCCTTCCGCGATATTCCAGGGGCTGCGCTCGTTGTTCCCGCCTGATGATTTGAGCAGATCACTGAATTGACCCCCCTCCGGTTCCGAGTGCCACTGCATGACCGGGCAGAAACAGGCGAGCTCTGTGGCGCGGAGGTAGAGCTCCGGCCTCGGCAGAGGGCCTGCGAAACCGCCTATGTCGAAGCCCCAGAAAATAATTCCTGAAAGTGCGGCGGAAAGCCCTGCCCGCAGCTGGCTTTGCAGCTCCTCAAAAGTCGATTGCTGATCCCCCGCCCAGAGTATGGGAGTAGTATGCTGCCCTGAATATCCGGCCCTGCTGAAAAGGACTTTGTCCGTATCGCCATGTTTCCCCAGAAAATTTTGATAGGCGGTGGTATAGGTTTGTGCATAGCCGTTTTTCATCTCCGCGCCGCCTGCGCCGTTGTGGAATACTACATCATCACTGTAGATGAATTCACCGCCGTCGGTTTTAAAGCCGTCAACACCAATGTCAAGGAGATAGCGCCGTTTTGCAAACCAGAGCCTGCGTGTTTCGGGATTGGTAAAGTCAGGCAGCAGGGAACCGGCAAACCAGTGTCCCGGCGGAATGGCATAGGGCGTTCCCCCTTTTTCCCTTACACAGAGTTTCTGTTGAACCGCATAATCATTGTCGGCGTCACGCTGAACGGTAACAGGATCGCTATCTTCCTGTTTTTTGTAAACCGGAATCTGCCATAAGACCAGACGCAACCCATCATCATGGATGGTATTGATCATTCCCCGGGGGTTTGGCCAGGGACCATCAGCAGGAAAAGTAAAATCATCATAATTTAATACTTCGCCACCTTTTACCGGCCGGTAGTGCGCGCCGTTGAAGATGTAGAAGGTCGCCTCGTCGCTCCAAGCCTCAATAACCACGACGGTGGCGGGGAAGCGGTATTTTTTAAGGTCCCCAAGCCGTTCTTCTACCTGGGCCTGGGTCTTCCAGCGGTTCGCCGAAATCCAGGGACCAAAGACCCACTTGGGGGGCAGCACCGGCGTACCGATAAAGGACATGTATTCAGAAATGATTTCAGCGGGAGTCCCGGCAAAGAGTACCATTGCTGTTTTCCCTGAATATGACGCCGCCTGCGGAACTGCTGCCTGGGCAGAAGCCGGATCATTTGGATCGTCAAAATTCGCCTTATCCAAAACCCGCACCACTATTTCTTCTTCAAATTCAAAAACCGTAACCCGCAGGGTATCCACATACAAGCCGAAGCCTGAATCGGTAAAGAAAAACGGGGCGGGACAATAAGCTTTATCCCCCTGGGTGCAGAAATGCTCTTCCACCCGGTTTATCACCCGGCGGCCTTTCTGGTTCAGGCCGTCAAACCGCTCCCCCATACCGTAGGCGCCCTTATAGGGCAGCCGTATCGCCAATATCCTGCCGGTTTCAGATTCCCGCACCGAAAGCTGCGCCCTGCCGCCGGGGAAGGAAAAATCCTGTGTTTTTGCATTGTCAGGATCAAACATAAAACGTTCCATCTTTTATCCCTTTATCCCGCCCACGGCGAGTCCATTTTTAAAATACTTCTGCATGCAGATATAGATAATCAGTATCGGTATGATGGACAGAAGGGAGCCTGCCATCATCAGGTTGTATTGGTTCCCGTATTGACTATTCATGGTACTTAACAGTATGGGCATGGTAGCTTTACTGCGTTCGCTTAATAACACCAGGGGCAGGAGATAATCGTTCCATGATCCCATAAACGCCAGGATTGCCAGTGTTGCCAAAGTAGCGGAACTGAGGGGCAGGATGATCTTCCAGAAGATAAACCAGTAACCTGCGCCGTCAATTACCGCGGCTTCAATATAGGCGTTGTTGATAGTTTTCATCCGCTGGCGGAGCATGAATATGGCAAAGGCGTTGAACATCTGCAATAAAACAAAGGCGTTAAGGTTATTGGTCAGATTGAATTTTGACATGATGATAAATATGGGAATAAAGGTAACCTGCACCGGGATCATCATCGCGGTAAGGTACAGGGTGAATACCCCGGTCTGTCCCTTAAAGGGTATCTTGGTCAGCGCGAAGGCAGCCATGGACGCGCACAATAACTGTGCTATGGTACAGATGACGGCGAGATAAAAACTGTTGAAGATGGACCTCCCAAAGCCGGGTATGCCGAATAATTTTATGTATGAGTCAAAACTCGGCTCCTTTGGTATCCATTCCACCGGAATACTCATAATCGCCCCCCTGCTTTTAAGGGAGCTTATGATCATCCAGAAAAAGGGAATTGCCGCGGCGAGGGCCAATAGTATCGCTGCGCTATAGAACAGCGCCAGGCCGCCGATCTTCCTGCCCTGTCTTTTAAGTATCATAGGTCACCCACTTATCCTGTAATTTCGTCTGCACAAAGGTAAAAATAAAAATCACCGCAAAGAGAATCCAGCTCATCGCGGAAGCGTAGCCCATGGAATAGTACCGGAAGGCATAACGGTAAATCCGCTCGACCATGACCATGGTTGATCCTCCGGGACCGCCGGTTTCAGGGGCCATCATGATCATCACCTGGGGGAAAAGCTGAAAGGCGCCGATCATGCTGATAATAATCACAAAGAAGATCACCGGCGACAGCATGGGCAGGGTTATATGTAAAAACTGTTTTCCCTTCCCCGCGCCGTCGATGTCGGCGGCCTCGTAATATCCCG
>BOAU01000032.1 GCA_026002025.1 Spirochaetia bacterium | reverse complement strand
AACATGGGAATATTCTGCCGAAAACTATAACTTTATTCAATGGAAAAAGGTGTCAGGCACCAATTCTTTTTCACTTTTTTTCCTAAATTTCGATCCAAAACCGCAAGTCAGCGCCCTATATAGGTGTGTGTATTTGGCGCCCCAAAGGGCTTGACTTTCGGGCGATACATTACGAGTCCTATTGCCGGACAGATAGTTGCCTGCTATCATAGGGTATGATATATCAGGATAATAGGATGGAAGCAAAAACCCAAGAGCAGATAACGGCAATAAAAGATATTATCATTCAGACAATTCCCGTGGAACAGGTGTATTTGTTCGGTTCGTATGCCTATGGTGTGCCTAATGCGGATTCGGACTTGGACTTTTATGTGATACTAAAAGACGATGCGCCCTATAAAGAAATTGATGCGGAAGATATAATCCGCCATGCGCTTTATGGCAAAAAGTCCATGCCGACCGATATTTTAGTAATCAAAAAATCACGCTTTGATTACCGGCGTACCGCAACTACACTGGAACGAGAGGTAGCCACCAAAGGAGTGTTGCTCTATGGCTGAAAATATGACCGACCGCGAATCCGCGCAGGAATGGCAGAAATTCGCAAAAATGGACTTGGATAGCGCCGAATTTTTGCTGAAAATGAAGCCGGTACCAACAGAAATAATTTGCTTTCATTGTCAGCAAAGCGCGGAAAAAAGTCTAAAATCAATACTTATTCTTAATGCGGTATTTCCGCCCAGAAGACATGATTTATTGGAATTGCGGGAACTCTGCTTGCCTTTCATCACTGATGCAGACAGTATTGATAAAGCATCGGAGCATTTGAATAAATACAGCGTCCGTCCGCGCTATCCTAAGGAGATAGAAATAACTGACGCACAACTACGCCAGGCCGTTGTCGATGCAAGAGTAATATTTGAATATTCACAGAGGTTTTTTGTATCAGCGGAGGCGGTGGGTGAATAACAAAGCTAAACAGCTCATTGCCATGGATCTGTATAAAAAAGGAGGGGTAAGTGTCGCCTGGGCTGCGCGGGTAGCTGGAATGGATCGCTTTTCCTTCGCGGATCGCCTTGTGGAGAACGGCATTGAAATACGCCAGCAAACAGCAGAAGAAGTAATGGCTGATGCGGACAGACTGGAACGCCTGCTGGCTTCCTCATGATTGTTATTGCTGACACCGGAAGTGAAAATGACAATACTAGCAATTTGGTTAAAGGTTTATGAATTTATTAAAAAACACTCCTCTATTGAATTGTTTGTTGTTGCAATGTTGGCTTTCTTTGTAATAATAACGCCTTTATATGGTAGAATTGATAAACTTGGTGAAGGCCTCAATGCTAGAATAGACGACCTTGATGAGAAATTCAGTGGTAGGATGGATAAATTTGCCTCTACTATGACTTATAGGTTTGATTTATTAAAAGTTAATGACTTTACTCAAAGAGATATAGAGGATTGGTGTACAAACGAATATGTGAAGCTATCCCTTATGAAGAGTCTAACAGACATTCAGATAGCGGAAAACAAAGCTGCCATAGAAACAGAGTATGGTTCAAAATTAAAAGAACACGCTAATCTTGTAGCCGATTATGCGGTCAAGAATAATCCAGACCAGTAGACCAGAGCCCTTCCAATTTTTGGAAGGGCTTTTTGTTTTAAGAGTTTTCTCACAAAATCCGTAAGCCGGATAGATTCAATAGGTCTACCTACACAGACCCACTGTCAAGCGAAAAAGACGCCTGGCGCCAAATCTGTCTGTGGTGTCCGTGTGGTCCGTGGTTTTTTTCATTTTTTTTTCATTTTTTTTCCCAAATTTCGATCCAAAACCGCAAGTCAGCGCCCTATATAGGTGTGCGTATTTAGCGCATCGAAAATGAGCGGTGAGTAAATCACATCGGGTAAATAAATTACACACCCCTCATTACCAACTGAATTTGGGGGTTTTGTATGTTTGGGGAAACAGGGCTAATAATATGAAACAGTTCATACTTTTAGTCCCCTATGTACTATTCTCCGTTTATATCTCCCTGCTGGATATCAGGACCGGCCGCATCCCCCGTCTGCTGCTCTGGGCCGCCATTCTTCTTGCCCTGCTGTTAAAAATCCTTATCACCCCCGGCTCTCTGCCCCTTGGTTCCCTAACCGGCGGCCTGCTTGGAACGGCTCTGTTCCTGCTGGCATATCTTGTCTCAGGCAAAAAGCTTGGCCTTGCGGATGTCTGGTATGCGGGGCTTATCGGCATCGTCCTTGAACCCCTGCGGCTCTATGCCGCCCTTGGGGTCTCCTGTGTGCTGGCTATCGTTTTCATCCTGATAACAAAAAAGCATTCCATCCCCTTTATTCCCTTCATGGCCGCCGGGAGCTTTTCAATGCTGCCGGTATGGGGGGCGGCAAATTGAAAATAACAAAACCCTTAGTAATACTGTTTGCCCTCTGCTTTGTCTTTCCCGTTGTTACCTACGGGCAGACCAAACAGCCCCCAAAAATGATCAGCTTTGAATTCATCGACCAGAATATCCGGGACATCCTGTTCTCCTTTTCAACCTATGCCAAAGTCCCCATAACCGCCGATGATACGGTGAGCGGGACCGCAAGCTTCCAGTTTAATGGGACCAGCTTTGAACAGGCCTTTGATTCTTTTTTGTTAACCAACCGGCTCTACGCCGATCAAACCGGCGAACCCTGGCTTGTTTCGCGGGTCAGTATCGCCCTTGACGATGAGGGGCTCATCACCCTCAAGGCCCTGGACGCAACCCCCGCGCAGTTACTGGAAAAACTCTCCCGTAAACTGGGGCTCACCATCATTCAGGATATCCTCCCTTCAACCCGGATATCCCTCCACCTTGAAAACAGTAACGCGGCCCAGCTTGCGGAACTCATCATGAAACCCTTCAGCGATTATTCCGTCCACGAAGGGGATAATTTCATCCAGATCAGAAAAGCCCCGGTCCAGCCATACACTGCAAGCGCCGGTATGGGGAGCGGCATCATCAATATCCGGGAGACGGGCGGCCTCTACGACATCTCGATAGAACAGGCAAAACTGGGGGATGTCCTTGAGCGCCTGTTCAACACCGCTAAACAGGAATACGCATCCTTTGCCCGCAGCGATCAGCTTATTGAGCGGCTGCGCTTCGGGGGCAAGGAATTTGCCGACGCCCTCTCCCTGCTCCTTGAACAGGCCAACAGCGAAACCGAACAGATAAATAATATCTGGTACATCTTCCCCCTGCAGCAGGGGGAAATAATAAAGAAGCTGAAAGACGAAGGCAAGGCCTGGCATAAATACGAATTAAAATATATCCCCGTTGCCGATTTTCTCCCCCTGATGCAGAGCCGTTTTCCGGGGGTCCAGACCATTGCGGTAACCGGGAACACCGAACTCCTGGCCTTTATCGATGAAGCCGCGGGCCCGGAATTGCAGGGCTATATCAGGACCATCGACATACCAAAACACACCCAGGCAGTCAAGCTCAAATATATCCGCACCGAGGACCTCTTCAAATACCTCCCGCCCTCGGTCAAACGGGAGGAGCTGGTGGATACCGGGGACGGCAATACGGTTTTCTTTTTGGGCACCGCGGAAAAGCTGGCCGTCTTTCAGGAGGACCTTGTCATTATAGATCGCCCCCGGACACGGATCCGCTACGATCTTTTTATCATGCAGTTTCAGGACACCTCCGATCTGAACTGGGGCCTTTCCGGCAGCGCCCGGCCCATGCAGCCGGGGGATATGACCATGGTCTCCGGTGAATTCGGGAACCTCCTGAACATCAACTTCGATCTTATCACCGTCTTTGGCTACCAGTTTGCGGCCCGGGTCAACCTGGCCTTATCGGAAAACAAGGCCAGCGTTTTTGCGGACACCACCCTGTTCGGCCTCTCCGGGCAGGAGATCAAATTCCAGAATACCAATACCTACCGTTACCGGGATTCCAACATCGATCCCGATACCGGTAAGCCCATCTATTCCGGGGTTACCCGCGAAATTATCTCCGGCCTTATCCTTGACATTAAGGGCTGGGTTTCCGGGGACGGGATGATCACCACCAACGTCACCGCCACGGTCTCAAAACGGGGCGCCGATGTTTCTTCTTCTATCGGCAACCCGCCGCCGACCTCCGAGCGGGTCTTAACCACCCAGGTCCGCTCCCGTTCCGGGGAAACCGTGGTATTAAGCGGCCTGCGCCAAAACGATTCCACCATTGTCGAGGATCGGCTGCCCGGTCTGTCCAAAATCCCCCTCCTGGGCTGGCTTTTCAAGAACAGGCACAGCACCAACGAAAATACCCAGATGGTTATATACCTGATCCCCCATATTGATTTGACCAACGAGGAATATACGGTGGAAGGACCTAAAACAGCGGCTATCTACAACAAATATGTGGAGCCCTTTTTGGGAGGCCCCCATGAATAAGGTCTACTTCTCCCCGGTTTTCTGCGCCTCAAACGGAGTAATACTGTTAACCGGCACGGAAACAAAAACCACCATCGGGATGCTCAACTGTGAGGATCAGGTATTAAAAACCCGGATCAAAAAGATCTATGCGGAACAGAGCTTTGTTTTCGAGCCCATATCAAACGAGGATTTTAATTTAAAACTTTCCCAATTATATTCGGAGGAAAACACCGGGGCCCAGGACCTCAGCATCAATCCCCAAAACGACGATCTGCGGAAGTCCGCCATAGACCATATTGCCGATGACGCCCCGGTTATCAATTTACTGAACAGCATCTTCCTTGAAGCCATATCCCGGAAGGCCTCGGATATCCACATTGAACCCTATAAGGATGACACCCTCATACGTTTCAGGATTGACGGCATCATGATTCCGGTTCGTAGTATTACTGCGGATCGGGGGACCGCCGTTTCCGCCCGTTTAAAACTCTTGGCGAATCTTAACGTGCTGGAAAACCGCCGCCCCCAGGACGGCCATCTTGATATCGTCAACGCCGATAATTCATTCGACGTGCGTATCTCCGTAAGCCCCACCATCTGGGGGGAGTCCGTGGTACTGCGGCTCCTCAACCAGTCTGAGGTGCCCCTTTCCCTTGGCGCCCTTGGTTTTTCACAGGCCCACCTGGAAAGCCTGAAAAACATTTTATCCCTGCCCGCCGGGCTCGTGCTCATAACCGGCCCCACAGGCTCGGGAAAAACCACCACCCTGGCATCCATCCTGAACGAGATCAACCGGGACCATTTAAAGATCATCTCCATCGAAGACCCCGTGGAGTACCGCATAGCGGGGGTTAACCAAATGCAGATCAATGAAGAATTGGGATTAAGCTTCAATGTCCTCCTGCGGCGCATTTTCCGACAGGATCCGGACATCATCATGGTCGGCGAAATCCGGGACAGCGAAACCGCAGAGCTTGCGATCCGCTCGGCCCTCACCGGGCACCTGGTGTTTTCAACCCTCCACACCAATAACGCAGGCGAAGCGATCTACCGCCTGCAAAATATGGGCATCCCCGCGTATCTGCTGGCGGCGGTCCTCCGCGCCGTAATCGCCCAGCGCCTGGTACGCCGGGTCTGCCCTGCCTGTAACAACAGGGGCTGCGAAGCCTGCTTCAAGACCGGGTACAGCGGCAGGACCGTCATATCGGAATTCTTGTCCTTCTCAAATGAACTGTCGGACAGCATCGGCAGGGGGATAAAACCCGCCGAACTGCGGGGTCTGCTCAAAAAGGAAAACCATATCACCCTGCTTGATGACGGCAGGGAAAAGGTAAAAGCGGGAATTACCACGGAAGACGAAATTCAGCGGGAACTTGGGGTAGGGGCATGAAACAGCAAACAACAGATTTTCTTGAGATGCTCCACATGCTGGTAAAAGAAAACACCGGCCTGATCGATTCACTCCGTATCATGTCTGCGGAGGGCATTGAAACTGATATGCGCAAAACAGCGGATGGCATCCTGAACAGCATGAAACACGGCAGGAGCTTCTCCGACGGAATATCCCTGCTGCCCCCAAAAAGTTTTTCCCTTGACCCCATGTACATTTCCCTGTTACGGGCCGCCGAAGCAACCGGGACTATCGGCGAAATTCTTGACAGTATCATTTCCGATTTAAAGCGGAAACATAAAACCCGGCAGAATGTGCTGAACGTCATGGCCTACCCGGCGATCATCATTGCCCTTGCCTGCGCGGGTACCCTGGCCCTCATCTTTAAGGGCATCCCCTTTTTTGCAGGCGCAGGGTTCCTGTCTAAGAATGTAATACAGACCGCAACGCAGGGCATGATTCTTGGGGGCCTGTTCCTTTTGGTTTCCGCCGTTCTGATGGTTTTTGTTTTTTACCGCATCTTTTCGCAGGATTCCCCCCAGTTTAAAATATTTTACCTCTTTTCTTTTCTGCTGCGCGGCAATATCCCCCTGCCTGAAGCCCTGTCCCAATGTATCAACAGTTTTGGCCCATCAAAAGAGGGTAGGGCGCTTCTTGCGGTCAAAAACGAAATTGCGCAGGGCGCCGCATTCCACAGGGCCTTTATGAAAAGCAGTATCGCTTCGCCCTGCATAGGCGGCTGGCTTGCCATTGCAAACGAAAACGGCGATCTGGAAGGGGCCTGCCATAAAATCGCCGCTTATTTTTCAGCAAAGGACATGCAGCGGCGGGAAGCCGCCGCCCGTTTCGTGGAACCCGCGGCGATCATCTTAACCGGCATTTACCTTTTGATTCTGGTGCAGGCGGTCATCCTGCCCATACTGACCCACGCGGGGGGGATATTATGAAATTCAAAAAGGATTCGGGGTTTACCTTCATGGAAACCATCATCGTCATCGGCATTATTTTGATACTGTCCGCGGGGGTCGGCGTTGCCGCCGTAAAATACATTGAACGGGCAAAACTGGCATCCTGCCGGAACCAGATAGAAACCTTCCGCCTGTCCCTGCAATCCTATTACCTTGATTGCGGCATGTACCCCACCGAAGCTCAGGGCCTTTCTGCCCTCTGGGAAAAGCCCATTATTTCCCCGGTTCCGCCTTTATGGGACGGCCCCTACCTTGACCGGCAGTTGCCCAAGGACCCATGGGGCTACGACTACCATTATAAAAATCCCGGTGAAAAAAACCTGCCCTTTACGATTATATCCCGGGGGGCGGACGGCGCGGAAGGAGGGGAGAAGCAGAATGCGGATATCTATTCATGGGAATGACCGGGGGAACGCAGTGTTACTGTCCCTCGTTTTTATACTCATCTTTTCGATGGTCTTTCTTTCCCTGGGCTCTTACCTTATGGCATTAAACAAAAATGTCCATAAATACCGGGAACAGGTGTTTTCCGAAATACGGGAAACAAACCAGGAGGTTTTAAACACCTATGACCTTAACTGACTTAATCGCGGGAACAACAATATTTATCCTCTTTATCTCAGGCCTATCACAGGCGGCGCTGCCCCTGCTAAATACCTGGAACCGGCTCTCCTTTGAATACCAAAATATACGCTCCATATCATTTGTGGCGGAATCATTCAGGAAGGAGTGTAAGAAACCGGACCGTAACATGGATAAATGGAAACAGGACATATCCATTGTACGGGGCCTTGATTCAATGGAAATTACCGAGATCCGGCAGGGGGATATACTGCGGGCATTAAAATTGAGCTGCCTTATCGGCGGTGAGCAGTTTGAATCCATAGGGGTGTGTACACCATGAGAGGGAAAATCCTTATCCCCCGCCGGGATCACGAAGTCTATTTTATCCCCTTTAGGAAAGAATTGAAGAAGAAGGAATATTGCTCTTATATTCAGGAAAATCTTTATCACATGCATCCGGGTTTTTCAGAATCATCCGTATTTGACATACAGAAAATCGTCCTTAATAAAGAACCCTGGTTCATGGCAACCGTTATGGTGCAGGATGTTCTAACCCCATACCGCATTGCAAATCCCCGCGGCCTGTTCTTTACTTCTACCACTTTGTTGACCCGTCAGAAAAGTTTTACGGAAACAGAGCCCTGTAACTTAAGCGATGAGCAGATTGGCTATAACAAAGAAAAAAAGGAACCCTTTTCCCTGCCCCTTACCGGCGGCCCCGAAAAAACCGCTCAAGACAATGCCGTGATCTTAAGCCTGTTGAAAAAGGCCCCTGGCGGATGCAGCGTCTTTAACAGGAAAAGTGCAAGAATGCCCTTATTGGCCGCCGTCTGCGCCCTGGCGGTAATATCGGCGTCAACATTTCTGTTTTTGTCAGGCACTAAAAAACCGGTAGTAGAAATCGTCAAAGAACCGGCCTCCGTTGAAACGGTTCAGAAAGAAAACATGCCCGGCCCCTTTGATATGTTCGCAAACATAGCGTATTTACTGTATCAAAACAAAGGGGTAATACTCCAATGGCAATACGACCGGCAGCAGAATCCCGCCTTTGTGATCAGCGTCGAAGGCATAGAGCCGAATAACTTACCCGCCATTTTCAGCCCCTTGCGCTATGTCGATTTCAATTCAATATCCGACATAAAATACTCAGGCAATACCCCCCAATACACCCTTAATTTATCTGTTAATACATCGGCCTTTATTATTCCCTCTTATGTCAACATGACCGGTCAGGAAACCATATTCCCCATCCTCGACAGCTTCCATTCGGAACTTGGTAACTACCATGTCCGTTTCTTAACCGAAGTATTGCCTGCCGAACAAAACGGGTTTGATTCCTGCAGCATTTCAATATCCTGCCCATCAAATGAGTTTGTGCCTGTTCTGGAATTAATAGAAACCATCTTGTCAAAACACCGCATGGGCCTGAACCGTATGACCCTTGCGCTGAATAAAAACGATAATGTCTTTTCTTTTTCCTGGTCCTTCTCACCCTACAGCCGGGATTATCAATACGAAAAGGAATTCTCATCCGGCAAATACAATGAACTCCCGGCGGCATTCGGGCATAAGCCGAAACCGCCGGAACAACAGAATACCGATGTTACCGGTTTAACCAAAATCGGCCTCATAAAAGACGAAGACGGGTTATACATGGCCTATTACCGCGATAAAGCGGGAAAAATAATCAGCAGGGGGAATAAGGCGAATGTTAAATAAATACATGGCGCTATTTTTAATCATCTGCTCATCACTTTTGTCATGCAGGACCGCCGAATTCGGATTTAAGCTTATCAATGTCAATGGCATGGTTTATGATTTCGTCAACCGGCCAATATCAAACTGCAATGTTCGCCTCAATGAAAAACATTGGGTGGAAACAGATATAAACGGCAGGTTCTCCATAGCAAAAGTCCCGGTGGGGAATTATAAAATTCAAATTATTAAAAAAGGCTATGAAACATATACCGGGGAAGTCCATATAAAAGACGGGCAGCAGATCATTTATATACGCACCCCGTCTTTACAGCAATTACTGGATCTGGCGGACAACGCCCTGGAAAGAAACAATCCTGAAGAAGCCTCGACATATATACACCGGGCCTTGTCAATTAATACCATGACCACGGAACTATTTTTCTATGCAGCGGTTGTTGAATTCCGCCTGGGGTATATCAGGGAGGCCTTCAATTATTTACAGGAAATAAAATCATCGGGAGTACGGGATATTTATATTGAACAGTTTATACGGGACATACAAAATTTGGAAGGAACATCCAGCGAAGTTTCAAGGAGCAAAAAATGAAGATTAAGTACGGCCTTATTTTCCTTTTCCCCTTACTTGTTTGTTCATGCGTTTTAACAGAGCAGGATCTGCCGCCCTATGTCATAAGCAGGCCGGTATGTTTAACGGGGAGTAAACCCGGCTATTTTACCTTTGCCGGTATTGAATTTGATTTTTCCAATGTCAGCGGAAAAAATATTTCAGGCATCTCTCTTTCATTTATGGTCTATGACGCGGACACCAAAAAAAATCCCCTTATCGGTTCAAATACCATCAAAATGAGTTTCGAGGGTCTGGTAAAGCCCCAGGAATTAAAGAAATTCTTTATTTCCCTTGACCAATATATTTATACCGCCCCGGACAAAGCCTATTTGATAGATTTCTTTTGCATCACAAAAATAATTTATGAAGACGGAAGCCGATGGGAAGATCCCGGTTTTCTTTATTATACCGGCACTTATCAACAAGGAGTGACCAAATGAAAAAATTCATTGGATTAGCTTTTATAACTTTCTTAATGCTCGGCTGTGAAATGCCATACGCCCCAGACAGATTCATGCCTTATATGGAGCCCGTCCCGGAGGTGATAACCTATACGGTCATGGTTGACACCGCTTCCGGCGGGGCCGCCGCAGTGTCCCCGCAAAAAGAAGCCTATTCGCCGGATGAAATTGTTAAAGTAACCGCAATACCGGCGGCGGGCTATTATTTTGCCGGATGGTCCGGGACATTGAGCTCAATGGAGAATCCCCATGTTTTTAATGTGAGCTCCGATCAATGGATAATCCCGCAATTCAGGAAGATCGATGAGCCGGAAATCATAACGTATACCATCAGGGTTGACTCAGGCGCCGGCGGATCTGCCTCGGTTGAACCGCAAAAAGATACCTATTTGCCGGATGAAATTATTAGGGTAACCGCATCTCCGGCGGAAGGCTACAGTTTTACCGGATGGACCGGGACCATAAACTCAACAGCCAATCCCCTGGTGTTTAATGTAATGGCCAATCAGTGGATAATCCCGTAATTCAGGAAGATCGATGAACCGGAGATTATAACGTATACCGTCAGGGTTGACTCAGGCGTCGGCGGAACTGCCGCAGTTGAACCGCAAAAAAGCGCCTATTCACCCAATGAAATTGTTAGGTTAACCGCAACACCGGCGTCTGAGTATGAGTTTATCGGTTGGACCGGGACCTTGAATTCAACGGAAAATCCTTATGTTTTTAATGTAGGTTCCAACCAATGGATAATCCCAAAATTCAAAAAGATTGATGAACCGGAACTTATAACCTATACCATCAGGGTTGATACCGCAGTCGGAGGATCTGCCGCAGTTATTCCGCAGAAAGATACCTATTTGCCAAATGAAAATGTTAAATTAACCGCCGTACCGGACAGAGGTTATGAATTTACCGGATGGACCGGGACCATGAGCTCCGCGCAAAATCCCCTGGTGTTTAACGTAAGTTCCAACCAGTGGATAATCCCGCAATTCAGGCAGATACCGGATACGATAACATACAGCGTCAAAATTGACACCGCAGCCGGCGGATCTGCCTCAGTTGAACCGCAAAAAGATGCCTATTCACCGGGTGAAAATGTTAAATTAACCGCCGCGCCTGACAGCGGCTATGAATTTACCGGATGGACCGGAACCATAAACTCAACAGCCAATCCTCTGGTGTTTAATGTAATATCTAATCAGTGGATAATACCCCAGTTCAGAAAGATTGATGAACCGGAGGTAGTAACCTATACCGTCAGGGTTGATACCGCAGTCGGTGGAAGTACCACTGTTGCCCCGCAAAAAGACACTTATTCACCAAACGAAATTGTCAGACTGACCGCAACACCGGCGTCCGGTTTTGAATTTACCGGCTGGACCGGGACCATGAGTTCCACACAGAATCCTTATGTTTTTAATGTAACTTCCGATCAGTGGATAATCCCGCAATTCAGAAAGATTGATGAACCGGAGGTAGTAACCTATACCATCACCGTTGATACCGCAGTCGGCGGATCTGCCGCCCTTGCCCCGCAAAAAGCAAGCTATTCGCCAAACGAAATTGTCAGATTAACCGCAACACCGGCGTCCGGCTTTGAATTTACCGGCTGGACCGGAACCATGAGTTCCACACAAAATCCCCTGGTGTTTAATGTAACCTCTAATCAGTGGATAATACCCCAATTCAGGCAGATTTCGATACCGGAAGTGGTAACCTATACCATCACGGTTGATACCGCAGTCGGCGGAACTGTTGATCGTACCCCTAAAAAGGATACCTATTCACCAAATGAAATGGTTAGGCTAACCGCAGAACCGCGCAGCGGTTTTGAATTTACCGGCTGGACCGGAACCATGAACTCAACGCAGAACCCTTTGATGTTTAATATCACTTCCAATCAATGGATAATCCCGCAGTTTAAGCGGATTTCCATCCCGGAGGTGGTAACCTATACGGTTAATGTTGATACCGCGGTCGGCGGATCTGCCGCCATTGTTCCCCAAAAAGCAACCTATTCGCCAAACGAAATGGTTAGACTAACTGCAACACCGGCGTCCGGGTATGAATTTACCGGCTGGACCGGAACCACGAACACCGCGCAGAATCCTTATGTTTTTAATGTAAATTCCGATCAGTGGATAATCCCGCAATTCAGACGGATTTCCGTCCCGGAGGTGGTAACCTATACGGTCAATGTTGACACCGCGGTCGGCGGATCTGCCGTTGCTGTGCCGCAAAAAAATACCTATTCGCCAAACGAGATTGTAAAATTAACCGCCTCAGCGGAAAGCGGGTATACTTTCACCGGCTGGACCGGGACCATAAACACCACGCAGAACCCTTATGTTTTTAACATAAGTTCCAATCAGTGGATAATCCCGCAATTTAAACAGGTAGTTACCTACCATTTATTAACTGAATTGAATCCCATGGGAGGAACCGTCACCAGCTCCGCGGGCAACAAGATTAGCTTCCTGCCCGGTGAACAGTGCGCCCTTAAAGCAGCCCCAAGCGCCGGGTATCAGTTTGACGGGTGGGAAGGTGATATTGAAACAAGCAATGACACGGTATACATCACTTTTGACAAGGACTATCAGGTATATCCACGGTTCAGCGTAAAGGTAAGCCCTGTTACATATACATTAACCATACCAACCGGCTTAACAGGCGGAAGTATTCAGTGGGAACCCAAAAAATCGGCGTACTACGATAAGGAAGTAGTAAGACTAAGCGCCGAGCCTGCTTCAGGTTATATTTTTTCATCATGGAATACGGATTATTCCGGCAAACCAGAAACATTTGATATTGTGATGAACAGTAATAAAACTATTCTGGCGCCGGTATTTACCCAGAGAAAGTGGACCTTTATTGTATATATGGCGGCGGATAATGACCTTGAACCGGCGGCCATTGCGGATTTTAATGAGCTTGAAAGCGCGCCTTCAAATGGATCATCTTCCATATTGGTTCTCTTTGACCGCTCTGTCGGCAATGATACATCAAACGGCAACTGGACAGATACCCGGCTTTTTGAAATTCAGCACGATCCAAACGGCAATGACGGGAACATAATTTCCAAACGTATAGCATTTCCGCAGCGGGGATTAACTGTGGATACTGAAACGGAACTTGATATGTCTAATCCTTTGGTATTGTCAGACCTTCTTAAATTTGCCAAACAGAAATACGCCGCTGAAAATTACGGTCTTATTATTTGGGGGCACGGGACGGGCTGGAGGGGAACCGGATCTGCCTTTCCATCGGGGGTCGAACCCTTAAGGGCGGTGGCTCTTGACGGTCCAAGCAATTATATGACGATTAAGGCCCTGGGCCAGGCAATAAACTCAGGCGGGTTGGGTAATGAGTTAAAGGTTATTGCCTTTGATACCTGTTTTGGCGCGTTAATGGAAATTGCATACCAGTTAAAAGGATCCGCCGACTGGCTGGTGGGCAGCGAAGGCGCTATTCCTGCCGCGGGCTGGGATTATGGAAGTTTATTCACATCGTTTTTTGGGAAAGCCACCCGTACCGGGGATACCTTCTGCGATTCCGCCATAGAGCAGTTTAAAAATCAGTACATTGGAACCAACGGCGTCACCATTTCCAAGATGCACCTTGCCTCAACCTTTGTTGATCCCCTGTTTTCAAAACTTGAAGAGTTTTCAAAACTTGTTGCCGAAAAAATAACCACCCCGGCCATACGAGACACGGTGCTTGACTCAATATTACGTGACATTGAGGTTTATCATTTTGCAACATACCCCTCGGACATGTACATGGATTTATACAGTTTCGCCGAAAAGATGGCCGGCATCTTTCCGTCCCTGGCAGCTTCAGGGAATGCACTTAAGAGCAGTATTAATCAAATGGTAGTTAAAACATGGTCTAAAAAGAGCGGCGAGCCTTCGGGAAGTGAGGCCCGGAAAAACATAGGCGTATATGTTATTCCCCTGCAGGCCCCCGCATCCCCTTATTCAAGCCATGATCCGGCATACATAAACGGAACAACCGGATTCGGCAACAGTTCATTTGTTGAGGCATCGCAATATTGGGTGCCCCATTCAACCCCGAAAAGCAACAGTTTCCTGGATAAACTGTTTTATTGGAATTTTTAAAGGAGTATCAGATGAAAAGATGTGGTAATAAAAGACAAATGGGCGTCATTCTGACCGCCATGCTGTCCCTTTTTGTGTCATGCGCCTCGCAGGAAGCGGCAGTTCCCGAACCGGGGATAGAAACACTTCAGCCGACTGCGCTGTCAATTGAGGTATCACAGGCGGAATTGGAAGAATTCGATCTTACGTGGTACACGGAAAAAGAGCTGTTTCCCCTTACTGATTTATCAACCCTGGATAATAAACCTTATGATCCCACTGTTTTAAATGATAAATACGTTCTTTTGAATCTCTGGGCCAGCTGGTGTCCGTACTGTGCAAAAGAAAAACCGTCAATACAGCAGTTATATGAAGAATACGAGGGCAGCCTTTTCACGGTTCTCACCATTTCCCTTGGAGAAAACCAAAATACGGTAAAAGATTACCTTGAATCAAACCATTACAGCTTTCCGGTACTGCTTAATACGGATAATTCCTTACGGGATGTCTATGCCCCCCGTATACCAACAACCTATCTGCTGGATACCGGTGGAACCATTATTGCCCGGATAAACGGTAAAAAGGACTGGGGGGCTGAAAAATCAATTAAGATATTAAAACACCTTATGCCGATTGGCAGCGGCCTCATGGAAAGGGGCATAGAGGGGGATATTTATGAAGACTAAAGTACTGTCTTTAGCTTTACTTATTTTTATTATTCCTTTGTCATTTACACATGCGGTAATAACAGATTGTAATGGCGATGGTAAAGACGATAACAAGGAGGGGACTAGTTGCAGTGAGCCCCAGCCGGCAGTATCTGAAGGGGATACGGTTATCCGAGAACGTGAAAACGATAAACTAGCCAACGACATGCCTAATGACTCGCTGAATGGCAGCGAACAAAATGGCCCTAAATCATCTGGGGATGATGCCCAAGATAAAGCAAATGATAGGACTGAGGCGGAAAAGACTGCAACTGATGCACAAACACCTAATCCTAATAAAAGTGAAACAAACAAGAATGAAGATACTACCCGCAAAGGGGGTGATCCGGTACTGCTGACAAGCGGGGAGTACCAGTTTGATGAAGTAGATATCACCCTGCCGGAAATACTGGGAGCCTACCAGGCGGAGCGGCAATACCGGCATGAAAATCCGGTAAAAGGTGGGTTTGGCCAGGGCTGGATAAGCAGCCTTGATACCCGCATTATCCGGGGAACCGATGTACACCGGAGGAAACTGGAACAGGACTACAAAGCGGGCTATGTTGATGTTTTTGCATCAAAGGTGGAGGCATTCAAGCAGGCATTTGCCGCAGCCTGGGGGACGGGAACCGACTGGCGGTATACGGAGACGATTTATCGGTCGCGATTGGCGGTCTGGCAGGGACTGGAATCACGTGCAAAAAAGAACGCTGAAGCGGCATCCGCGTTGGCTTCACTGGCATGGTCAGATGAATATACTTCTCAAGAAACAAAGAATGCCGCCGGCACCGCCAGCAGCAGAGCATCCAGCTTATACAGCCATATCCGGACCCAAATCGCCCGATATCAAAATGCGATTTCAGAGATACAGGCAGAAGGGGCACTCATGGCCCGGCTTGAAGCGCAGCTGGCCAGTGCATGGGGCACCTGGGCAGGGTATAAGGCGGAGGCAGACCTTTCAGACGTGATCATGGCGCAGAACGGGGCGGTATTGTTTCCGGGGACCCCTGAATATATGTACAGCACGGGCTTTGGGACGCTGAATTTGATAGATGAGGCGGGTATCGCCTGGCTCTATGTAAGCAGCGATGGGATAAGCTGGCGGCCCAGGGATGAAAGCGATCGGGCATCATTCATACAGGAAGACGGGAGCGGCGGCTTTATCCTGAACCAGAAGGGCGGCGTCAGGAAATATTATAACTCCCAGGGCCTGTATACCGGGTCGGCGGATCGGGCCGGGAACCGGACAACCGTACTGCGGACCGGGAACCGGGTACAGAAGGTAGTACTCAGTACGGGGATAGAACTTTCGGTACAGTATACCGGGAACCTCATAACCCGGATCAGCGGCCCCCTGGGGCAGTCGGTAAGCTATGGGTATAACGGTGAAATGCTCAGCTCGGTTACGGATATTGACGGGGATACGGTACGGTACAGCTATGAAGGAGGGCGTCTCAAGCGAATAATCAAGCCCGATGGGAATTATATAGAACTGACCTATGGGGCGGATGGTCCTGAGGGGGTAAAACTGGTCAGCGCAACCACCCATGAGGAAGGCTATACCGAACACTTTCAGTACTACCCGGATCAGAAGCTCACGGTCTATACGAACCATTCCGGGATGGAATCCCGGTATTGGTATAATGAGAGACACCGGATTATAGAGGAAACCCATGGGGACGGTTCAGCCCAAAGCCACCGGTACGATACCCAGGGATTCATGTATGAGGAAACGATCAACGGGGCGCTTATCCAATATACCTATGACAGCCGGGGGAATATAAGCAGTAAACAGTACCATGACGGGACCAGCGAACAGTGGACCTGGAATAACCGGGATCAGCAGACGGTTTACCTGGACCGGGACCGGGTACGGACAGAATGGACCTATGACGTAAACGGGAATTGTACCCGGATAAGTCAGGGCGGGGTAGTTGTTTTTACCGGGCAATACAATGGACAGGGACAGATAACGGCCTTGAAACGGGGAAACCGGGAGACAGAACAGTACACCTACGATATCCATGGTTACCTTTCGGGCCGGAGTATTACCAGCGGCGGGGAAACGATAAGGGAATCGTGGACCAATGACGCCCTGGGACGGGTAACCCGGTATATTGACGGCGCGGGCCGTGAATGGCGGTACACCTATGGGGCAAAGATAAACACCGAAACAGGCCCCGCGGGTCTGGAAAAGACCTGGGTTTATAACAGCCGGAAAGACCTGACAGAGATCCGTGAAAAGGACACGATAACCGGGGAAGTGCGGGTAACAAAGATCAAGTACGACAAGCGGCATTTGCCCGTGGAAGTGACGGACGGCGCAGGAAATATCACAAAGTATGAGTACCGTGCAGACGGATTAATGACAAAGAAACAACAGGGCCCGTGGGTATGGGAATACGAGTATGAAGCGGGGGGCCGCCTTTCCGCGGCGGTGCAAAAGAAAGAGGGGAGCAGCGGACAGTACCGGGAAACCTACAGCTATAGCTGGCAGGGATACGGAGAAGAAGTGCGGAGCGTGTCCCGTCCGGGGGCCGGAGGCGGCACGGAACAGACCGGTTATCAGATAGACGCATGGGGCCGGGTAAAGGCCGTGACCAATGCGGCGGGTGAAACCTCGGAGCGGAGCATCAGCGGGGCCGGGCGGCTGGCACGGGAGCAGGGCCAGTCCGGGGGCTTCTTTGCCTACGAATACGACGCTGCGGGGCGGCTGACAGCAGCCGGACGCGAAGGGGACGCAGCGGTTACCGTGCGGTACAACAATGACGGGAGTATAGCGGCTAAGACTGACCGCAATGGGATAGAAACCCGGTACGAGTATGACGGGCGGGGACTCATGTCACGGGAGATCACGGCAGCCGGGGAGAAGCGCTACCAATATGACGGGGCCGGGCGGGTGATCCGTGAGGAAACTGTGACCGCCGCCAGCATAGGCGGCGGGGTCTATTACACGGAATGGGCCTATGACAGCGGAAACCGGCAGGTAACGGTGACCGTGGGAAACCTGTATCCCGAAGTATGGGAGCTTAACGGCTGGGGTGAGCCGGTAAAGGAAACAGACGGGGAAGGAAACACCCGACGCTGGGCCCACAATGGGGCCGGGCAGCTGGTGACGGTTTATGATGGCTATGGGAAAGAAACCCGGTATGAATGGTATGAAATAGGCAAAATTGCGAAAATAAGCTATGCCGATGGGAGCAGCGCTGAATATGAATACAATCACCTGGGACAGGCGTCTAAAATAAGCGATGGAGTGGGGATTGTTTGGGAAGGGGTCTATGATAATGCGGGACGGCTCTGGAAAGAGACGGGCCGGCCGGGGATTAACCGGGAATACCGGTACGACAGCCTGGGCCGGATTGTGGAAGTGAAGAACGGCGGGGATGTGGTAGAGCAATACCGCTATGGGAACCGGGGCCGGGAAGTAACCTTTATAGACGGCAAGGGCACGGAATATCGCAACGATAAAAACGCCTACGGAGAATTTACCCAGGAAACAAACCGGCTGGGGGATCGACAGAGTTACAGCTACGATCAGGAAGGGCGGTTAATTGGAAAAACAGATTTTGCAGGGAAGAATGTAGTAAACGAATACACGGATAACATGGGGACCGTGACAACCCGGTACAGCGACGGTGCCAGCCGGATCATCATGCGGGATCGGACGGGGAATATTGTAAAGGCAACCGGGAGCACCGGGACGATCAGCTATCAGTATGATGCCGGGGGAAAGCTCATAAAACAGAGTGACGGCGGGGCACGGGAAACGACCGAGTACCGGTACGACCGGGCGGGCCGTCGGATCAGGATGCAGAGCGGGAACCGTGATGTGGTATACAGCTACGGGAAAAACAATGAATTACTGCGGGTGGTGGACAATACCCAGCGTTTGCAGGTGAACTACAAGTATGATGTAATGAACCGGGAAATTGAACGGGTCTACGGGAACGGAGTAAAACAGGAGACTTTTTACGACCAGATCGGGCGTACTGTCCTGATAAAAGAAACCGGTGTTAATAATACGCTCCTTAGGGTAGAAGCCTACTTGTACGATGGACAAGGACGGCGAAGTCATAGTGCTGATGAAAAGGGGAACATCACCCAATATTTGTATGACAATCAGTCGCGCTTACAGTCGGTGCTTTACCCCTGGACCACAGAGAAAGCGGATCAGGACAAAGCCGAAGCCGAGGAAGCAGGTTTATTCTTTACAATGGACAAGGGATCGCCCACCCGGTACAGCTTTGATAATGTGGCGGTTACGCAATTACGCGCCATGTTAAACCGTGCCGGTCCTGCCCTTGGGAATATCATAAACAGCTATCAGATGGTATGGCGGGAAAGTTATACCTACGATGCAAACGGGAACCGGGCAAGCAAGGAAACCCCCTGGGGGATCATCAGATACAGTTACGATGCGGAGAATCGGCTTGTCCAGAAAGAGGACATCAGGTACACTTATGATAAGGATGGAAACTTGTTGAGCGAGAAGGGTCTGCGAAGGGAAGCGGAGTATCGCTACGATGGACAGAATCGGATGACCTATTCCCAAGCGGTAAGCCATATAGGGAATAGCCAGACCGAGAGTCGGTACGCCTACGATGCCTTAGGACGCCGGACCCTTACGCAGGACACAGGCCGGGGCACGGTGCGGACCTTATACGATGGCCTAAGTTTTGAAACGATCCGTGAAGGGGAAACCTTCAATGACGGCAGCTTTACCACCCGGACAGCAAGCGGGGCGGTGCTGGGCGGCGGGGAGAACACCGGAACAGTCGGGAGCCGTTACCGGTGGATCGGAGAAGATACGGGGGACAATCGTACTACGAACCTGGGTGAAAGCGTTACAGAACAGAGCAGATACCGGGGGGCGACAGTAACCCTCTATGGACGTGGTGAGCCGGTGGGGATGAACCGAAGCGCAGCCACGGGGACACGGGGCGGGGCTGCCTATCTTGGGAAAGACCTTATGGGGAGTGTGCGGAGTGCCAGTGATGATATGGGGAACCTTGAAGAGCGCTATGAGTACGATGCCTTCGGGAAGCCGTATATGGGTGATTTGGAACATGGGATGAATCTGGGATATACGGGGAAACCCTATGACAGTGTTACCGGGCTTTATAACTATGGATACCGGGATTACTCACCGGAATTGGTGCGGTTTACCACGGTTGACCCGATTAGGGACGGGAATAACTGGTTTGCGTATGTCAATAATGACCCGGTGAACTACACAGATCCTTGGGGGTTGAGTGCAAGTGATAAAAACAGACCACCTATGGTGTATGCTCTTGGGATGCCTAATCCATCAATATCGGCAATAGACGAGGGGCGTGTGTTTCCAACAGAATCTACAAGAATTACCAGTACTATGGGTAAAGGACATGAAGCAGGTATTGATATAGGAGCCGTAAAAGCTGGAGTACGTGGAGACCCTGTAGTATCTCCTGTTACCGGTACAGTTATATTTGCGGGCATTAATCCCGGTTCTAGCACCCAATCCAGCTATATAATTATAGCCGGAAATGGCGGAACTGTTGAACGCCTGTTGCATACTGACAATATAACTGTCAAAGACGGTGATAGAATATATGCAGGACAACATATAGCTGATATGAGTGATGTAGGTTCACCTGATAAGGTGCATACACATTATGAAACATATAAAGATCAAAAGGATTATGATAACCGTAACCCTACCAATCCTTTATCTTTATATTCTGGGACTAATTTCATATATGACGTTAGGTGAGATAACATGAAAAATTTATTATTTATGTGTTTGATTATTGCGAATTTTTGCGCTTGTGTAAAATCAAACAACACACAGAATGATCCTATTGGTGAAACAATAAACACCAGTGATGTAAAACAGATTAACTCATCTGAAGATTTTAATTTACAAAAATCTTCAGATGAGAAGGTCGCAAATGCCTCTGAAGTAAAATATATCAACTCACCTGAAGGCTTGAACCTGCGAGAATTTTCCAAAATAGATTCAAAAGTAATAACAACTATACCGAACGGAAGCATGGTTGAATTACTTTCAATCAATTCTGATTCTGTTGTTATTGATGGCATAAAAGATTATTGGCACTTTGTAAATTACGGTAATATTACCGGATGGGTTTTTGGCGGATACCTAACTAGTACAGCGCCGCAAAAGGAAAACATAGATGAGGATATGGCTAAACGGGCAATAATCGAAGAAAAAATAAATAACCCGCATGATAAGTTTCCTCAAAGCGAGGCGGGTGTTATTTTGGCAAATGGGGATAAATGGTTTATCGGACAAGCTGTAGATGATAATTTTATTTCCAAGTCAAATACCGTTGTGGAAACCCGTATGTTTTTAAAGTCATTTGGTCCAATTAATGGTTTTGAGGATGAAAATGTAAAAGTCGCATGGAATAATCAGAAACGTATTTTGTATATCGAAGTACTTTCACCAACAGTAAAAACATATAGCGGATTAACTCTCGGTAGTACAAAAACTGATGTAATGGATACATTAGGTATCCCGCATATTGAAACTTCAAACACATTAAGATATGATAATTTTTGGGATGATATTTGGGGAATAATTTTTCAGTTTGAAAATGGTGTTGCCATAAAAGTTGTCCTCTTTTGTTATACTTAAAGTCAAATACCACCGGCATAGCCGGTGGCTTGAGGAAGCCCCCTTAAAGGGGGCTATAAAATTTGAGCTCCGTCTAAATTGAGCTCACCTTGTTTCCCATTATCAAGATCCTCTTGGTTCTTGATAT
>BOAU01000031.1 GCA_026002025.1 Spirochaetia bacterium | reverse complement strand
GAGGAGAAAAAAAATATTTTTGCGGAATTTAGAGGCACTGAAATTGCCCTGATCCCCGCAGATGATGAGTACCGTGATTTTCTCGCCGGCAATGTAAAGGGAACGGTGCGTTTCTACGGAACCGGCGCGGAATTTTCCGGCGGCGCGGCCGAACTTGAATCGGTGCGGAACCTGGGGCTTAAGGGAAGCGAAATCGGCTGGGCCGGTGAAAAAGTCCGCTTTAGCCTGCCGGGAAAGCACAATCTCCGTAACGCCCTTGCGTCGGCGGCCATTGCGCGGGAAGTTCCCGTGAGTAATCGGGCCATACGGGAAGGGCTTGCCGGTGTTAAGCCCCTCTTCGGCCGCAGCGAAATTCTTGAGGGCAGGGTCACGGTGATTCAGGACTGCTACAACGCCAACCCCGAATCAACGGCGGAGGCCGTCGGCTTCTGCGACGGCCTTGAATATGATGGCCGGAAAATTTATGTGATGGGTTCCATGCTGGAACTGGGGGATATTTCGGAGGATGCCCACCGGAAACTGGGACAGAGGCTCGCTTCTTCCTCTGCGGATATGATTTTCCTTTACGGTGAAGAAATGAAAGCGGCCTCCGAAGCCTTCACTGCCGCCGGCATAAAAGATGGCCGGCGCAGTATTTCTGTGTTTCACACAAACAGTATTACTGAGCTTTCCAATGCACTTGAGGAATTTGTAGAGGACGGGGATTTGGTTTTGCTGAAGGGTTCACGGGGCTGCGCCCTGGAACGGCTTACCGCTGTGCTTATGGACGAAACAGTTTCGGCCGGACGGGCTCTGCTTAAGGGGGCGGTGTAATGTTTCTCGAATTTGTATACCCATTGGTAAAATATTTTACCCCTTTCAATGTATTCCTCTATTTGACATTCCGCGGGGCCTATGCGGCGCTGACCACCCTGCTCATCTGCTTTATTTTTGGCCCCCAAATTATTGAAGGCCTAAGGGCCCTCAATGTAGGGCAGGCGGTACGGATCGACGGCCCCGCGACCCATTTGAAAAAAGACGGAACCCCCACCATGGGCGGGGTGTTCATTATTGTTTCTGTGCTTATCTCCATGCTGTTCTGGATGGATTTGCGGAACGAAATGGTATGGGTTACCCTAGGGGCATTTGTTGCCTTCGGTCTTATCGGATTTGTTGATGATTACCTTAAAGTTACGAAGCATAATTCTGACGGGCTTCCCGCCTGGGCAAAACTGGCGGGGCAGTTCGCCGTGGCCATCGCAGTGGTACTGATACTGTATTTTTCCGGGGAAGAGGGGATCACCGAGCTCTATGTTCCCTTTTTTAAAAATCCCGTGGTTGATATGGGCATTCTCTGGATTCCCTTTGGGGTGATCCTGATTGTGGGTGAATCTAACGCGGTCAATTTCTCAGACGGCCTGGACGGCCTTTTGGCAGGGCTTCTGATCCTGGTGTTTATCGCATTGGCAATACTGACTTATTTAACCGGCCGGGTGGATTATGCTTCCTACCTGGGGCTGCCCTATATCGCAGGAGCCGGGAACTTACCGTGTTCTGCCTTGCGGCGGTGGGGGCCTGCATCGGCTTCCTCTGGTTTAACGCACACCCCGCGGAAGTTTTTATGGGGGACGTGGGGAGCCTTTCCCTGGGCGGCGTGGTGGCCACCATATCGCTTATCATCAAGAAAGAGATACTGGTTCTGATCATCGGCGGCGTGTTTGTGCTTGAGATTATGTCGGTGGTTATACAGGTTGTTTCATTTAAATTACGGAAGAAGCGGGTGTTCAGGATGGCGCCCATTCACCATCATTTTGAATTGTCGGGCTGGGCGGAAACCAAGGTGGTTATACGCTTCTGGATACTGGGCGGGCTTTTTGCGATCATCGCCCTTTCAACCTTGAAGATACAATAGGCGGGAGAGAAATGTATCAGTTTGATGTGGAAAAAACAGACCGCTCCTCGCCGGAAAATCATATATTGATTGGCAGTGTTTTTCTGCTTACCGGCCTGGGGCTCGTTACACTTTATTCCTCATCATACGCATTTGCCCAGCGTTTCTTTGGGGACGGGCTTTACTTTTTTTCCCGGCAGCTTATGCTGGGAGCCGCGGGGATGCTGCTCTTTTTCCTTGCGTCCCGGATCAAGCTGGAGATTTTACGGAAATGCATCAAGCTTCTGGTGATAGGAACTGTTTTTCTGTGCATACTTACCTTTGTTCCCGGCATCGGGGTGAATAAAAACGGCGCCAGCCGCTGGATCAGGATCGGTTCCTGGACCTACCAGCCTTCTGAAATGGTCAAGCTGGTACTGCCCCTGTATCTGGCCCATATCTTCGACAAGAAACAGAATAATCTTGATTCATTTGCCTCCGGGGTGCTGCCGCCGGTTTTGATGACGGCCCTGTTTTTCATCCTCATTTATCTCCAGAATAATTTTTCTACCGCCGTGTTTATCGCGGTGAACGCCCTCATCATCTTTTTCCTTGCCGGGGTAAGGCTCCGCTATTTCTTTGCGGCAATAGTAATGCTGCTGCCCCTGTCGAGTCTCCTGATCCTTACCAAGGCACACCGGCTGCAGCGTCTGGTTAATTTTATCTGGCCCGACATCGACCCCCAGGGCGGGGGATTCCAGGTGCGCGCCTCATTGCTTACGATCATGTCAGGGGGGCCATTGGGAAAGGGCATCGGGCAGGGGACCCGGAAGATCGCCAGCGTGCCGGAAATTCATTCGGACTTTATTTTTTCTTCCTTTGCGGAAGAATCGGGATTTTTGGGTGTGGTCCTTCTTTTTGTTCTCTTTGGCGCATTTGCCTTTTTTGGTTACCGGGCGGGGCAGCGGGGGGAAACGGTTTTCAGAAGGCTTGCGGCTTACAGTATGGTAACCATGGTGGTATCCCAGGCGCTACTCAATGTGGCGGTGGTTTCCGGGTCCCTGCCCGCAACCGGGGTTCCGCTGCCCTTCTTTTCCGCAGGGGGATCTTCCCTGGCAACCACCCTTTTGATGTCCGGTCTTATTGTAAATGTATCAAGCCATAACCGGGATAATACCCTTGACGCGGCGCCCTATTATTCCCCTGAGGAGGGCTATGATGTCCGGTGATTTTGTCTACCCGGAGGATGCGGCGCCGGTTAAATCCTCTTCTTCGCGGGGACTGGAGAAGGGACTCAAGGCGCTCATCTTCTCGGCGGCAGCTGTTTTGATCCTGGAGCTTGTTTGGCTTTTTGCGGTCGCTCCCTGCATGCCCCTTTCAAAAATTGAGGTCATGACATTCCCCGGCATTGATCGCGTTTCGGTGATCGCCGCCGCGGGAATCGGGGAACGCTCCTCCTTTATTTCGGTGAATACCCGTTCCGCGGAAAAGGCCCTTGAGGGCCTGTATACGGTTGAATCCGCCCGGGTGACCAAGCGCTTCCCCAATACGGTGAAGATCGTGCTGATCCCCCGCACTGCGGTGGGCGTGTCTTTGGCCCGGCTGGACGGCCGACTGGTTCCGGTATACTTTGACCGTCAGGGAATCGTGTTTAAAATCGGGAACGGGAACGACGATGTTCCCTCATTGCCCCTTATTTCAGGACTTGTGTTTGATCCCCCGGCGCTGGGGATGCGGCTTCCCGCCATGTTCGGCACATTCCTTGCGGGTCTCCAGTCCATCGGGGACTCCGCGCCGGAACTGCTGGGAGCGATCTCGGAAATCAGGATAAACCGGAAGGCCTTTGATGGATTTGATCTTGTCTTATATCCGGTTCATAATCCGGTGCGGATCCGGCTTGAATCGGATTTGAATGAAGAAACCCTTCGTTATGTGATGCTCATGCTTGACGTGTTTGCGTCAAAAAACTCTGATATTGAGGAAATTGATTTCAGGGCTGAAACGGCGTCGTATAAAATAAAGGAGGCCTCCTCTGGCTAACGATGGATTAGTTGTCGGTCTCGACATAGGCACGACCAAGGTTTGCGCCGTCATAGGCGAGCGCAATGAAAAGGGCATTCTCGAAATCACCGGTGTGGGGCTCTGTCCTTCCACGGGGATGAGGAAAGGGGTGGTGGTTAACATTGAAGCCACCCTCCGTTCGGTGTCCGCCGCTATTGACGCCGCGGAGATGATGAGCGGTTGCGAGGTAAAAACCGTCTGGACCGGAATCGGCGGCAGCCACATTGACGGGATCAATTCCCGGGGGGTAGTTGCGGTTACCGGAAAGAACCGGGAAATCGGTAACAGCGATATTGCGCGGGTGCTGGAAGCGGCCCGGGCGGTGGTGATCCCCATGGATCGTCAGATCCTGGAAGTGATTCCCCAGAGTTATATCGTGGATGATCAAAAGGGTATCCGTAATCCCCTGGACATGATGGGGGTGCGGCTCGAAGCGGAGGTGCACATTATCACCTGCTCCGGTACCAGCGCCCAGAATCTGGTCAAGTGCGTTAACCGCGCCGGATTCGAAGTTAACGATCTGGTACTCCAGACTTTGGCGGCGGGAAGATCCGTGCTTACCGAAGAGGAAAAGGAACTGGGGGTTGTCCTGGTGGACCTTGGGGGCGGGACCACGGAGATGTTGGCCTATACCGACGGGACGCCCTATTCAATCACCACCATACCGGTGGGGGGCGAGCAGGTTACCCGTGACATATCGATCATCAAGGGCATTTCTTTTGAGAATGCCGAGAAGATCAAAATTGAGGCGGGCTGCTGCTGGGAGGCCATGCTTGAAGGGGATGACGATATCATTCTTCCCGGTGTGGGCGGCCGACCGCCCATGCCCATACCCAGGTCCCAGCTCCTTACCATCATCCAGCCGAGGATGGAAGAGATCTTCTGGATGGTAAAAGAAGAACTTGACAAGCTGAACCTTTCCCGGCCTCTGGGCGCAGGGATTGTACTTACCGGTGGGGGCTCCCAGTTATTGGGCGTTGCGGAACTGGCGAATCAGGTGTTTAAAATGCCCGTGCGGGTTGGTTCACCCCTGCCCGTTGGAGGGCTTGTGGAGGAATACCGCAGTCCTGTTTATGCCACCGCAGTGGGGCTGGTGCTTGAAGGAAATGACCGTGAGCGGAAAACCGCTCCCGAGCGAAGCGGGGGGACTCCTCCCCGTGACAGCGCCCCTGAGGGGATCCATATCAAACTGCTGGATTGGCTTAAGAAGGAATTTTTTTAGGATGACCGCTCCTGTTTACAAACGGTGAGCTTAATCAAATATAGAAAGTGATTTGGGAGGGTTTATGAATATTCAGATCTATGAGGATGAAATGGAGACGCTTGCGCCGGCAATCATCAAGGTTGTCGGCGCGGGAGGGGGCGGTTCAAACGCGGTTAACCGTATGATCGAATGCGGTTTACAGGGCGTTGAATTCATTGCGGTTAACACGGATATGCAGGATCTGAATAAGAGCAAGGCTGAGACCAAGCTGCAGATCGGGTCCAAGCTGACCGCCGGCAGGGGCGCAGGGGGAAAGCCCGAAATCGGGGAAAAGGCCGCCAACGAGGACAAGGAACTTATCGCCGACGCCATTAAGGACGCCGACATGGTCTTTGTCACCGCCGGTATGGGAGGCGGTACCGGTACGGGGTCCGCGCCGGTGATCGCCAAGATTGCCCGTGAAGAGGGCGCCCTGACCGTCGGTGTGGTTACCAAGCCCTTTGGTTTTGAAGGCCCCTACAAGATGCGCCTTGCCCAGGAGGGGATCAAAAAAATGCGGGAGTCCGTGGACACCCTCATCATTATTCCGAACCAGCTGCTCTTCAATGTGGTGGAACGGCGGACCCCCCTGACCCAGGCTTTCCTTAAGGCCGATGATGTGCTCCGTCAGGGCGTGCAGGGAATTTCGGATCTGATCACCGAGACAGGTCTTATCAATATCGATTTTGCCGATGTGGAATCCACCATAAAGGGGCAGGGGGACGCCCTCATGGGAATCGGTTTTGGTTCCGGTGAAAACCGTGCGGCGGACGCCGCCAATAACGCCATCGACAATCCCCTCCTTGAGGACACCACCATGGAAGGGGCAACCAGGATACTGGTTCATGTATCAGGGGGCGAGGACTTTGCGCTGGTGGAACTTGACGAGGTGGTAAAGATCATCACCGCAAAGGCTGATCCTGATGCGATTATTATTTCCGGCGCCAGCCTTGATCCAAAACTGGGTGAAGATATCCGGGTAACGGTGATCGCCACCGGATTCCAAACCGAAGAGGCCCGGAACGCGGCAGGTCCCACCCTTAAAATGCCTGCGCCTGAGACAAAGGATAAGGGTGATGTTGTCAACATTAAGGAATTTCAGAATTTCTATGACCGGACATCATCAAAACGCGCGGATTATCTTTCCCAGCGGAATTATCCCGAAGATGATCTTGAGACCCCCACGTTGATCCGGAACCACCGGGAAAGGGAATCCCTCAGGCCCGCAGCCGGTGACGGGAAAGATCTGTAAGAATGGTGAAAACCGCATCCCTATCCGGCCAATACTATTCAAGGCTCATCGCCCTGGAACGCCGCTCCCCGCTTACCGCGGAAACCTACGGACTTGAGATCCGCAGGTTTTTGGAATGGCTTACGGAGGAAGGTCTTGAGACAGCATCGGTTGATGCGGAGGGAGTGTCGCGGTATCTTGAATGTAGGCGGAGCGAAGACGGTATTGATTCACGATCCGCCGCAAAGGCCATTTCTGCGCTGCGGTCATTTTTCAGATTCACCATGGATGAAAATATCCGGCAGGATAATCCCGCGGCGATTCTGGAAATACCCCGCCGGGGAATGCACCTTCCCGAGGTGTTGCCCCGTGAAAAAGTGGAAGAGATCCTTTCCGTAATTGATACGAAGACCCCTTTAGGATTACGGAACCGTGCGATTTATGAGCTTATCTATTCCGCGGGCCTCCGGGTCTCGGAAGCGGTTGGTATTAATGTGCGGGACATTGATTTTTCCGAAGGGATCGCACGGGTGAAGGGAAAGGGAAACAAGGAGCGGATCGTGGTCTTCGGCCCCGAGGCCGCCAGCTGGCTGAAACGTTACCTTGCGGAAGCCCGGCCCCTGATTGCGGGACACCGGCATAGTCCGGCCCTGTTTATCGGTAAATCGGGAAAGCGGCTTACCCGAAAGGGGATCTGGAAAAATTATACCCGCTTTACCGCCGAGGCGGGGACCGGCTCCCATCTGCATACCCTGCGGCACAGTTTTGCTACGGAAATGCTGGCCGGGGGCGCGGACCTCCGTTCGGTGCAGGAACTTTTGGGACACGCCGATTTGGTTACCACCCAAATCTATACCCATGTGGATGTTTCCATGCTTCGGGAAAATCACCGTAAATTTATGCCGAAGCTGGGAGGCAGCAAGCCATGAATAAAAAACTGGACAGGGCAACAAATGTTATCCTGGTTATTATCATAGCCGCTGTTATTGGCGGCGGAACTACTGCGATCTACCGGTATCAACAGCGGGATATGGATCGGGTCCTTGCGAAACGGATAGCGGAACTGAGTTCCCCCCGGAGCGGCATCCCGAACACCATTGAGGGGCTCCGCGAAGCCATTGCCGCCTACAATGACGCCATAGATCGCTATACACAGGCCGCGGTCAAGACCGGAACTTACTGGAAAATTCTCTCCATCCGCCTTGCGGACAAGAGCATGCACAGGGAAGCGCTGGACGCCCTGGAACAGGCCCTTCTGTACAATACGGAAGATGCAACGGTTTTTTACCTTACCGGCGTATCCGCGGTAATGGTGGCGAAGGCTTCCCTTGATCCGCAGGCGAGGCCGGGTACACAGCAAAATGATCGGGACCGGTATTTTACCATGGCGGAAGGGGCCTTCAGGCGTTCCATCGAACTGGATTCCGCCTATGCAAAACCCCGCTACGAACTGGGGCTTCTCTATATGATGGAACTGGATCGCAGCGCCGAGGCCGTGCCTCACCTTGAACGTTACCTTGAACTTTTGCCCCGCAATGTGGACGGCATGAGCGCCCTTGCCCGGGCCTATTACCTGACAACGGATTACCGAAAAGCTGTGGATGTTTATGACCGTATTATAGTCACCACCAAAGACGCAAACATAAAAGCGGAAGCCCAAAGTAACAGGGAATATATTTTAGGAAACATGAATGGATAAGGATCGCGGGTTACTTGATTTAATTATTACACGAATCCCCGGCCTCACTATTCTTGAACGGGGAATCCTCTGCCGGAAATTTAATTCGGAAGACGAAATAGAAAAACTTACCAAACATGATATTGAAATAATTCTTGACCGGCCCATGAAACAGCGGAACTGGACCATGGATGCGATCCGCGTCCAGGCGGAGAAGGACGCCCGTGCGGCAGAGGTTCGGGGTATCCGTTGGGTATCCATGGTTTCTCCCGATTATCCGCCATTGCTCCGGGAGATATACGATCCCCCGGCGGTTCTTTTTTACCGGGGGAATTTACCGAACCCGGAACAGACTTTGGCGGCGGTGGTGGGGACCCGGCATCCGACACCGGCGGCGGCGGCCCAGGCCTTTGACATCGGCCGTTCTCTTGGGGCCAACAATATCCCGGTGGTTTCCGGGCTTGCCCTGGGGATCGACGCCATGGCCCACCGGGGTAACCTTGAGGGCGGCGCGCCCACTATTGCGGTCCTGGGTTCAGGGCCGGATGCGATATACCCCGTTTCAAACCGCAGTTTGGCCCGGCGGATACTGGAAAACAACGGGGTGATCCTGTCGGAGTATCCTCCGGGAACTTCCCCCATGAAATGGCATTTTCCCGCCCGGAACCGGATCATTTCCGCACTGGCCCGGGGCGTTTTGATCGTCGAGGCCCCTGCCAAGTCGGGGGCGCTGATCACCGCGCAGTTTGCCCTGGAACAGGGCCGGGATCTCTGGGTCGCTTCATCGGGGGCCATCGCAGGGCACCCAGGTCTATCGGCCTTTGGGGAAGGAACGCGGAAGCTTGCGGCGGATGGGGCGCGGATCATTTACACTGTTTCTGATATCCTTGACGAATGGAAACTGAAAGAAAATTTGGTAAGCGACAATAAGGAAAAAAACCTATGGCCGTAAAAGCAGTAAAACAAACAGCAGTCGTAGAAGCCGATACGGTGAAGGCAGTTCCCCAAAAGGCCGCTGCCCAAAAAACACCGGCGGCGAAGAGCATCACGGCCAAAAAAGCCGGTTCCAAAAAAATTCTGGTGAAGAGTTCCACGGTCAAAAAGGCGGCTCCCAAAAAAGCTGCCCCTAAAAAGCCGCCGGTGGCTAAAAAAGCCGCCAAGGATCGCAGAATCCTTGTTATTGTGGAATCACCTGCCAAGGCAAAAACCATCGAAAAGTATCTGGGGCCTTCCTATACCGTTAAGGCCTCCATGGGGCATCTTATCGATCTCCCCAAGTCCCGGCTTGCCATCGATGTTGACCATGACTTTACCCCCGAATACATCACCGTCCGGGGACGGGCCAAGCTTTTGAAGGAACTTCAGGGGGACGCAAAAAAAGCGGACACCGTATTACTGGCAAGTGATAATGACCGCGAGGGTGAGGCAATCGCCTGGCATTTACGGAACGCCATTACGGCGAAGAATGAAACGGTGTCCATCCAGCGGATCAGTTTTAACGAGATCACCCCCACGGCAATCAGGGCGGCGGTGGCGAATCCCGGCATTATCGACGAGTCAAAGGTGAACGCCCAGAAGGCCCGCCGGGTGCTGGATCGTCTGGTGGGTTATAACCTTTCGCCCCTGCTCTGGAAAAAAGTGAAGAACGGGCTTTCCGCCGGACGGGTGCAGTCCGTGGCCTTGCGGCTTATCTGCGAACGGGAAAAGGAAGTTGAATCCTTTATCCCCGAAGAGTACTGGACTTTGGAAGCTGATTTCAAAGTCGGCAAATCTTCCTTTACCGCACAGCTCGTGTCATGGAAGGGCAGCAAGCCCGACCTTAAAAGCGAAGAAGAAGTAACGGCGATCATTGATAGAATTACTAATGCCGATTGTTTTGTTTCCGATATCCGGGAGACCGATAAAACCGTGCGGCCCCGTCCGCCCTTTACCACCTCCCAGATGCAGCAGACCGCGGCAAACCGGCTGGGCTTTACCAGTAGGAAAACCATGCAAGTCGCGCAGCAACTCTACGAAGGGGTGAACATCGGCAGTTCCCGGATCGGGCTTATCACCTATATGCGTACCGATTCTGTGCGTATTTCCCAAACCGCTCTGGATGAGGTCCGTGATTGGCTGGGGAAAAATTATCCCGCGGAACTTCCTGAAAAGGCCCTGGAATACGCGGTGGGGAAAAAGGCCCAGGACGCACACGAGGCGATCCGGCCCACCTATGTGAGCTACACCCCCGATGAAGTAAAGGATCACCTGACGCGGGATCAGCTGCGGCTCTACACGATTATCTGGGAGCGCTTTGTGTCGAGCCAGATGACCAATGCAAAGACCCGTACCGTGAGCGCCGACATCAGCGCGGGAGAGGGAATTTTCCGCATTTCCGGGACCAAGCTTATCGAAAAAGGTTTTTACAAGGTAATAAAACTGTTGGCCTCCCGTGAAGAAAAGGGAAACACCTACCCGGCGCTTAAAACCGGTGACAAGGTAAAGGTTGATAAATTTTATCCCGAGCAGCATTTTACCCAGGGGCCGCCCCGCTACACCGACGCCTCCATCGTTAAGACCCTGGAGGAAAAGGGCATCGGCCGCCCCTCAACCTACGCGCCGATCATTTCAACCCTGCTGGATCGCTATTATGTAACACGGTCGAACAAGCAGCTCGTGCCTACCATTTTAGGCCGGATGATCTGCGATATGCTGGTGGAATATTTCCCCCACGTGGTGGACGCCGCCTTTACCGCCTCCATGGAAAACCAGCTTGACGAGGTTGAGGAAAGCGCCATCAAGTGGCCCGACATGATCCGGGAATTTTGGCATCCATTCAAGACACAGGTTGATGAGGTGGGAAAAACCCTGGAATCATTTAAGGGTTCTTTGGACGAGCCCACCGATCATGTGTGCGAAAAATGCGGCAAGCCCATGGTGAAGAAACTGGGCCGTTTCGGTTATTTTCTTGCCTGTTCAGGCTTCCCCGAATGTAGGAACACCAAATCCATACCCCTTGCGAAATGCCCCAAATGCGGGGGCGACATCGTTGCCCGGAAGACCCGCGGCCGGGGCAAGGAATTTTACGGCTGCACCAATTACCCGGACTGCGATTTTATCAGCCACTTCAAGCCGATAAACCAAAGCTGCCCCAAGTGCGGCCAGTTCATGGTTGAGAAATACGACAAGAAGAACGGGGCCCACAAGGCCTGTATTAACCCCGAATGCGATTATCTCCACAGCGATGATGAAGTTGATCTTGCGGCAGTGGCGGCGGAAGAAAAGGACGATGCGGAATAAATGACGAAAGACAGCGTTATTAACAGCGAAATGCCTCTTTCTATTCAGGAATACCTTTCCTACCTTTCCGCCGTGCGGGGAATGTCCGGCCGGACCATTGAAGCCTATGGAAAGGACCTTTCCCACTTTGCCAATTATTGCGGCAACCACGGGATTGATCCCGATGCGGCAAACCAGCACGAGGTGCGGGGCTTTATCGCCGACCTCAGCGCCGAAGGGACCGCCGCGGTCAGCGTGAACCGGGCCCTCTCTTCCATCCGCGGCTATTACCGCTGGCTCATCCGTTTTAACCGCCGCGCGGATAATCCCTGCGACGCCCTGCGGAACCTCAAGAGCCCCAAGACATTGCCCAGCTTTCTCTGGGAAAAGGAAATGGCAAGCTTCGCAGAACTCCCCGATTCCGCAGGAATACTGTGGCCTGAGCGGGACAAGGCCCTGATCCTTACCATGTACTCCGCCGGGCTCCGTATTTCAGAATTGGTTTCATTAAGTCTTGACAAAATTGATTCGAATCTTGGTGGGGCCCGGGTACTTGGAAAGGGTGACAAGGAACGGTACGTATTTTTTTCCGATGAGGCCCGTGAAGCTTTGGTAATTTATCTGGGTGAACGGAAACTGAAAATTAAGGGTGAACACCCCACGGAAAAACTGTTTATCAACCGCAAGGGGGGACCCATATCGGTTCCCGGTGTGCGGTGGATCATCGCCAAATACGCGGAACGATCCGGGCTGGGGAAGAACATCCATCCCCACAGCCTGCGCCACAGTTTTGCTACACACCTCGTGAATTCCGGCTGCGATGTCCGGGTAGTACAGGAACTGCTGGGTCACGCCAGCCTTTCCACCACCCAGCGTTACACCCACGTAGATATTGAACGGCTAAAGAAAGTTTACGCTAAGGCGCATCCCCATGGGGGAAGGGTAGGAGTATGAATCAAATGGATAAAGAGAAGAATCGAATCCGCAGTACCACGGTACTGGCAGTACGCCGGGACGGCAAGGTGTCCATGGCCGGTGACGGGCAGGTAACCATGGGCGAGACAGTGATGAAGAACAACGCCCGCAAAGTCCGACGGCTTATGGACGGGAAGGTCCTCTGCGGTTTTGCCGGGGCCACCGCCGATGCCTTTACCCTCTTTGACCGCTTTGAGGAAAAGCTCAAGGAGTACTCCGGGGACCTGCTCCGGGCGGCGGTGGAACTGGCAAAGGAATGGCGCACCGACCGGGCCTTACGGAAACTTGAGGCCCTGCTCCTGGTGGCGGACCTTTCCAAGACCCTGCTCATATCCGGTACCGGGGATGTGATCGAGCCGGCGGAGGACGCGCTGGCAATCGGTTCCGGCGGGAACTACGCCTATGCGGCGGCCCTGGCCTACCTTGAGGGCAGCAGTTTTTCCGCCGCGGAGATCGCCGAAAAGAGCCTTAAAATTGCGGGAACCATCTGCATCTATACCAACGCACAGATCACCCTGGAGGAATTAAAGTAATGGCTGACCAAAAGGCAAACGAAAAAAATCTGGACCGGCTTACTCCCCGGGAAATCGTGGCGGAACTGGACAAGTACATCGTGGGGCAGAAGAAGGCCAAGCGGGCCGTGGCGGTAGCGCTGCGTAACCGCATCCGGCGGCTCAAGCTGGAGCCGGAGATTCGGGACGATATCGCCCCAAAGAATATTTTGATGATCGGCCCCACCGGGGTGGGTAAAACCGAAATCGCCCGGCGGCTCGCCAAGCTTGCGGGGTCACCCTTCATCAAAGTTGAGGCCACCAAGTACACCGAAGTGGGCTATGTGGGCCGGGATGTGGAATCCATGATCCGCGACCTCATGGCCGCCGGCATCCAGATGGTAAAACAGGAGATGCAGGAATCGGTCACTGCGGAAGCGGAAAAGCGGGCCGAGGAGGCCCTCATCGATCTGCTCCTCCCCGGCTCGGGCGCGAAGGCAAAGGAAGCAAAGCCGAAGGCGGGACCGGTGGTGCGTCCCATGGGGGCCTTTTCCATCAGCCCCGATAATCCCAGCGGGCCCGGAATCATGGGGACCGCCATTCAAATCGGCATCCCCTTTAACCGGGGGGCGCAGAATGAGGCCGATGCCGCGAATGAACAGCCGGAAATCGATCAAGCCGCCGCATCAGATGCAGCCCACGATGCTGCGGAAGCACCCAGGGATAATTCCACCCGCGAAAAATTCAGGACCATGCTCCGGGAAGGAAAGCTTGAAGAGCGGACCGTGGAAATCACCGTGAGCCAGAACCCCCAGTTCCCCTCAATTGAAATGATGGGGGGCGGCATGGAAGATTTGGAAAACAGCCTTTCCGGGATCGCCGGTTTCTTTGGGGGTAACAAGAAAAAAAAGGTGGTCACGGTGAAACGTGCCAGGGAGATACTCAAGGCCGAGGAGGCTGAAAAACTGGTCGATAAGGACCGGGTAAGCGACGAAGCCCGGCAGCGGGTTGAGGAAACGGGGATCGTCTTTATCGACGAGATCGACAAGATCGCCGTTAAGGGCGATCGCGGGGGCGGCGGACCCGATGTGAGCCGCGAGGGCGTCCAGCGGGACATCCTCCCCATCGTGGAGGGGGCCACGGTTAACACCAAGTGGGGGCCGGTGAACACCGATCACATCCTCTTTATCGCCGCCGGGGCCTTCAATGTCAGTAAGCCATCGGACCTTATCCCCGAGCTTCAGGGCCGCTTTCCCCTGCGGGTGGAACTGGATTCCCTGGGCAAGGATGATTTCCTCCGCATCCTTACCGAACCCAAGAACGCCCTGACCAAACAGTACACGGGCCTCCTGTCCACCGAAAAAGTTGAAATTGATTTTACCCCCGATGCCATAGACCGGCTTGCGGCCCTGGCCGCCGAAGTCAACGCCCGGCTGGAAAACATCGGCGCCCGGCGGCTCCACACGATCATGGAGGCCCTGCTGGAGGAGCTTTCCTTCGAGGCCCCGGATATCGCCCCGGCAAAGATCCCCATCACCGCCGACTACGTGAACGAGAAACTCAACGGTCTTGTGATGGATCAGGATTTGGGCAGGTATATCTTATGAATATTGAAGATGAAACCGCAAAGAGCGCGAAGGTATCGCAAAGTATACAAAGGAAGAAGGCGTCTTGGCGATCTTTGCGTAAACTTTGTGTCCTTTGCGGTTAAAAATTCCTGGATTTTGCCGATGTTTATATTGGGAGAATGTAAATGAAGGTTGATAACAGTTTTGGAAAGACAGTGGATCTGCTTCACCGCGCCTTGGATGCCAACAGCATCCGCCGGGAAGTGATCGCCAACAATATTGCCAACGCCGAGGTTCCCAATTTCAAGCGCTCAACGGTGAATTTTGAAAGCGAGCTGAAACGGGCCCTGGACACGGAAAAACAGAGGCCGGCCCTGGAACTGACCCTGACCAATCCCAAACATATCCCAAGCCACCGGGAGCGGAATTATCAGGATGTGCAGGTCAGGCGGGTGCTGGATTATACCAGTACCTATAACAACAACGGGAACAACGTTGATCCCGAACAGGAACTGATGGGGGCTCTGGAAAACCAGATGACCTATTCCCTGCTGGCCCAGGCCGCGACTTTCGAGTTCAGCCAGGTAAATCAGGTATTGAGGGGTTAAGGAGTAAAATATGGGAATTTTTAATTCGATAAACATAGCGGCCACGGGGATGAGCGCCCAAAGGCTCCGCAACGATGTGATCGCCGACAATATCGCCAACGCGTCCACCACCCGCACCGCCGAGGGCGGACCCTACCGGAGAAGCCGGGTGATTATGCGGCCCCGTGCCGAAGGCCCGTCATGGCGTTCGCCCTTCCTGCCTGAGTCCATGGACACAGGCATTGGCAAGGGGGTGCGGGTCCTGGAAGTGCAGAAGGACTACGCCACAGAGAATAAACTGGTCTACGATCCCACCCACCCGGATGCGATCAAGACCGGTCCCCGGCAGGGCTACGTGGAAATGCCCAACGTGGATATCGTAACTGAAATGACCGACATGATCGCCGCGTCCCGGGCCTACGAGGCCAACGCATCGATCATCGACGGCGCCAAGGCCATGTTCCAGCAGGCCCTGAATATCGGGAGCCGCTAGTTTCACTTTTATATTATTGGGAGGTAATATATGAACGTTCTTTCTGCAAATATGGTGACCGGGGATAAGATTCCCCTCAATTTAACAAACCCAAAACACATGGCGCCCGGCAGCAAATCCTTTACAGGGATCGGTAAAAGTATTACGGAGCTTGAGAAAACCATCGGCGCCGATTCTGTTACCCGCGCCGGTACTTTTGAACAAGTGATGCTCCAGTCCCTGGACAAGGTTTCCGGGGATCAGCAGTTTGCCTCAAGCCTTGCGGAACAGGCCATTACCGATCCTGATTCGGTGGATATTCACGATCTTACCATCTCACAGGCAAAGGCCGGCATGTCCCTGAACATTACCCGGAACATCCTGAGCCGCCTTGTGCAGGGCTGGAAAGATATTATTAATGTGCGGTAGAAACACGGTAATAAAATAAAGCGGCACTAAAGTGCCGGGGAGTTTTTCTGAAAGAAAAACTCCAAGCTGATTCAGCTTTGCTGAATCAGCACTCCTGGGGAGGGGAATATGGAGTGGTTAAAAAAGGTTATAGCCCAGATCACAGGACTCTGGGGCAAGTGGACCATGGTTCAGCGGATCATGCTGATTGGAATTGCCGTCATAGCAATCGGGGGCGTTGTCGCCCTCTTTTCGGTGTCTTCCGCGCCTACCATGGCGCCGGTCATTGACTCGCCCATACGGGACGAGGCTGCACGGGACCGGATCATTTCCCGGATAAACGAAGAGGGGGTGCGGACATCGGTTACCGCCACGGGAGTGGTGCAGGTAAGCGATGAGGCAACCGCCAAGCGGATGAGGTCCATCCTGATCCGGGAAGATCTTATTCCCCAGGGGACGGACCCCTGGGCGATCTTCGATAGGGAACGGTGGACCACCACCGATTTTGAACGGAACGTAAATCTCCAGCGGGCCATCACCCAGATGGTCACCGAGCATATCAAGGCCCTGGATGAAATTGATGACGCAAGCGTTACCATCGTATCACCCGGAACGGAACTGTTCGTCCGCGATCAGAAACCGGTAACCGCCAGCGTGATCATCTTCCCCAAACCGGGCAGCACTATCACCCAGGATCGCAAGAAGATCGAAGGTATCCAGAAGATACTCAAGTTCGCCGTACAGGGACTCATTGACAGTAACATTGTTATTACCGATTCCGCCGGGCTTGTCCTCAATGACTTTGAAGGCATGGCGGCCTTTGACCGGATCAGTCTTATTGAAAAGGAACAAAAACAAATCCAGACATTGGAAGCAAAATACCGGGCGCAGGTTTTGGCTTCCCTGCAATCTACCTTTACCACCGACCGGGTGCGGGACCTCAATATCAAGATCGATATGGATATGAGTAAAAAGAATACCGAATCGGAAGAATACGGACCCATCATCCTTAAAGAACGGACCCCTGGTCTGGCCTATGATGATTCGGAAATGGTCCCATCCATCACACGTTCCAAGAATATCTCTTCCACCTCATGGGAAGGCACCGGGGCAAATCCCGAAGGCCCCGCCGGTGTTGAAGGCCAGACTCCGCCGGCCTTTAAGGATATGTCCAATCTTTACGGCAAGATGACCCAGGAAACGCTTTTCCAGAATGAGGAGCTGAACAAAAAAGTTACCCAGGAAGAGCGGAGCCCCCAGATTGACCGGGTGACGGTTTCAGTAAACATCGACGGGAAGTGGAAATGGAAGTACGATGAAAAGGGAAAACCTGTGACCCTTCCCGACGGCACCATTGATCGTGAATATATCCCCGTCCCCGCAGAAGATCTGCGGGCGGCGGCGTCTTTGGTGCAGAACGCCGTGGGGTATAACGCCGGCCGGGGAGATTCGGTAACGGTGCAGAATATTCCCTTCGACCGGAGTAAAGAGTTTTCCGTGGAGGATTCCGCTTATTTCAGAAAGCAGCAGATGACCACCACCGTATTGATATTTTTTGCCGCCCTGGCTTTACTATTGATAGGGTTTATTGTATTCAGGTCCATATCCAGCGCAATAGAACGGAAACGGCGGATGGAAGAAGAGGCCCGGGCCCGGCGCGAGCAGGAAATTCGGGAAAGCGCCATTGCAGAGGCGGAAGAGCAGGGGGTGGATGTGTCCATGTCTGTGGAAGAACGGACCCGTATGGAACTTCAGGAAAATGCCGCCAATATGGCCAAGGAACATCCTGATGATGTGGCCCAGCTCATCAGAACCTGGCTTTCGGAGGAATAGGAAATGGCAAAAGCAAACGATCCCGTTGTTGCCGGGGCAAAGAAAAAGGGCACAAAGGATTTAACGGGCCGGGAAAAGGCCGCTGCATTCCTCGTCTCTATCGGATCGGAAATTTCCTCGGAGATCTTCAAGTACCTCCGGGAAGATGAAATTGAAACCCTCACCTTTGAAATTGCCCGGATGGAAACCATAGAATCTGACCAGCGTGATTCCATACTCCAGGAATTCCAGGAACTGATGATGGCAAACCAGTTCATCACCTCGGGGGGCATTGATTACGCCCGTGAGCTGCTGGAAAAATCCCTGGGAAGCCAGAAGGCAATTGACATCATCAACCGGCTCACCTCAAGTTTGCAGGTGCGGCCCTTCGACTTTATCCGCCGTACCGACCCGGCGCATTTGCTCAACTTTATCCAGCAGGAACATCCCCAGACCATTGCGCTTATTCTGGCTTACCTTGAGCCGAATAAGTCCTCGGTGATACTCAAGAGCCTTCCCCACGAAGTGCAGAGCGATGTGGCCCGCAGAATTGCTACCATGGACCGTACCAGCCCGGAAGTGCTGCGGGAAGTTGAACGGGTGCTGGAAAAGAAACTTTCCACCCTGTCCAGCGAAGACTACACCACCGCCGGCGGTGTCGGCGGCATCGTTGAAATTCTCAACATGATTGACCGCTCATCGGAAAAAACGATCATCGAATCTCTGGAAGATGAGGACCCGGAACTTGCGGAGGAGATCAAGAAGCGGATGTTCGTGTTCGAAGATATCGTTATGATCGACGACAAGTCTATCCAGAAGGTTCTGCGGGAAGTGGATTCCCAGGAATTGTCCAAGGCCCTCAAATCGGTGGACGCCGAGGTGCAGGACAAGATTTTCAGGAATATGTCAAAGCGCGCCGCGGCGATGCTCAAGGAAGATATGGAATTTATGGGCCCGATCCGCTTAAAGGATGTTGAAGAATCCCAGCAGAAGATCGTATCGATTATCCGTAAACTTGAGGACAGCGGTGAAATCGTTGTCGCCCGCGGCGGCGAAGATGAGATGGTTGTCTAAAAAATCTTCGATTTTTTAGACAACTGGGGTTTCTAAAGAAACTTTAAAAGGAAACTGATAGTGGCGAAAACGGTATTCAGGCCCGGTGAAATAACTTTAAACGGCTCCAGCGTTTTATTGGAAGCTCCCACAGCGTATCCCGATTCGGCGTATTTTATGCCCGAGGAGGAAGCGGTTCCGAGCGCTCCGGCCGCAGAAGAATATACCGGGCCCACTGCCGACGATTTGCGGCAGGAAGCCGAAGCCTTTAAACAACAGTGGGAATCTGAGCGGAAAGAACTGATCAATTCCGCAAAGGCGGAGGCTGAAAATATTCTTAAGGAAGCCCGGGATGCAGCGGCCCTTGAAACAACCCGGAAAACCGAAGATGTTCAATCCTTAAAGCAGAATGCGGAGGCGGAGGCGGAAAAGATCATCGCCGATGCAAAGCAAAAAGCCACAGAACTCGAAGAGGAGTCCAAAACCGCTTTTGAGGCTGAACGGAAAGCGGCGGAAGAGCAGGGGAGGAGCGCCGGAAAGGAAGAGGGTTTTGCCGAAGGCAGGGCCGAGGCGGACCGCCTGATCGAGCGGGTCCAGACCGTGCTTGAACGGGCACAGGGACAGCGGGAACAGATCCTCGAAGAAACCGAGCAGCAGATCGTAGATTTAGTATTACTGATGACCCGCAAGGTTGTTAAGATCATCTCCGAAACCCAAAAGGATGTGGTGCGCTCAAATGTGACGGCTGCGCTGCAGAAGGTAAAGGGACGGGGGAATATCACTATCCGGGTGAATATGGCGGATGTGAAACTCACCACCGAGCATGTCAATAATTTTATCCAGAAGATGGAAGGGGTGCAGGGCATACAGGTGGCGGAGGATTCTACCGTTGATCCCGGCGGCTGTATCATCGAAACCGACTTCGGGGAAATCGACGCCCGCATTTCCAGCCAGCTTGCGGAAATAGAAACAAAGATTCTGGAACTGTCCCCCATCAAGGCAAAGGCAAAACCCGCTGCCGAAGGACAGTAATGATGAGCAGCCTTTTTGAGCCTGACCTGATCGATAGAGTTGATGTGTCAGATATATCAGACGAATTTGATTTAAGCGATATAATCCGCAAATATACTGAAACCGCCGAGCGTATCGATCCTATCAAATGCGTGGGACATATCAGCAAGGTACAGGGGCTCCTCATTGAAAGCCGGGGACCCCAGGCGATCATCGGCGAGATATGCCGCATTGAAGCCCCCAAGGGCCGCTCCCATGGGATCATTGAGGCGGAAGTGGTAGGACTCCGGGATGAAGCAGTCCAGCTTATGGCCTACGATGAAACCGACGGCATTGAAGTGGGGAACCGGGTCATCGCATCAGGGGGCCGCCTTGAAGTGGCGGTGTCCCCAAAACTTTTGGGCCGGGTTTTGAACGCCCAGGGAAGGCCCGCGGACGGCAAGGGGGACATTGAATCGGCGGTGATGTATCCCGCCATGGCGAATCCTCCTGACCCCTTACAGCGCCGCCGGATAAAAGATCGCATTGCCACCGGGGTGCGGGCCATTGACGGCCTCCTTGCGGTCGGCCGCGGGCAGCGGCTCGGGATCTTTGCCGGTTCCGGTGTGGGGAAGTCCACCCTGATGGGGATGATCGCCCGGAACACCAATGCCGATGTAAACGTGGTGGCCCTTATCGGGGAGCGGGGCCGGGAATTAAATGACTTTATCGAAAAGGATCTGGGGCCTGAGGGCCTGGCCCGTTCGGTTTTAATTGTCAGTCCCGGTAATTCCCCCCCCCTGGCCCGGCTCCGCAGCGCCCATGTGGCAACCGCCGTTGCCGAATACTTCCGTGACCAGGGCCTTGATGTGATGCTCCTCTTTGATTCGGTAACCCGCTTCGCACGGGCCCAGCGTGAGATAGGTCTTGCCACCGGGGAACCTCCGGCAACCCGGGGTTATCCTCCCAGCATGTTCGACTCCATGCCGAAACTCCTTGAACGCAGCGGAACCTCCGGCAGGGGAAGCATCACGGGCTTCTACACGATCCTTGTGGACGGCGACGACATGGACGAGCCCGTGGCGGACACGGTCCGGGGAATTCTGGACGGCCACATCGTTCTTTCCCGGCAGATGGCCCAGGCCTATCATTACCCGGCAATCGATGTTTTGCAGAGCATCTCCCGGCTTGCCCCGGTTGTTTCCGGTAAGGCAAGCAGTCAGGCCGCGGGATTTATCCGCCGGAACATGGCAGTCTATGGGGAGACCGAGGACCTTATCAATATGGGCGCCTATAAGGCCGGTTCAAACCCCGCCGTGGATGAGGCTATCGCAAAACATATATCCATAGAGAATTTCCTTATCCAGGATGTGGATGAAAAAACCTCCCTTGCGGAAACACTCAAGGTGATGAGCGGGATCAGCGGCGTCAAAATACCGCCTGAAGAAATTGCCGCAGCCGGCAGCAATACTGCTAATAGTAATACTGTTGACAGTAACACTGCGGATGAAATTTCTGCGCCCCCCAGCCTCTAATGAAGCGTTTCAGATTTTCCCTGGAAAAGGTTCTCGATTTACGGAAGCATCGGGAACAGGAAGCCGAGATCGAACTGGGCAGGGCAATCGGTGAACTTACGGAAATTGAAAACAAGATCAAGGCCCTCGCCGTTGAAAAGACAAAGGCTGCAAAGGAACGCTTTTCCCCCAATAACACTTCAATAGAAATTCAAAGTTATGATCTGTATATTATGCGTCTTGATCAAACTCTGGATCGCCTGCTGGAAGAGGCCGCAAAGGCGGAACTGAAGGTTGAAGCAGCCCGGGCGGTTTACATTGAGGCTTCCCGTGACCGGAAGGCCGTGGACAAGCTTAAGGAAAAGCGGAAAACCGAATACCGCAGGGAAATGCTTGTTGAGGAAACAAAAATATTAGATGATATCTCTGGCGGAATACGGATACGGCAGATGATAAGTAACGGTGAAAATTAAGGAGGAAGCGGCAGATGAAAGCGGTGGTTATTGGCGGATGCGGGCATATCGGCACATATCTTGTGCCCAGACTTGTGGAAAACGGGTATGAAACAACCGTTGTAAGCAGGGGACAAAGCGAACCCTATGTTAAAAGCGGCATCTGGAATTGGGTAACCAGGGTCAGACTCGACCGCACCCAGGAAGAACAGGCGGGAAGCTTCGGCAGGGCCATTGCGGCACTGGACGCCGATGTGGTGGTGGATCTGATAGCCTTTAAAAATGAGGCTCTTCCGGCTATGAGGTGGAAGGACTCATGTCCAAACCGCCCAGGTGAAAAAGGATAGAACGCTTAAACCGTTCTTTGTTCCGAAACCCAAAGGCGATTTTTTTAATGCGTTGAATGCAAGCAT
>BOAU01000030.1 GCA_026002025.1 Spirochaetia bacterium | reverse complement strand
CGATTTTATCGGTTCAGCGCCCCACCGCAGGGAAATAGAAATCGAATTAAAACTAACCGAACACATCGAAAAGTTTCTGCTGGAATTGGGGCAGGGTTTTGCTTTTGTGGGCAGGCAGGTCCCGCTTGAGGTTGGTGACAGCCATTTTTATATTGATATGCTTTTTTATCATCTAAAACTGCGGTGCTATATAGTGATTGAATTAAAAGCTTCTGATTTTGAGCCCGGATTTGTAAGCCAATTATCAATGTATCAGAATGTCGTTGACGATGTTCTCCGGTACCCTGATGACAAGCCGACCATCGGTTTACTGCTGGTTAAGGGGAAAAATGATTTGGTTGTGAAGTATTCCCTTGCGGGATATAACAAACCAATAGGCGTGGCGGATTGGCAGGATAAATTGGTAAAAGAGATACCAGAGGAACTAAAATCAAGTTTGCCGACCATCAAGGAAATTGAGCAGGAGATGGGGCAGGAATGACCAAATTTACCGAACATTCCCTGCCCTTCATTGATTCGTTGCGAGGGGTACCTATCCCATCATCCCCAGCGCCTTTTCCGTATCAATGGCGGTAAGCTCCGCCCAGCCGGGCCGGAAGCCGCTTGCAATGGCGTTCCGCGCAGAGGCGATGTTTGACCAGGCGCAGCAATAAAAAGGAACCTTCCCCCGCGCGAGCGTTTCAAGGGCAAGCCGGGATGTGAGCGCCGCGGCGATACCTTTCCTGCGGTATTCAGGCAGGACATCAATACCGATCTGCCACATGGTGTCGCAGTCCGCGGAACAGCCTGCCATGGCGATCATTCTTCCACCGTCAAAGGCAGCCGCCGCCAGGACATCAAGGTGCTTCCGCTTTTCGCTCAGCGCATTGCTCCACTCCGGCACATAAAGATCCACAAAATCATTTTGATTCAGGATTCGTACATCGTAGTCACAGGGAAGCACCGCTAACCTGTTTACATCGGGTAAAAAATACTCCGCCATAAAGCAGGGTATTTTCCCGTATTGTGCAAATTCTTTTGTCAATAAATGAAGGTTCGGCGTTTCAAAGCAGTGCGCTATTTTGCAATGATTGATATACTGTAAAACAAAATCAGAGACCCGCGCATCCACTGATGCGACTATGTTCGATCCATAGGATACCAGATCACAGAAGAAGGGGAGATTGAGATAGCGCCGGGCATTATTGTTGGCCGCGGAAATAACAACTTTGTTTTGACCGGATGTAAAGTCTTCAGCCATGCAGTTTGAATCAATGGCGGACTGTTCCATGGCGATTCTCAGGATGTCCCGGTTTGTCATGATGTCCTCCTGTTCCATGGTAGGCTTTCCCGGCGGCTCCTTCAAGGGGTCATACTTTGGGGGTATATGCAAAATTTTTCGTATGCTGTAAAATAAGAGTATCATAAATTTAAGGAGTGAATCATGGCTGAACGTGTAACCCACCAAAAGAAGGAGCAGAAGAAGGCTCCGCAGAAAACAATGAAGGAAAAGCGGCAGGAGAAAAAAGAGAAGAAGGCAAAGAGTTCCAACATTCCCGATTAGGGAACGGGCAATTAAAAATATTCCGTCACATGCTGGGGCCGCAGGGTAAAGACCCTGTCCAGGATTTTTCTGCGGCCCTTAAGTTCCAGGCCCGCCTGTTTTGTGCGGAGCGCGTTTTCCAGCGTGCGGTAGCCGGTGATAAGCTGGCTCAGGGCCGGGATGTCGCAGATTAAGTCCGCCTCTTTTTGGGTACTGGAAACCTGCGTTCCCTCAGGGCCGTATTCAACCAGGAACCTTCCGTTGTTGGCGCCTATCATGTTATCATTGACTTCAATCACATAGCGGCCTTCCCCAGAGGGAAGGGAGCCTTCCCCGGCGGGGCGGCGCATCAGTTCCAGGGCCTTCTTTACGTTGATAACACGGGTCATGTCACGGGGAACAATGCGCTGATTGATGCCCCAAAGACCGCCGCCGGGGAAAAAATCCGTGGGGTCAAGGAAGGTGGGCATGGGCCACTGAAATTTCTGGAACTGGGCGCTGAGGCCGCCCACGATACTAAGGACGCCGTAGAGGGCATCCCGGTCCGTAAAGGCAATTTCCCGCACCGACATGATATGCTCATCGTTGCTTGTTTTATCCTGGTACTTGATATAAGAGCGGGCCTTCCCCGCATCGTCATGCCAGAGGTAAATAAAAGTACCGGTCGCGTAGGGGTCGTCCTTGGTAAAGATCTTCCAGGCCCGGTTGTCCGGCCAGTAATCCCGGCAGATACCGTGGTTGATATCGGCGATGTAGGCGCTGTGAACCGACTGGAGCTCCGCGGTGTCGTCACCGGGGAAAATCTGGGTAAAGCGGCCGCCGGTTTTAAAGTTTGTGAATTCCTGTGTGGAAATGCTTATCTCATTCCGGGCGCAGGCCAGCTCGTAACCGAACTTGCGGTAGAAGGCGTGGTTAAAGGGGGTCAGATTGGAAAAAACCACCCCCTTCTCGTAAGCCTCAGGGAGCAGCCTTTCAAAGACGGCGCGGATGTTCCCGCCCTTCCGCGCTTCCGGCAGGGTCCCCACGCCGCCGATGCCGGACATGGGGACGCCGCTGTTGTCAAAGCGCATCAGGTAGGGAATTTCCATCATACAGCTGATCATCCTGCTATTTTCAAAAACGCCCCAGCCCCATTCGGCGGGATCCGCCAGGGGATCGGGCTTTTGCTCTTTTGAGTAATCGTGACGGTCATTATATACGATGTTCCATATACGGTGGAGATGGGGCAGTTCTTCGGCGTTGAGCCGGCGTATTTCAGTCATTCATACATCATAACATGGATCGTCAGAATTGGCAATATCGGTATGAAAATTTTGCAAATAATAGTTGATTAAATCATGTAATAGTATTACTGTTATTGCAATCATGTACCAAATTTTCTATAAATGAATTTGATACATTAGAAACTATTATCTCAAATTGTGATACTCAATTGCCGAAAATTGTTGGGGGAAATATCCCGGGGGCGGTAATTATCATCATTAAAAGTGGTGAAATATATTACAATAAGGCATTTGGATACAAAAATATTAAGAATAAAGATATTATGACAACAGACACGATCTTTCAGGCCGCTTCAATAGCAAAAACAATTACCGCTTTGGGTATAATGAAGCTTGCAGAAGATAGACAGATAGAAATAGATAAACCGGTCGAAACATATTTAACCAGATGGAATATTCCCGACTCGGAATATAGAAATGAAGTTACAATACGAAGGTTATTAAACCATTCCGCGGGAATTTCTACCGGTGGATATTCTGGATATCCTCCCGAATGGGGACTTCCTTCGATTGAACAATCACTATCCGGTAATAGAATAAGTAAATATTGGATATATAATAATCAAAGAGTAAAAATTATCGGCAAACCGGGAATAAAATGGGATTATTCAGAGGCGGGATATTTAATTTTACAATTAATGATTGAAGAAGTTGTCGAAAAGCAATATTCTGATTTTATGGATAATAATATTATGAAAGAAATGCAAATGTTTCATAGTTCTTATTCATATAATTATAATTTTGACAAATATCTGGCGAAGCCATATAATTCACTTCTTTTTCAAATGCCTAATTATTTATTTACAGAAAAGGCAGCAGCCGGCTTATACACAACGGCGGACGATTTAGCCCAAATGATCGTTGAAATAATGAAATGCTATCATGGATACCCAAACAATCTAATAATAAACAAGGAAACATTACAGATAATGTTTGACAGGCAAATAAATATAAAAAATAATCAGTCAATGGGGCTTGGTTTTTTTATCACTGAAATTGGAAACAACAGGACTGTATACGGACATCGCGGTACAAATAAAGGCTGGAGAGCATGTTACGAATTTAGCCCGGAGACAAATGATGGTATAGTTATTTTGACGAATGGGAATAATGGGTATTCTTTAATAATAGAACCTTTAGTAAATTCATGGAGAGAATATATAAGTAATAAAAATGAACCATAAAAAGGCTTCTCTTTCTGTCTTTTTCAAAACCATTTTCCCTGAGTTTAATGACATTTTCAATAATATCTTCATTGATTATTATACTGTATCTTTTTGTATACAGTATTGTCGTAGTTTTTTAAGATCACCCCTTAATCCAAGAGTAGCAAAAAATTAGTTAAAGATGTAGGATGAAGCAGGTGATTCATTGCATATCATACTGAAGTATCTAAAGCCCTATCTTCTCCGTATGTCAGGCGGTCTTTCCGTCAAGTTCCTCGGCACCGTGATGGACCTGTTGCTGCCCTGGATTCTGGCCTACATGATCGATCATGTGGTGCCCCGCCGGTCAATATCCCTGATCCTCTTTTGGGGGGCGGTGATGGTGGGCTGTTCCCTTTTGGCGCTTGTCTTCAATGTCACCGCGAACCGTATGTCCGCCTCGGTTGCCCGTGACGCAACCCGGGGGCTGCGCCATGACCTCTTTGCAAAAATTTCCCTTTTAAGCTGCGCCCAGATCGACAGGATGACCATTCCCTCACTGGTGGCCCGCTTAAGTTCCGACACCTACAACATCCACCGGCTGATCAGCGGCATGCAGCGTATGGGGGTGCGGGCGCCCATCCTCCTTTTGGGGGGCATCCTTATCACCCTGACCCTGGACCCCATGCTTACCCTGGTATTGGTGGCGATCCTCCCCTTTGCCTTTCTGGTGGTCGCCTTGGTGTCCCGCACGGGGATTCCCCTTTACACCAAACTTCAGGGCGCGGTGGACACCATGGTCCGGGTGGTGCGGGAAAACGCTTCGGGCATCCGGATCATCAAGGCCCTTTCCAAGGCCCGGTATGAAAAGGACCGCTTTGCCGATGCCAACAACGATGTGACCGACCGGGAATGGAAGGCCAACATCATCATGGGCATTACCAACCCGGCGATGTTCCTTTTCCTCAACCTGGGGCTCGTGGCGGTGATCATCGCCGGGGCCTACCGGGTGAACTCAGGCCAGACCCGGCCCGGCGCGATCCTTGCCTTCCTCACCTATTTTACGATTATCCTGAACGCCACCCTGACGGTTACCCGGATGTTTGTGATGTATTCACGGGGCAGCGCCTCCGGTGAACGGATCGCCGAAGTGCTGGCTCTGCCTGAGGATCTGAAAATCGGCGAAGGTTCCCATGTTGATAACGGGTATCACATCAGTTTTGAAAACGTGGGCTTTTCCTACAACGCAAATCCAACGCAGACCCGTTTGCTTGAGGGGATCAGCTTTGCGCTGAAGCGGGGGGAGACCCTGGGCATTATCGGGGAGACGGGCTGCGGCAAGTCCACCATACTTCAATTGCTAATGCGCTTTTACGATGTTGATTCCGGCATTATCCGCATCAACGGCGATGACATCCGGGGCATCCCGGCGCAGAAGCTCTATAGGATGTTCGGCATTGCCATGCAGAAGGATGTGCTCTTTGCCGACACGATCCGGGAAAACATCAGCTTTGGCCGGGACCTTTCCGACGAGGATGTCCGCCGCGCTCTGTGCTTTGCCCAGGCCGAACATTTTGTGAACGATATTGCAGAGGGCCTGGATTACAACCTCAATTCCCGTGGGACCAACCTTTCAGGCGGCCAGCGTCAGCGGCTTTTGATTGCCCGCGCCCTGGCCGCAAAGCCGGACATCCTTATATTAGACGATTCATCCAGCGCCCTTGATTACCGTACCGATGCGGATCTGCGCCGCTCCTTAAAAGAAAATTTTAGTAATACTACTACCATTATTGTTGCCCAGCGGATAAGCTCGGTGATGCACTCGGATCATATCATGGTGCTGGAACAGGGCCGCATTTTGGGTTACGGAACCCATGAAGAGCTGATCGAAACCTGTCCCCTGTACCGGGAGATCAGCCTGTCCCAAATGGGCGGGGAGGCGATCAATGCCGGCTGAACGGGGACCGGGCGCGTCCATGGGGATCGGCGCCCCCGGCATTTCCAGCCCCCTTGCCGCTCCGGGCGGGAAGCGGCCCAAGGTCCAGGTCCTTAAAACCATACGCCGGCTCTGGCATTACCTTAGCCATTACCGCGCCCGGATCGTGCTGATAATTTTTCTTACGGTCTTGAGCAACTGCCTTGCGCTTTTGGGCCCCATGCTTTCAGGCCGCGCCATTGACGCCATGACCGGCGGACGGGGGCTCGTGGATTTTGACCGGGTCTTTTACTACTGCTCATGGATGGCGGCCTTTTTTGTCATCTGTTCAATACTGAACTATTTCCTTTCGGTGCAGATGATCACATTGAGCCAGCGCACCGCCCGGCAGATGCGGAAGGATGTTTTTGACCGGCTTATGGACCTGCCGGTGAGTTTTTTCGATTCCCACCAGACCGGGGACATTATCAGCCACATTTCCTACGACATTGATACGGTGAACACTTCCCTTGCCAATGATCTTTTGCAGATCTGCACCACCACTGTGACGGTGATCGGCTCCCTCGCAATGATGCTGTCGATTTCCCCGGTATTGGGATTGGTATTTCTGATAACCGTTCCCATGGCGTCAATTTTTATCAAATCCCAGGCGGGCAAAATTCACGGCTACTTCCGCAAACGCTCCGCCGCGCTGGGGGCCCTCAACGGCTTTGTTGAAGAGATCGTTTCCGGGCAGAAGACCATCAAGGCCTATCATCAGGAGGAAACGATTCTGTCCCGCTTTGACGCCAACAACGAGAATGCGGTAACGGCCTATTACGATGCGGATTACCAGTCCAGCAGCATGGGCCCCAGCGTCAACTATATCAGCAACCTGTCCATGGCATTGGTCAGCGTCTTCGGCGCGATTTTATATCTGGCGGGCCGTATCACCCTGGGGAACATGAGTTCCTTTATTCTTTATTCCCGCAAATTTTCAGGCCCCATCAATGAGGCCGCCAATATCCTTGCCGAAATCCAGTCCGCCGCAGCGGCCGCGGATCGCATCTTCGATCTGATGGACCAGAGCCCGGAGCCTGTGGACCAGAATGATGCCCCGGATCTGGGGCATGTGATGGGTGACGTGGAACTTTCCGGCATCCACTTCGGCTACCTCTCGGACAAGCCGGTCCTCACCGGCGTGAACCTCCGGGCGGCGCCGGGTTCCCTTATCGCCATCGTGGGCCACACCGGGGCGGGCAAAACCACGATCATCAATCTGCTGATGCGCTTCTACGATCCCCAAACGGGGACCATCACCATTGACGGCAAGACCATAAGCGGTGTCACCCGGAAGAGCCTGCGCCTTGCCTTTGCCATGGTGCTTCAGGAAAGCTGGCTCTTCCACGGCACGGTCTATGAAAATATCGCCTACGGTTACCGGGGCTTCGGTGTCGCCGAAAACGAGGAAACCGCGAGCACCCGCAAGGCCGCAATGGAAGACGTGATCGCCGCCGCAAAGGCCGCCCAGGCCCACGGCTTCATCATGCAGCTTCCCCAAGGCTACGACACGATCTTAAGCGAAGACGGGGTCAACATCTCGGCGGGCCAAAAGCAGCTCCTTACGATAGCCCGTGCCATGCTCCTTGACGTGCGTATGCTGATCCTGGACGAGGCCACCAGTAACGTGGACACCCGCACGGAGATCCGCATCCAGGAAGCCATGCGCCGTTTAATGAAAGACAAAACCTGTTTCGTCATCGCCCACCGGCTCTCCACCATTCAGAACGCCGACCTCATCCTGGTGATGCAGGATGGTAACCTGGTGGAGCAGGGCACCCACCAAAGCCTGCTGGAACAGAACGGGGTCTATGCGGGGCTGTACCGGTCCCAGTTCGGCTGATGGTAAATTGACGCGGGGCCGGAGAACGGGTATAGTAGCAAAGCACGGCGGGTAGGCCAGTGGTTAAGCCGCCAGTTTTGGGAACTGGATTGCGGGGGTTCAAATCCCCCCTCGCCGAATTACAATTTCTGTGTGTGTAAAATATCTGTCAGGCCGGGGAAGGACTTTAACACCGGTTCCAGGTCCTTATCAGCATAGATCCTGATCACATAGAGGGATTTAACAAAGGACCGTACCGTTTCCGCCTTAAAGGCGCTGGAACTTTCCGCAAAATAACATTCCTCGTTCCGCACGTAGAGCCCCGTTTCAAGGGAAAAGGGCTCCGGCACATCAATAATGATGCCATCGCCGGGGATTGTTCTGCCCAGGGCAGAGCTTAATCTTTGGGCAAGGGCGTTTTCGTGGGCGGATCGGGCTTTTATGTCCAGTAAGGGCGAATGATCCCCTTCGTTATAGGGAATTTCCGCGGCCAGGCCGAATAAAGCGCCTTCCCTGACCTTGGCAGCCAGAGAAAAGAGGGGGGATTTGCCGGAACGGCTTTCCATCAGGGCGAAAAGGCTTTGATCATCAAGGTTATAGAGCTCTTCCGGGGCAATGATCCCGGTTTCCAGCCCCCGGATCAGAGCTTTTTTGATCATCGCCGTGGCGGAACGGACCGAATGGTGCCAGTAGACCGTGCGGTACATCAGGTATTTTGAAAAAAGGATCGATTCCACGCTGGGAATGCCCCGTGAATCAATGTCCACCCCTTGTTCCTTGTGGGGATAGAGCCGGGAAAGGATGAAATCCACGTCCTGCGCACCGTAGGGCACCCCGCAGTAACGGGCATCCCGGTTAAGGTAGTCCAGTTTGTCCGGGTCGAGGCTCCCTGAAAGCAGTTTCCGGTAAAAAAGAAGTTCCCCATTGCCCTGCGCGGGGAGGGCGGTATCCACAATGGCGGCGGTAAAGACCGGGTCCGCCCCGGCCGCCCCGATCAGGCCCTTCAGGGGCTCCTGGAGTATGCTTTTTCCTGTCAGGGATTCGTGGGATTCCAGGGGCAGCTCTTTTAGGGAGTGGGTATAGGGAAAATGCCCCAGATCGTGGAGCAGGCAGGCGCAGAGAAAGGACCGCGCCCCTTCGCTTGTCAGCCACTCACCGGCCCCCCGTTTCACAAGGTTGATGAGCAGCCGCCGTCCCAGATGATATACCCCGATGGAATGGCTGGCCCTGGTGTGGGTGGCGCCGGGGTACACGAAGCTCACCGGCCCGAGCTGCAGAATACGGGAAAGCCGCATAAAGGGCACCGATTTTGTCAGCGTTGCAAGGGCAGGGGTCAGGTAGATATGCCCCCAAAGCACGTCCCGGATGGGATCGGTGTACCCCTCTTCCAGCGCCTTATAAACTGCGTCACCCATAAGGCATGATACATGGGAGGAACCGGGGGATGCAAGGCATCCCTTAACGCAAGCAATTCCATTCTTTGACGGCTTAGCAAGAATGTGGTATATTTAAAAGAATGAATTTTCGTCCGATCCTTTTTTTGATCCTTATGGGCGGGCTGCTCAGCCCCGGCCTTCTTTTTTCCCAGGATCAGAATACGATACCGGAAGAACTGCTGCGTCCCCAGCGGGGAGAGGCCGCCCGGTACCCCACGGATTTGGTTATCGGTGTTTTGGGTCAGGGGGATGTTCCCGCTGCGGCCTACCGCTTTGCCCGTGAAGTAATGTCGGCCCTTGTGTCGGGTTCCCGGAACGCCCAGGTCCTGTCCGCGGCGGGCACTGTGTCCCGTGAAGCCCTTTTTTCCAGCCTAGAGGAGATTGAGCCCCGGAAATTCAGGCTGGGAAGCGGACAGGAGGAGCCGGACGGGGCGGTTTCTTTTCTGGTCCGTTTCATGGGCCGGGAGCAGGGCATTGCCGGTGAATTGTATGTCCGCACCGGTGAGGGGGAAAGCCCTTCCTGGCGTTTTGATGATCTGATTCTTGAGGAGCCGGTGAGTTTGGCCGAAAAGCAGGAAGGTCCATCCTTTGATCTTCCTCCCTATGAGCGTTTTTTCTAAGCGGAGCAGTTATGGCGATACCGATTAAGCGTACCGAGAAGGATTTTCTCCTCAGTGTACTCTACAATGAGCATGTTCCCCTTAAATACCTGCGGGATCGCCGTGAGTATATTTTGACGGTGGACAAGCCGGTTAGGAAAGAACTTTTTCTTAAGCCCGATCAGCCGATTAAAAGTTTAAAAATCAAAGACAAAATGGAGCTGATGTTTAAGTACCAGGGGCAGGCAATCAGCTTTACGGTTGAGGCAGCATCCCTCGAAAATGATAAGGGAAATATCATTGCCGTTGTACCGGAATTTCTTTACAAAAATCTGGATCGCTCCTATTCCCGGATAAACGCCCCCCCGGACCTTGATGTGCAGTTTACCTATTTTGGGGACCGGTACAATCTGGCCTTCCCCAAGCTGGCTGAATATGAAAAAGAGGAGATCGGGGACTTTGTCAAAAAAATGGACCCCAAAAACCTTGCGGGCCTTATTGAACAGATGGGGGCCTGGCTCAAGACCTGTGCCGACGGCTATAAATTCGTCATCTTTAAGGATGTAAAACCCGCATCCCGGGAAGAGCGGCTCATCGCCGAAACGGGCAAGGCCCTGTATCTGCCTTCGACCCAGGGGGAATTTCCTGATTCCGATCCCCACCCCAAAAAACGGCTTATCACCGCTGAAATGTTCAGGCAGCATGAGGAAAGTTCCTCAGCCATTACCCGGTTTCTTAAGGGGAAATTCAACAGGGGTATTCTTTCCGATCTTTGGGTTCCCATTCTTTTTCAGGAATATGTGATCGGTTATATCCATACCTGGGTCAGCGGCGCCGACAGGAATCCCTTCGACTATACCGTGGTAGATACCCTCTTTCAGTTTGCGGCGGTTTTGTCCTATTCCTTCTATATAAATGGCTTTTTTGAAAACGGCAAGGTTACGGATACTTCCTTTGAGGGCAAGGTGATCGACGTCAGCGCTTCGGGGCTGCTCTTTACCTATCCCAACTCCGGCCTTGCCTCGACGCTGCTGCCGGACACCGAGCTTTTGATTCAGCTTTCCGCCCTCAAGCGAAGCATCGGCGCCAATGCCAAAATCGTCCGCCGCTGCCGGGACAATTCCCATAGCTACTTCGGCTGCCATTTTTTGGATATGGCCCCTGAGGATACGCGCTTTCTCTTTGAATTCCTTTATGGCAAGTCCTTTACCGATACGGACGCGGCCTTCCTTTCAGGCCGGCTTTGATCGTTCTTCGTAATTGAAAAACCCCAAAGGTTTTGCTACCATCAAAACATGGAAATTGTCACTCTGGAAAATGAAAAGCTCCGGCAGAAATCGGAGCCGGTTAAGGATATTGACAGTGAAATTCAGAAAACCGCGGAAGAGATGATCGGGGCTCTCCACGAGGGTAAAGGGGTGGGCCTTGCGGGGCCCCAGGTGGGCCTCATGCGGCGGATCTTTGTGGTCCATATTGATGGGGATGCGCCCCGGGTGTTTATCAATCCGTCTATCATCGGCACATCACAGGAAACAGTAAAATACGAAGAGGGCTGCCTTTCGATCCCCGGCATTTGGGCGGATGTGATCCGGCCCAAGTCCGTGCAGGTCCAGGCCTGGAACGAAAAGGGCCGGCCCTTCAATCTTGATGCCGACGGTATGCTGGCACGGGTTATTCAGCATGAATACGATCACCTTGAGGGGGTCCTTTTTATCGACCGCCTCTCCGTGCCCAAGCGGAACCGCATCCTCGCCAAAATCGAAAAGCGGCAAAAGGCCTAAGGCGGGTTTCGGAATTGCGGATCATTTTTGCGGGAAGCCCCGCCATTGCCGTGCCCTCTCTGGAAGCTGTGTCAAGACTTGCCGGCGCAGATTCTGCCACAAATGGTGCTTGGTGCCTTGTGGGAGTGCTGACCAATGCGGACAGCCCCAGGGGCCGGCACGGCAAACTTGAGCCCACCGAGGTAGGGGCCGCAGCGGAGGCGCTTTCGCAAGAAGGGGCCGCCGGGGGACGCCCTTCCATCCCGGTGTTAAAGCCGGAAAAACTTGACAACAAGGCCCGTGCGGCAATTGCGGCCCTGAAGCCCGACCTTTTGGTCTCCTTTGCCTACGGCAGAATTTTCGGCCCAAAATTTTTAAGCCTTTTTCCAATGGGGGGCATCAATATCCACCCGAGCCTGCTGCCGAAATACCGGGGGCCCACCCCGATCCCCCAGGCTATCCTCAACCGGGACACCGAAACGGGGATCACCATACAGCGCCTGGCAGCGGAAATGGACAGCGGGGACATCCTTTTACAGGAACGGATCCCCCTTTCGGGCCGGGAAACCACGGCGAGCCTGAGTGAAGAGCTGAGCCGCCGGGCCGCCGCCCTGCTCCCGGATACGCTTCGGGGTATCGCAGCGGGGACCCTCAGCGGCCGCCCCCAGGACCACAGCGTTGCGAGTTACTGCGGCCTCCTTTCAAAGGAAGACGGCCGCATCGACTGGACAAAAAGCGCCGCTGAAATCGACGCCCAAATTCGGGCCTTTACCCCCTGGCCCCTTTCCTGGACCATGCACGGGGAACAGTACCTGTACATTCTGGCGGCGGAAATGGTGTCAGGCGCTGTGTCGGAAACAACGCCTGGCGCCATTTTAGGCATAGACAGGGAGCGGGGAATACTGATACAAACGGGGGACGGGATATTGGCGGTAACCATGCTGCAATACCGGACCAAAAAGGCCCTGGAATGGCGGGCCTTTCTCAACGGGGTCAGAGATTTTACCGGGATTCTGCATTAATAAAGTTGTTCAATAACTTCAGTTATTGAACAACTTCCGCTAAAAAACGCAAAATGCGGAGCATTTTGCAAGACTTGTTTAAGAACCAACCGGGTTCTTAAACAAGTCTAATATAAGGGGTATGAATTTGGATCGGGACGCCATCGAAGGCTATATAGCGAATCATCTTAAACTCTTCATTTCCATGACCGCGGGGCTTCTGGTATTTGTGGGGATTATTGCGGTTTCAATCTTTTTTATCGCCCTCCGGGGGGCGGAACAGACCATGGTCCCCGAAGTTCGGGGCAAGGACCTCACCCAGGCCCTGCTGGAATTGCAGGTCAAGGAACTCTATCCCCGGATCCAGCTCCGGTATTCCCAGTCTTCCCTGGACAAGGGACAGATTCTGGAACAGGAGCCCCGGGCCGGAACCATTGTCAAGGCGGGCCGCCGGATCCGCCTGGTGGTAAGCCAGGGGGTGCTGATCAACAGTGTGGAAAATTACCTTGGCCGCAATGTTGATGAGGTGCGGATGGATATTCAGACCCTTTTTGCCTCGGCGGGCCCTTCTGTTGGGGGGCCCCTTTTGACCCTTAAGGAGCCCTTCATGTATGAATTCTCCGGGGAACCGGCGGGGCTCATCCTCCAGCAGAGCCCCGAGCCGGGCTCGAGCATTTCAGGCCCCACGGTGCTGGAATTCGTGGTGAGCCGGGGCCCGGAAAATACTGCCATTAAAGTACCCCAACTGGCGGGGCTTTCCATTGCCGATGCCCTGGATGAGATCAGCCGCTCGGGCATTGATTTTGCCTTTTTTACCCGGCCCTTGCAGGGTGATGAAACCGGCGGCAGGGTGGTCTCCCAGGACCCCGCCGGGAATTCCACGGCCCCTGCCAAGAAGGTGGTAAACATCACCGTGACCCCCCCGGAAAAGGTCCCGAATGGGGAGGTTTTCTTCATCTTTAAATACACCTTGCCCCCAAACCCCTATCCTCTTTCGGTCCGGCTTGAGGCGCTCCTGCCTTCGGGGGAACGCCGCAGGATCTTCACCGTTGAATATTCCGGGGGGGACTTTACCGTGCCCTGCCAGCTTCCCCTGGGCGCCACCCTCATCCTCTCCATGCTTAACCGGGAAATACACCGGGAAACCGTTGTCCCCCAGGCGGAGAGCCTGTCATTGGATCAATTGTAAATAGATCGGTTGTAGATCGATCGGTTGTAAATCGATCAGCTGTAAAGAAACCGTTTGATCTTCTGGGTGGGTGTTTTTTCAAAGGGTTCGTCCCTGATTTCAATGCGGCTGATCCGGGAAAAGGGCGGCAACTGATGGTTTACCGCGTTTTTTAAATCCTCAAGTTCCTTATTGAAGTTTTCAGGCGCTGCCTCGCGGCGTTTTTTCCCTTCCCCGCTTAATACTGCCAGGGCGGTAGGGATTCCCCGTTCACCGGCGCGGGCCAGGGATTCTTCTATCAGAGGGGATGCGTTGAGGAGGATTTCGATTTCCTCGGGGTAGATGTTTTCCCCCGAGGGGCCCAGGATCATCGCCTTGATCCGGCCCCGGATATAGAGATGTCCCTTTTTGTCCAGGTTTCCCAGGTCCCCGGTCCTGAGCCAGCCGTCCGGGCTAAAGGCGTTTTTCGTGGCCTCTTCGTCCTGGTAATAGCCCATCATGATGTTCGGCCCCCGGGCCTGGATCTCTCCTTCGGTAAAGCCCGGCGCAGGGGGGGCGATGCGGAGTTCCACCCCCGGTGGGCTCGATCCCGCGGAATGGACGGGGAAGTGGTAGGGGGCGGTCCCGGTAAGGAGGGGCGCCGCTTCGGTAAGGCCGTAGCCGGGGGAGTAGGGGAATTTGATCTTCCTCAGGAATTCCTCCACGTCCGCCGACAGGGGCGCGCCGCCGATGCCGAAGGAGCGGATACTGCCCCCAAAGGCGGCGTTGAGCTTCCGTCCCGCCAGATAGAGGGCCAGGGGGCGGGTAAGAACGCACCGGTAAAGAAAGCTTCCATGTAGGGCGGGGGCTATCTTTTGGCGGTAAATTTTTTCGATAAAGAGGGGCACCGTCAGCATGATGGTGGGCCTCAGCGCCTGGATGGCCGGGAGGAGCACCACCGGGGACGGGGGCTTGTCCAGATAGGTGATGGCCGCCCCGTTCATGATTGCCGCCAGAAGCCCCAGGGTACATTCGTAGGCATGGGCCAGGGGAATCACCGAAAGGAGCCGGTCACGGGGAAAGACCTTCATCAGGGCCCGGGATGCCTGGGCGCAGAAGATCAGGTTCCGGTGGGAAAGCAACACCCCCTTGCTCTTCCCCGAGGCGCCTGAGGTATAGATAATGAGCGCCGGACCCTCCTCATTAACCTGTGGGAAAGAAAAACCCTTGCCCGGTTCATGCAGGGGGAGCCTTTTCTTTATCCCCTTGATGGAAACCTGAATTCCCGTTTCGGCGCTTGAATTTTCTATGCTGTCCAGGTAAAGCCGGGGAACCCCTAAGTCCGGGGCGGCGATTTTTATTGCGGTCCGCTCGGTGACGCAGATCGCGGAAACCCCCGCATGGACGGCGATGGCCCTTATCTGCTCCGGGGTAAAATCGGGCAGGACCGGAACCGCAATTGCCCCGGCCAGGGCCGCACCGAAGAGGGCAATGGGCCATTCGGGGCTGTTTTCCGAAAGGATCATCACCCGGTCCCCGGCCCTTACCCCCAGGCTCTGCAGCAAGGCCCCAAACTGCCGCGCCCTCTGTCCCATCAGCCGGTAACTCACCGGATCGTAGACTTTGCCGCCCCGGTAAATCTCAAAGGCCCTTCTGTTTTTGTATTTTTCCGCCGCCTTTAAACACAGATCGCCTAAGGTCATTTTTTCAAAGGATAACATGTAGGGATTTTGACCGCAGAAACCGGGCAAGGTTGCATAAATCACGGAATCGAAGTTTTCCTTGACAATATGCCTGTCCGGTTTCATTATAAATAGAAAGGAGCACCTATGAGTCATACAACGGACCAGATCAGGAATGTATCCATCGCCGGGCACGGCGGAACCGGTAAAACCACCCTTTTTGAACACCTGCTCTTTGCAGGCGGGGTTATCTCCAAAGCGGAAACCGTGGAATCCGGCAAGACCGTGGGGGATTCGAGCCCTGAGGAGATCGAACGGAAGATTTCCATCCATGCGGCCCTGGCCCATGTGGAGCGGGATGGCAGGAAGATCAACCTTTTTGACACCCCCGGTTCCTCGGACTTTATCGGGGATGTGATCCTCACTTTTAGGGCTTCGGAATTTGCCCTGCTCACCATTGACGGCCGCTCCGGGGTGCAGATTGAAACCATCAAGCTCTGGCGGAACCTTGAGGGCCGCAAGAAGCCCAAGGGGGTTTTCGTTACCCACCTTGATGATGAACGGGCCGATTTTGACAAGGCCCTTGCCGACATAAAGGAAAAATTCAAGATCAGCCCGGTGCCCTTTACCCTGCCCATGGGTCACGGCGCGGCCTACAAGGGCGTTATCGACGTGCTCAATGAGAAGGCCTGGTTCGTTCAGGGTGATGGCTCCACCCTTGAAAAAGAAGGGGACATTCCCACCGAATACCAGGAAGCCGCCGCGGCGGCCCGTGAGCTGCTCATCGAAGCCGCCGCCGAAGGTGACGAAGTTCTTTTGGAACATTTTATCCTTCTGGGTACCCTTTCCGCAGAGGAGGTCCGCCAGGGCTTGATTGCGGGCCTAGCGGACAACAAATTCATCCCCGCCTTTGCCGGGTCGGCCCCGAAAAATTCCGGGCTGGTAAGCCTCCTCAGCTTTTTCGCCAACATAGCCCCGGATCCCCGGACCGCAAAGGACCTCGCCCTGGACGCCGAGGGTAAGGAACACGAGATACCCATCGAGAGCGGCAAGCCCCTTTCCGCCCTGGTGATCAAGACCATCTTCGATCAGTTTTCCGGGAAACTTTCCTGGGTCAAGGTTATTACCGGCAAACTCGCCGCCGATTCCGAGGCCCACAATGTTTCGGAAAACAAGAAAGAGCGGATCGGCAAGCTTTACATCTGCGTGGGTAAAAAACTTGAGGAAGTGAAGGAGCTCTATGCCGGGGATGTGGGGATCATTTCCAAATCCCCCACCCTGAAAATCAACGACACCATAAGCGAGGGGGATACTTCCTTTAACTTCCTCCACCTGCGGCTCCCCGAGCCGGTCCATTCGGTGGCGGTAAACGCCGCGGCCAAAAAGGACGACGACAAGCTGGGGGAATTCCTCCTCCGGGCTGCCGATGAGGACCATACCTTCCGCTATCAGTTCAACTCGGAGACCAAAGAGACGGTGATCTCCGGCATGGGAGAACTTCAGATCAACATCATTCTGGACCGGATTAAACAAAACCAGAAGATCGAGGTGGAGACCCACATCCCCCGGGTGGCCTACCGGGAAACCATCACCAAGAAGGCCGGCGCCGAATACACCCACAAGAAGCAGACCGGGGGTCACGGCCAGTACGGCAAGGTGCTGCTGGAAATAGCCCCCCTGGCCCGGGGCGAAAACTACAAATTTGTTAACGCCATCTTCGGCGGGGCAATCCCCAAGAACTTTATCCCCGGCATTGAAAAGGGCATCATTGAAGGAATGGCCTACGGCACCATGGCAAGCTATCCTACGGTGGACGTGGAAGTCAAAATCGTGGATGGCAAGTACCACCCGGTAGATTCATCGGAACTGGCCTTCAAACTTGCAGCCCGGAACGCCTTCCGGGAAGCCATGCGCCAGGCCGCCCCCACCCTGCTGGAACCGGTGATGAACCTGACGGTCTTTGTGGAGGACAAGTACCTGGGGGATGTGATGTCCGACCTTTCAGGCAAACGGGGCAAGATCCTTGGGGAAGATTCCGCGGGCGGCATCGCGGAAATCAAAGCCCAGGCCCCCCAGGCGGAACTGCTCCGCTACTCCATCGACCTCCGCTCCATCACCAGCGACACGGGCTCCTTCACCATGAATTTCGACCACTACGCACCCATCAGCGGCAAGATCGCCGATGAGGTAATCAAGGCGGCAGCGGCGTTCAGGGTTAAAGAGGAGGAGGATTAAAAAATCAAAGATTTTTTAATCCTTAAGGAGTTTGGCTTTGCCAAACTCCACGAATAGGAGAAAATTAACCACGAACGACACGAAAACCACGAACTTTTTAGTCTTTGTTAGTGCGGTTCGTGATGTTCGTGGTTAAATTTTTCGGGGGTTACCGGGCTTGCGCGTGTTCGGGGATTTCGTATCCGGCGGCTCGTATCTCTGCAAGCCTGCGCCGTGCCATTTCTTTTAAGATATCAGTGGGCAGCTTGCGTAAAAATTCCTCATGGCCAAAGTGTCCGCTCTTCATCTCATCCTCGGTCATAGGCGGAATGTCAGAGTAATCAATCGGGTGCTTATCCATCTCCGCAAGTTCTCTGTCTATTCTCATCTTCTCATCTAAAGTTCGATTCGACAACTTCATAATAACTCCTTACCATCATTGCATCCGCTTTCCGTGCCGAGAAAATACGGATCAAGCCATTCCGGTATGTAACTGAAACTGTGATAAATTTCCCATTAACTAACCCGGTTACCTCCCCGGTAACATTATATCTATCCTCGTTGACGGAGTTCCGTTTATCATACACCTCATAATAGAACGGGTCATCAAATACATCTACGGCGATTTCAAAACTTATCCGATGCTTTTTCTTGTTCACTTCATTCTTTCGCCGGTCCCAGACATACCGCCCTTTATAAAGCACATCATAGTCATCATATCCATCAGACATTTACACCTCAATTATAGTATAGCGCAGCGGGATCAAAAAGAGCAAAAACGATGACCGTTCTTTTACCGCTTCTCCATCGGTACATACTCCAGCCGGGGCTGGACGCATTTGTAGGCGGGGCGGATGATCCTGCCGCCTGAGACGATCTCCTCCATGCGGTGGGCGCACCAGCCTGCCACACGGCTCACCGCGAAGAGGGGGGTAAAGAGTTCGTGGGGAATGCCCAGCATGGAGTAAACAAAGCCGGAATAAAAGTCCACGTTGGTGCAGATATCCTTGCCGGAACCTTTTACCTTCCTGAAAACTTCCGGGGCCAGGGTTTCGATGAGCCGGTAAAGGTTAAATTCCTTCACAAGCCTCTTTTCTTCCGCAAGGATGGCGGCCTTGTCCCGCAGCAGGATCGCCCGGGGGTCGCTCTTGGTATAAACCGCGTGGCCCTGGCCGTAGATGAGGCCGGTGCCGTCGTAGGCTTCGCCCCGGAGAATTGCGGCAAGGTAGGCGGACACTTCCTCCTCACTCTCCCAGAGTTTGACGTTCTTTTTGATGTCCTCCATCATCCCCATGACCTTGATGTTGGCCCCCCCGTGTTTGAAGCCCTTGAGGGACTCGATTCCGGCGGTGATGGCGGCAAAGGTGTCGGTGTCGGCGGAGGAAACCAGGTGGACCGCAAAGGTTGAATTGTTCCCGCCCCCGTGTTCGGCATGGAGGACCAGGGCCAGGTCCAGAATCTCCGCCTCAAGGCGGGTATATTTCTGATCCGGCCTGATAAGGGAGAGGATCGTTTCCGCGCTGGAACAGGCGGCCTCCGGCAGGTGGATGATCAGGCTTTCGTGATCGTAATAGTGCTTTTTTGCCATGTAGGAATAGGCCACGATGGTGGGAAACCGGGCGATCAGTTCCAGGCATTGGCGGAGGACGTTTTCCGGGCTCGGGTTCTCCGGGTCCTCGTCCCAGGAATAGAGGGTCAGCACCGACCGGGCCAGCTTGTTCATGATATCCCGTGAAGGGGCCTTCATGATGGAATCCTCGGCAAAGCTCGGGGGCAGGGTCCGGCTGTTCCCCATGAGGGCGGTAAAATCCTCAAGCTGCTTTTTGTTGGGCAATTCCCCGAACATCAGCAGGTACACGGTCTCCTCAAAGCCGAAGCGCTTTTCCCGTGCGGCGGCGGCAACCAGTTCTTCCACATCGATGCCCCGGTAGTAGAGCTTGCCGTCCACCGGGACCTTTTCGCCCTCGTCCATGATATAACCGTGGACGTCCCCGATCCGGGTAAGCCCCACCAGTACCCCGGTGCCGTCGGCGTTCCGGAGTCCCCGTTTGACATTGAATTTGTTGTAGAGATCGACATCGATGTAATCGTTCCCAACTACCTGGGACGCGTAGTCCTTTCCGCTTTCCATAGGGGCCTCCGTGAATATTTATACGGAATTCATAGCATAAAATGAATATAATTACAACATTAACACAAAAATATGCACTTCATATGCATTGACTATTCCCCACCGGAAGCCGCATTCCTGTCACCGTCCTCAGCCCGGATCTGCACCCGGCGTATCTTCCCGCTGATGGTTTTGGGGAGTTCGGTAACGAATTCCACAATCCGGGGGTACTTGTAGGGGGCCGTGGTCTTTTTGACGTGGTCCTGGAGTTCCTTCTTGAGGGCATCGGAGGCCGTATAGCCCTTGGCAAGGATCACCGTGGCCTTGACCACCGTACCCCGGTCAACATCGGGCACCCCGGTGATGGCGCATTCCAGCACCGCCGGGTGTTCCAGCAGGGCGCTTTCCACCTCAAAGGGGCCGATGCGGTAGCCGGAACTTTTGATCACGTCGTCGGAGCGGCCCACGAACCAGTAATAGCCATCCTCGTCCCGCCATGCCACATCCCCGGTGTAGTAGATATCGTCGTGCCAAACCGTATGGGTCAGGTCCGGGTCCCGGTAATAGCCGTCGAACATCCCCAGGGGCTTTATCCTGTTGGTGCGGACCACGAGCTGGCCTTCCTCGCCCATGGCGCAGGAAGTGCCGTCATCCTTCAATAGATCGATGTCGTAACCGGGGGAGGGCCTGCCCATGGAGCCGGGCTTGGGTTCCAGCCAGGGGAAGGTGGCCATCACCACGGTAAGCTCGGTCTGGCCGTAACATTCGTGGAGCTTGATCCCCGTGGCGGCGAGGAACTGTTCGTAGATCTCCGGGTTCAGGGGTTCCCCCGCAACGGAGAACATCTTAAAGGAGGAAAAATCGTATTTACTCATGTCCTCTTTGATGAAAAAGCGGTAAATCGTGGGGGGGGCGCAGAAGGTGGTAAGCTTGTATTTGGTGATAACCTCCAGCATTTCCTTGGGGACAAAGCGGTCGTAATCGTACACAAAAATCTCCGTCCCGAGGATCCACTGGCCGTAGAGCTTTCCCCAGGCGGCCTTGGCCCAGCCCGTGTCCGCCACAGTCAGATGGAGTCCGCCGGGGACGGCCTGGTGCCAATATTTGGAAGTGACGATATGCCCAAAGGGGTATATGAAGTTGTGACGGACCATCTTGGGCATCCCCGTGGTGCCGGAAGTGAAATAGAGGAGCATGATATCTTCGTTGGTGTTGACCTTTGGGGGCCGCTCCAGTTTATCCGAAGCCTTTGCCGACAGGGCGTTGAAATCGTCCCAGACTGCCAGGTTGTTGGGAGCGCCGGCGGCCGCAAGGACGGCCTTGTCGCCGCGCTCGGCCAGGAGTTTTGCCGCTTCTTCCGCAGGCCTGGAATCCGCCGGGGCGTGGACCGAGCGGACAAAGGCCTTGTAGCGTAATGCCGGGCCAAGCTTGCCCGCAGATTTGGCGTTGGCTTTAAGTTTCGCCTCGGCCTCGTCCACCCGATACATCAGATCCGGGTCGTCCACGCAGACAATGCCCGCGATGTCCGCGGCCTCGCAGCGGTACACGATGTCCTTTACGGTGAGGAGGTGGGTGGCGGGGATGGCAATGGCGCCGATCTTGTGAATGGCCAGCACCACCGGCCAGTATTCATAGCGGCGCTTGAGGATCAGCATCACCGGGTCACCCTTGCGGATGCCCGCGGCAAGGAGCACGTTGGCGGCCTCATTGGTCAGGCGCTTGATGTCGGCGTAGGTAAATTCCGCCTCAGCGCCCAACTCGTCGGTCCAGAGCATGGCCCTATCGTTGGGCCGATCCGCCGCCTGCACATCCATCACATCCCAGGAAAAATTGAAATTCTCAGGCACATTGACCGTATAATTCTGATAAAAATCCTCGTAGGATTTAAACTCGCTCCGGGGCAAGTATTTCTTCAAAAAATCCACTTTAAGCTCTCCTTCTTACAGTACCATTGCCAGGAACCGCGCCCGGCTGCCCCCCAGGGCCTTCATGCCGTGGGGTTCGCTGGAATCATAATAGATGGAATCACCGGGGCCCAGTTCCATTTCGTGGCCCCCCACGGAGATAAGCAGCCGGCCCTCAAGGACATAGTTGAATTCCTGCCCCGGATGGGTATTGAGGCTCAGGGGCTTAGTGCCCGTTTCGGGATTCGCCTCCACCAGGAAGGGCTCGGCCTTTTTATGGTGGAAGGTATAGCCCAGGTTCCAGTAACCATACATGGGACGGCGGCTGACCTCCGGGGCTTCCCCGGCGCGGGTCAGGCAAAAGGTCTTAAGGTTGGAATTTTTCCCCGTGACCAGTTCCGAAAGATCGATCTTAAACCGGGCAGCAATCTCCACCAAAACACCGATGGGGAAGTCCTTTTTCCCCGATTCCCATTCATCGTATTCAGCCGGGTCGAAGCCCAGCTCCTTCGCCAGGGCCTCGGCGGATATTTCCTCAATTTCCCGCAAAACCCTTACCCGGGCGGTAATCTCACGCACCTCGTCCGACATGACGCCTCCTCAACAAGTAGTTTACCCTATCATAAAATGAATAATTAATCAGCCGTTCCCCGTAATTCCACCGCCAGTTCCTTCCACACCACCTGATCCTTTTCCTGCAGGGCGTGGAATTCGTCCTGCCTGCCGTAGGCGGACAATTCAATAAACCGGTTCACCCGGTTGATAAGCTCATCGAATTTATGCCCGTGGAATGCGGTAATCCACTGGGGGACTTTTTTGTACAGTTCCAGGAGACGGCCGTAATGGGGGGCGCAGAGCCCCGCGGATGCGGTAAAGGCCTCGCAAAGGTCCCGTTCATCGGCGCTTTCGCCGCCGGAGCCGGCGATAAAGCCCAGGTATTCCACTTCGATCCGGTCACGCTCCACGCAGATGGGGCAGCGTTCTTTGGGTTTCCAGGGCCTGCGGGTTTTAAAAGAGGTGATGCGGTCCTCAAGGATGTCCCGGCCCAGGATCGCCACGGCGAGGCCGTCCCGGAAGGACACGAGGTTGCGGGAATGGTGCTCGCAGAAGCCCCCGGCCAGGCGGTGGGCCTTGCGGAAGCCCCGATCGGAAACGTGCTCAAAGAGCATGTTGTCGATGTACCGTTCCGCCCGATCGGAAACGATGCGGCAGAGGGGGCAGCCCGGCTGAATACGATGAATGGGAATCGGGGAAAAAGGACTTCCCCATCGGTGTTTTGGTGGAGATTGCTGCCCGGTTTAAGATCGATCTTTCGGAACTGGTCACGGGGAAAAATTCCAACC
>BOAU01000029.1 GCA_026002025.1 Spirochaetia bacterium | reverse complement strand
CCCTCTAACCCCTCAGGGGACTCGATCTGGACGAGGGGCCCCTGAAGGAACTTTACTCCGGGGCTTTTACCCGCGTCCTCGGCGAAAAACCCGCACCGGTCAACAGAGAAGCGGCGGCCTTCCTCTGCCGTGAATACCGCCGTTTCGTCAAGGAAGACGGGCCCCACGCTGACGAGACGCTCCGTCTCCTGGAAGAACTGGAACACGTTTTTACAGACAGATAAATTTATTTGCAGGGGGTTCAAAATGATCGTCTTTAACGATAAAAATGCCAGGGCTATTTGGCTTGAGGAAAATCTGTCAATCAACCGTTACGCGGATTTTATACAGGATTTTAAAATCCAATCCCTCCCAACAGAGGCGAAACTTTGGATCTCCTGCGATACTGAATATGCTATTTGGCTGAACGGCCATTTTGCAGGCTGCGGTCAATATGATGATTATCCGGATCACAAATCCTGCGATGTTTTGGATGTGTCGGGTTTTCTTGTCAAGGGCAATAACCGCCTCTGTGTTCAGGTCAATCATCAGGGTACCGGAAGCGCCCAGTACAGCCCGGGGCCGCCGCTTTTGGTGTATGCTCTGGTTTCCGAATCTTTTTCCATAGTCAGCGGGCCTGAATGTCTTTGCAGGGAATCAAAAGATTATGTTTCAGGATCCCAGGTACAGTTGGTTTCCCATCAGCTTTCATTTAGTTTTGAATATTACGCTTCAAAAGATGATCTCTGGCGGCTGCCGGGGTACACACCCTCATCAGGGTGGGAAAAACCCCGGGTCTATCCTGATTTGGCAGAAAAAATCAGCTTTTACGAAAGACCCGTAAAAAAACTCGAAATATGCCCTCCGGTTCCTGCAAGTATTATAACAGGCGGTGTTTTTATACGTCATGAAAATGACGCACCCACCCTGGGACAAAAAATGCAGTCCGACTTTCTCAGTCCCCGGGCGCTGGAGGATATTTTTGATTTTTCAAAAACACCTGAATATAATAATAAAGGCTTCATTACCCTGCCCCAAAAATTAACCATTAAAGAAAATAATCCTGATGTATATATACTTATCGATCTGGGCCGTGAAGAAGCGGGCCTCTTTACCCTTCACCTTGATTCACCTGAAAGCCTGCTTATAGAAACTGCCTATGGTGAGCATCTGGATGATCTCAGGGTCAGATCCAGAATCGGCAGCCGCAATTTTTCATTTCCCTATTACTGCCGTGAAGGAGATCAGGAATTCACCCATTATTTTAAACGTATTGCAGGACGTTATCTGGAGCTTCACATTCACGGTATTGTCAAACCCCTGACCCTGTATTATGCAGGGATTAGGCCTGTTGAATATCCTCTTGAGGAAACAGGCGTATTCCATTCTTCGGATCGGCTCTTTAATAAAATAAACGAAACGGCAAAGCGGACTTTACGGCTCTGTATGCACGAGCACTACGAGGATTGTCCCTGGCGGGAACAGGGGCTCTATGCCTTTGATTCACGGAACCAAATGCTGGCAGGGTATTATCTTTTCGGTAATTGGGATTATGCCCGCGCTAATTTGACACTCCTGGCTGAACACCCCATGCCAAACGGCCTTATTGCAATCACCGCGCCTTCTGATACTCCCTTTACAATTCCTTATTTTTCTTTAGCCTGGATCACCGCCTTAAAAGAATATGCCCTTTATTCAGGAGATTTGGATAATATTCGCCCCCTTTATATAAGGGCTTGTTCAATAATAAAAGCACTGGAAAAATATCTGGAAAATGACCTGCTGCGTACACCCCAGGGCGCTGAATACTGGAATTTTTATGAATGGGCGCCCGGACTTGATGCAGGCGACGGCTGCGGAAAAGAACAGCCCCACTATGCCCAATACGATGCGCCTCTCAATGCCGCATTCTGTCTTGCCCTGAAAGATTTATTTATGCTGGCCGGCTGGCTTGATAAACAACAGGAAGCAGAGGCTCTTTCGGAATCAGCCAAAAAAATCACCGCTGCATTTGACAATCTCTTTTGGAATCCAGAGAAAAAAGCCTATGCCTCATTTATGGATGGAGGCAGGCAGAATCATTACGCCGAACTGACCCAGGCCCTGGCAGTCTGCGCCGGTATTTCTCCGGAAGAAAAACAAAAACTCCTCCTGGATCAATTGTCAAAACCCGATTCGGGCCTGGTTCCGGCAACTTTAAGCTCCCTTATCTTTAAATATGAAGCTTTGTTAAAAAATAAAGAAAAATACGGTCTTTGGGTTTTTAATGACATTGCAGAAAAATGGGGTTCCATGCTTTACAGGGGGGCTACCAGCTTTTGGGAAACCCTGACCGGCTCAGGAGATTTTAATGGAGCCGGGAGTCTTTGTCACGGCTGGACTGCCATACCATCGTATTTCTTTTTTGCTTATGCTCTGGGGATAAAACCCATCAAGCCGGGATTTACAGAGTATGCTATTGATCCGGTCAAGCTTGATATTAAAACGGCCGGAAGTATTCTCACAAGGGCCGGAAATAGTATTACCTTATAATTTGGTTTACCAGTAGTAACAAGGATGGCGGCCTGAATTGACACGGACTCCAACCGGGGGTATGATCAAATCTAAAAGGGGGCGGATATGGCTATAGGCGGAGAAAAATTATTGAAACTGGCGCTGGTGGGCTGCGGGGCTTTTCCCTTTCAGACCCTTTATCCCATGCTGCGGAATCAGCCCATTGATCTGGTCGGGATCTGCGATATTGATCCGGCAAAAACGGAAAAGTTTTCCCGGTTTTACAAAGCGGGAAGGGCCTACACCGATTACAAAGAGATGATACGCATTGAAAAGCCCGATGCGGTGCTTTGCGTGACAAACAAGGAAACCCATTACGAAGTGGCAAAATTCTGCCTTGAGAATGGGGTGAATGTGCTCACCGAAAAAGCGCCCTGTGATAATGCGGCACAGGCGGAGGAGCTTGCGGCCTTGCAAAAGAAGGCCGGCAAATTCATGGGGGTTGCCTTTAACCGCCGCTGGGGCACCGGCTATGTGCTGGCAAAGCAGGTGATTGACGGCAGCGAATTCGGCAAGGTTTCCATGTTCTATTCCAAGTTCAATACCAAGGCCTACCAGAACCTGGACCAGTTTGTGTACAACCACATCATCCATCTTTTTGATCTGGCGGTTTATCTGCTCGGCGAACTTGAAAATCCATCGGTCCAAAAATTGATCTACGGCGAACATAACGGCGCGCTGGCAATTCATTTCACTGCGGTAAAGAGCAGGGCGCTTTGCACGATCCAGTCTTCCGCCACGGAGGACGAAGCCTATCCCATGGAACGGCTCGACATGGCCGGAACCGGGGGCAACCTGGTGGTGGACAACTGGCGGGACTTCCACTACGACCGCACCGGTCCCGACCGGGACATCCATTTTGCTTCTCCCCTCACCAACTCAGGCGATGCACTTTCCTGGCATCCCGCCGGCGGTTACGGCATAGGCCGGGGCATTTTCAGCTACATGGGCTTTGAATATCTCTTAAGCGAATTTATCGACGCCGCCAGGGGCATGGGAAAATTCAGCTGCACCATCGAAGATTGTATTCCTACCATGAGGATTACCGATGAGGTGCGGAGGCTGGTAAGGTAAGGATTTAACGGGCTGATTGGGAAGCCGCTGATCAGCCGATTGTTTTATCTTGCCAAATACCCCTTCTCTATTGCCCTATTTAATATTTCCAATACAAATTTCCATATTTCTTCAGAAGCCTCTTTTATATGTTTGTTTTTTTCTATTATCATATCGTATGTTATATTATGCTTTTTCCAGGTAAAACCTTCATTGATATAATTTTGCATCAGTGGTTCCAGTCTGTCAAATATTGCCGCAAATTTTGCCTCGTTTGTTTTTCTTTCCTCGAATTCATTCCACGCATCAAGAAAATAGTTCTTTTGATCCTCTTCCAATAAGCCAAATATTCTGTTTGCGGCAACAACTTCTTTATTATGCGCCTCACTTCTTTCAGCCGCATATAAAAATGTATCCCCGGCGTCCAGTTCCACAATGTCATGGATTAAAAGCATCGTCATAACCCTTTCTGTATTTATGGGAAAGTCGGCGTATTCCTTTAACAATAATGCCATAATACAGATTGTCCATGAATGTTCCGCGTCATTTTCAAAACGGTTTCCATCAAATAATTTTGATTTCCTTAAAATATTTTTTATCCCGTCAATTTCAACAATGAACTGCAGCTGCTTTTCCATCCGATCGTTATACCCAATATTAATACGGTCCATAGTTCCTCCATTTTACTATTTTTCCAAGATGTTCAAGGTTTTCGATAACATGATCCGCCTGAAGTTTAAGGGCCGGTATTTTTTCCGGCCACAGGTTTGTGATGTATTCCACGGTAAGCGCCGTGTGTAAACCCGCTTCCCGCGCGCCCCTGAGTTCCTTATGGCCGCCGTCACCCACAAAAAGACAAACATCGGGCGGGAGGCCGAGCCGTTCAAGGACAAGGGCGTAGATTCGCGGGTCCGGCTTGAGAATTCCCACATCGCAGGAAAAAACCGTTTCGTCAAAACAGGATGCCAGGGGAGATTCCTTCCAATACCACACATCGCAGATGTCGGCGTTGCTGACAAGGGCGGTCTTGATTCCCGCAGCGCGGAGCTGTTGCAGCAGGACGAGATTTTTTTCTTCAACACCGAAAAGGCCCCGGCGTATCCGCTCAAGCCGGGCGTCCGCCGCGCGGCGGATAAGTTCATCGGATAAGTCAAGGCCCCGCAGAATGTGGCGGATCATTTCAACAGGATCGCGGATAGCGCCCCCGGCCCGGACTTCGTAATCCACCGCGTTCCGGCCTTCAAAATCTTCACGGGTCATGCCGAGAACGGCGTATTCACTGTCCGCCATAAATTCGGGGGCCAGGGGATTTATCAGGGTGTAAAAAAGATCGAAGATTACCGCTTTGAAGACGCCCACTTTTTCTCCGCTTATTTTTGGGGATGCACTAAATTTTCCGTGAGCCGGGCTTGACCGCGGGGATGCCCTTTTTGCAGAGCTCACAGTCGGCGGCTTCCCAGTTTGCCACATCCACTTTGACGGCGGGGTACAGGGGCCAGGGCGCGGTAAGGCCCTCGGCCCGGCGGTCCACGATGCAGGCGAGGGCCACCACCTTTGCACCCAAGCTTTCCAGAACTTCGGCGCTTTCCCCGGAGGACTTCGCCGTGGTCACCACATCTTCTGCAATCAGAATCCGCTGACCCGGCGTCACCTCAAAACCCCGGCGCACCTTCATGGCCCCCGTGTCGTCCCGCTCGGTAAAAAAGGCCGGGAGCCCCAGCTGGCGGCCCAGTTCGTATGCCACAATGATCCCCCCCATGGCGGGCCCCACGATGGCGTCAAGGGCAAGCTTCCCCGCGCTTATGTCGGCACGGAGCCGGTCCGCCACAGCCTTGAGCGCCGCCGCCGCCCGGTCGGGGTACTGTAACAATTTGGCGCACTGGAAATAACGGTTTGAATGTCGGCCCGAGGACAGCAGGAAATGCCCTTCCAGCATGGCCTCCGATTCCTTGAGCAAATTGATAACTTCTTCCATGTTTAGACTCCTTCTTTCATCCTTCAACTTAAGGATACCACAAAGCGCCGCTATTGGATAAGATATATGCTATGCCAGGCAACGCCATTGAGACAGAGGCCATCAAATACACCGGTTCCAAACTCAAACTGCTGCCCCATATTTTGTCCCTGTCAAAAAAGGTCCCTGTGTCCGCAGGAATTTCTACGGTGTTTGACGGCTTCTCCGGTTCCACACGGGTGAGCCAGGCCTATGCGAAAAACGGATACCGGGTGTACGCAAATGATATTGCGGTCTACTCAAAATTTTTTAACACCGCCTTTCTCCTCAATAAAAAGGAACCTGAAACTTATCAGCCTTTAATCGATCACCTGAATTCCCTTGCGCCCATTGACGGCTGGTTCACCGAACACTACGGCGGTGAAGAAAACAGTAATACTGCTAAATTCCCCTGGCAGAAAAAGAACACCCGCAGGCTTGACGCTGTCCGGGATGAAATTGATCGGCTGAATCTTGATGAAGTTACCAAAGCGGTTGCGATTACGAGTCTTATCCTTGCGCTGGATCAGGTTGACAGCACCCTGGGGCATTATGTGTCCTACCTCAACGAATGGTCCCCCCGCTCCTATAAGGACCTCAAGCTTACCGTGCCGAAACTCCGGGTGAATCAACAGGACAATGTGGTGATGAACCATGATATTTTTGAAGCCCTAAAATCTCTGCCTGACAATATTGACATCGCCTATTTTGATCCCCCCTACGGTTCCAACAACGAAAAGATGCCGCCCTCGCGGGTACGTTACGCGTCGTATTATCACATCTGGACCACCATCTGCCTGAACGACAGGCCGGAAGTTTTCGGCAAGGCCCGGCGGCGGGCAGACACATCGGACATTGCCGCCGCTTCGGTCTTTGAGGAATTCCGGCGCGGCCCTTCGGGACGCTTTATGGTTATCGAAGCAATAGAAAAACTGATAAGGGAAATACGGGCCCGGTACATCATTCTTTCCTACAGTTCAGGCGGCCGGGCAACTGCGGAGGAATTGAACGAGGTCCTCAATACCTACGGGGAAATTATTGAAATCGAAAAGATCGATTACAAGAAAAACGTAATGGCCGGGATGAAGTGGACCAATGACTGGATTAAGGATGCTGATGAAAAAAATTTTGAGTTTTTATTTCTGGTGAAAAAAAGACAGGAGGAATATCAATGAAAATGATACTGGAAACAAACAGGCTGTATTTAAGGGAAATGGATATACATGACCTGCCGGATTTGTCAAAGATACTACAAGATCCCGAAGTAATGTATGCCTATGAACACCCCTTCTCTGATGAGGAGCTAATCGGCTGGTATAATCAACAAGTAGAAAGGTATAAAAAGGACGGCCATGGATTATGGGCCGTCATACTCAAGGAGACGGATGCGTTCATAGGGCAGTGCGGCTTAACCATACAAACCGTAGAGGGCGATGAACTATTGGAAGTGGGATATCTGTTTAATAAAAACTATTGGCATCAGGGATATGCAGCGGAAGCGGCAAGGGCCTGTAAAACATACGCCTTTGAAAAACTGGGGGCAAAAAAGGTCTGTTCAATAATCAGAACAAACAACAGGGCGTCACAAAAAGTTGCCGAGCGGAACGGGATGAAAATAGTAAAAGAAACGATAAAGCATTACTACAACATGGAAATGCCGCATTATGTTTACGAAGTCTCTACCTGATACTGATTTCTTCCAGCCTTGAAAACTTGCGACTTTCCATGTACTCCGCAATGCCGTTGATGATTTCGATCATTGCCGGGGGATGTGCGAAGGTAGCGGACCCCACTTGAATTGCCGAGGCTCCCGCCATGAGGAACTCCAGGGCGTCGTTAGTATTACTGATGCCCCCCATCCCCACAATGGGAACCTTGACCGCATCGTACAGTTCCCAGACCATGCGGAGGGCGATGGGCCTGATTGCCGGACCGGAAAGTCCGGCGCTGGTATTGTCGAACACCGGCTTCCGGGTATTGATGTCAATAGCCATGGCCTTGAAGGTGTTCACCAGTGACAGCGCATCCGCTCCCGCGTCCACGCAGGCGCGGGCAACCGCAGCAAGGTCAGATGCATTTGGGGAAAGCTTCACCATCAGAGGCTTATCCGGCGCGGCCTTCCGCACCGGGCGTACCACTGAGGCGGCGGCCTCAGGATCAAGGCCGAAGGTCATGCCCCCGGCCTTGACATTGGGGCAGGAGATGTTGAGTTCGATCATGTCGATTGAAGAAGCGTTCAATAACACTGCCCCTTCGGCGTATTCCTCCACGGTGGAACCGGAAAGGTTCGCGATCACCGCAGGTCCCAATGCGCGAAGATTTGGCAGCTCCTTTTCCAGAAATACCGCAATGCCGGGATTCTCCAGGCCGATGGAATTCATCAGCCCTGCGGGAGTCTCGTGGAGCCGCTGCCCGGTGTTCCCCTGCCGGGGATTGAAGGTGAGGCCCTTGGTGCAGATGCCCCCCAGCCGTGACACATCAATGATTCCCGCATATTCCCGGCCATAACCGAAGGTTCCCGATGCGGCAATTACGGGATTGCGAAAGCGGACTCCGGCGATAGTGACCGACAAATCGGTTTGTGATAAATCAACTTGCGGCAGATCAACCTGGGATAAATTGATTTTCGATTTATTCAAAGATCAGCTCCTCCGCCGGGAAAATGGGCCCATCGGCGCAGCAGCGTTTGTTGCCGTTTTTTGTTTTGACGGTGCAGCCAAGACAGGCCCCTACCCCGCAGGCCATGTGTTTTTCCATGCTGATATAACAGGGGATGCCTGAGGCTTTACATTTTTCCGTCACCGCCCGCAGCATTGCTGTGGGACCGCAGGCATAGACCGCCGCATATTTTGTGGGGTCAAGAAAATCGGTGATGCGGCCTTTCTTGCCTTCGCTGCCGTCTTCGGTTGCGATGATCAGATTTTGTGCATCAAACGCGGCAGGCCCCAGAATACCGTAACGTTCTTCATCTGTTTTAAAACCGGTCCTGAACCCGGCGTAAAAGTCAAAATCATATTTCGGGAATTCCCCGGGCAGCCCCTCCAGGGGCGCAACACCGATACCGCCGCCAAGGAGGGCGATGGGCTTTTTCGTGTTTTCAGGCGGAAAAAAATCTTCCCAACAGTTTCCAAGAGGACCGGTAAGTTCCACTTCTTCACCGGTTTGTATCTCGGCCAGTTCCGCCGTTCCCGGTCCCCGTCTGGCGATAAGAAAACGGATAGAATCGGTGATCATAAGGGTGACATAATTCCCCGTTTTCCCACGAAGCCGTCTGCGTGTCTGCGGAGTATCTTCTACTGCTTTTTCCCAGAGGGCAACACTGATGGGCCGGGCGAGGAAGACGCCGGATCGTTTTGGCTTGATCAAAAAGAACTGTCCCGTATGCGGCGCCGGGCCGGGCCATGCAATATTCAGGTGGAATATTTCATTGTTGATGGCCTTATTGGCGAGGACTTTGCCGGTGACGTATTGTTTCTGATTATCCATTATTAAGCGCCCCGGCTCGCGCGCAATATTGCGTCCCGCATTTCAATGACCGCCTTCCGCGCCGCTTCCGCAGCAAAGCCGTTGCTTGCCTCATCCGCACCGGGGGCAGCAGTCCAGGCCTTGAGAATGGACCGGGAGGCGTTGACCACGCCGCCATTGCCGCCCCGCAGAAGCAGGGCGGCGTCATCGGCGGCACCGCCCTGCGCGCCGTAACCGGGGATCAGAAAAAAGAGGTTCCTCCGTTTTTCCCGGATGGCCGTTGCCTCGTCTTGTTCGGTGCATCCAAGGACCGCCCCGAATGCGCCGTAGCCGTGCGCGCCCCTGTGGGATTCCGCCAGCGCCGCAAGCCGGTCACCCACGGCATCGTAAAGTCTGCCGCCGCCTTTCAGTTCCTGGTATTCAAAATCCCGCATCCCCTTGTTGCTGGTGCGCATCAGCACAAAGGCGCCCTTGCCTTTGGTTTCGGCATAAGAGAGCCAGGGCTCAATGGAATCCATGCCCATATAGGGGGAGAGGGTGACAAAGTCCGCCTCAAAATCGCCGTCAAAGTGGGCCTTTGCGTAACGCAGCGCCGTGTCGGCAATGTCCCCCCGTTTGATGTCCGCGATGACCAGGGCGCCCCGTTTCCGCAGATACCGCAGGGTTTGAGCGTAGGCCGAAAGCCCCGCAAGACCCAGCTCTTCATAATAAGCGATCTGCACTTTATAACAGGCCGCAACATCAATGGTGGCGTCAATAAGGGCCTTGTTGAAAGTCAGCACCGCTTCGGCATCGGAAACGGCGGCTTTCTGTTCCTTGGGCGGGATGTAATCAACTGCCGTATCAAGGCCCACACAGACGTGGCCCCTTGCGGCAACCGCTTCGTACAGTTTATCCATATTATACATGTTCAGCTCCTTTGATTTCATCATAAACAATGCGGCCCCCGTGCAGGGTTAAAAGAATTTTACCCCGCAGAGTACGGCCCTTAAAGGGAGAATTTTTTCCACGGGATTTAAATGATTCAGGTTTCACTGTCCACCCAGTTTTTGTATCGGCGATCACCAGATCCGCCCGCAGCCCCACAGCGATTCTGCCGCGATCATTTATGCCCAAAATCCGGGCGGGGTTGGCGCTCATCAAAAAAGAAAGCCTTTTAAGATCAATAGTTTTTCTGTCAACAGTATTACTGTTTTCTAAAGCCGATCCTTCCCCGGTTAGCCTAGTAAAGCATACCGCAAAACCGGTTTCCAGTCCCGTAAAACCCGGGGCGCCTCCGGCCTTGTCCGACTCTGAATGGGGGGCGTGGTCGGTGGCAATGACGTCGATAGTCCCGTCCATGATTGCGTCTATCACCGCCAGCCGGTCTTCTTCATTCCGCAGGGAAGGATTCACCCGGCCGTAAGATTCGTCCCCCAGCACATGGGCATCATCTTCGGTCAGGGCAATGTGGTGCGGTGCAGCCTCACAGGTTAATGAATAACTGGAAGAGGCGTCCGCCGTCAATAATTGTCGTTTTGCTTCCCGGATCATGTTTACAGATTCTTTGGTTGAGACATGGGCGATATGTACATGTGCGCCCATTTTCTTTCCAAGCTCAATGGCCCGTTTGACAGCAACGTTCTCTTCGATGCGGCTCCACACATCCCGGCCTTTTCCGGCCTTCTTTGCCGCATCCGCTTCCGGCCCACCTGCGTCACAGTGACAGGAGATGGGGATACCCAGCCGCCGGGCTTCGGCAAAGGCGGCAAGGAAGATGTTGTCATCCGCCACGTCCTTTCCGTCTTCGGAAAGCATACGGATCGTGTTTTGCTTTGCGTCTAACGCGGTAATCCCTGAAAGCTCTCTGCCCTCCATATTTTTGGTGAGGGACAGTACCGGGTACAGATCGATAAGGCCCAGATTGTCCGCACGGTTTTTTAAGGCAAGGGCCTTTTCAAGGGTATCGGTAACCGGTTTGGTGTTAGCCATGCACACCACCGTGCCGTAACCTCCGGCCGCCGCCGCAAGGGAGGCCGATTCCAGGGTTTCCTTTTCAGGAAAGCCGGGGTCCCGGAAATGGGCGTGGAGATCCACAAAGGCCGGCATGAGGGTATGGCCGCGCTTTTCAGCATATTCGCCGCCTTCAATCACCCTATCCGCTTCAAGGATGCAGCGCTCAAGGTTTTTATCATTTAACAGATTGTCGGGGAAATCTTCCTCATCAGAAATAATATCCCGGATGATCCCATCTTCAATGACCACGGAGCCGCGCATATCGGTAGATTCATCGATGATGCGAAAATTTTTCAGAACAACCAGCATTACGCCCCCGCTGTCTCTACTATACTTACGGAACATAAAAAAACAATATGTCCCAGGGACGGAAAAACTTCATAAAATCCGCCCGATCCCTCCTACCATTCCGCCACGGTGCCGTCGAAGTTACGCCAGATCGGGTTCTTCCAGTTGTGGCCGGTTTGGGCCGCCTTGATGACCACTTCCTCATTCACTTCGACCCCAAGCCCCGGACCGGTCATGATATCCAGGAAGCCGTCCTTATAATGGTAAATACCCGGGTCCTTGAGATAGTCCAATAGATCCCCGCCCTTGTTGTAGTGAATCCCCAGGCTCTGTTCCTGGATAAAGACATTGGGGGTACAGGTGTCAAGCTGAATACAGGCCCCCAGGGCGATAGGCCCCAGGGGACAGTGAGGGGCCACCGCCACATCGTAGGCCTCCGCCATGGCGGCGATTTTTTTGACCTCGCTGATACCCCCGGCGTGGGACAGATCCGGCTGGATGATATCCACATAACCCGCTTCCAGCAGGTTCTTGAAGTCCCAGCGGGAAAACATCCGTTCCCCGGTGGCAATGGGTATTGAACAGTGGTTGGCAATCTCCCGCAGGGCCTCGTTGTTCTGGCTCAGCACCGGTTCTTCAATAAACATCAGGTGGAACTGATCCAGTTCATGGGCAAGGACCTTGGCCATGGTTTTGTGAACCCGCCCGTGGAAATCCACTGCAATGTCAAAATCCGGCCCGCAGGCATCCCGAATTGCGGCCACCCGGTCGCAGACCGCCTTTATCTTCGAGAAGTTGTCGATGTAGTGCATCTCCTCGGTTCCGTTCATCTTGACGGCGGAATAGCCCTGCCCCCTGGCCTCTTTGGCCGCGTTGGCAATGTCCGATGGCCGGTCGCCCCCTATCCAGCGGTAGACCTTGAGTCTGTCCCGGCATCTGCCGCCTATGAGATCGTAAATGGGGGCGTGGTAAAATTTGCCCTTGATGTCCCAGAGGGCCTCGTCGATCCCGGCGATGGCGCTCATCACTTCGGGGCCGCCCCGGTAGAACCCGGTGCGGTACATCACCTGCCAGTGGTCTTCAATGGTCATGGGGTCCTTGCCGATAAGGTAGCCCCTGAATTCCTCCACCGCGGTACGGACCGTGTCCGCCCGGCCTTCGATAACCGGCTCACCCCATCCGGTAATTCCCTCATCGGTTTCAACCTTGAGGAAGAGCCAGCGGGGAGGGACTTTGAATAGGGTCATATTGGTGATCTTCATAATGCGGCTCCTCGGTCAGTTATGAATAAAGTCCCCCGCCGACCGTATCTCGTCGCAGTATTCGCAGTGGTAGGTCCGCAGTTCGGGATTCTCCAGGTGAAAAATGTGGGGGATGTATTTTTCCGTGGAGGTGATGCACCGGGGATTTTTGCAGAGCAGAATGTTCTCCACTTTTTCCGGGAGCTTGAGTTTGATCTTCCGGGTGATCTTTTCATTCTCGATAACGTTCACCGTGATGTTTGGATCGATAAGGCCCAGGATATCAAAATTGATAGTAATGGTGTTGTCGATTTTGATGATGTCCTTGCGGCCCATCCGTTTTGAGTTGGCGTTCACCACAAAGGCCACATTGTGGGGGGTCTTGTCAAGGCCGAGCCAGTTAAAAATTTTGATACCCTGCCCAGCCTTGATGTGATCGATTACGAGACCGTTTTTTATTTCATCTATGTTAAGCATTATACACCTCTCTTTATTTCCGTTAATCGGAAAAATAAGCTGCGCTTATTTATACCACTCCTAAAATTGAGGCAAGCAGGGCCATTCTGACATACATGCCGTATTTTGCCTGTTTGAAATAGGCGGCCCGCGGGTCGGCGTCCACTTCGATCGCGATCTCGTTTACCCGCGGAAGGGGATGGAGGATGATGAGCTCATGTTTCGCGGTCTCCATTTTTTCCAGGTTGAGCACGTAGGTATCCTTCAGCCTGATGTAATCTTCCTCGTTGAAGAAGCGCTCCCGCTGGACACGGGTCATGTAAAGCACATCCAGATTCGGCATCACCTCTTCAAGGCTCGCGGTTTCAAGGTGCTCAATTTTTTCCCGCTGCAAAAGCCGGGTGATGTATTCGGGAACCTGGAGTTCCGGGGGGGAAACAAAAACCAGCTTGACTCCTTCGTAGCGGGCCAGGGCCTTTGCCAGCGAATGGACCGTGCGGCCGAATTTCAGATCTCCGCAGAAGCCCACGGTAAGGCCCTTTACACTGTCCCGGAGACTTTTGTCCCCGCTCTTGCCCCGCAGGCGCTTAATGGTGAGCAGGTCCGTCAGGGTTTGGGTGGGGTGGTGGTGGCCGCCGTCCCCGGCATTGATCACCGGCACCGGGGAATACCGGGATGCCAGCAGGGCCGCCCCTTCCTTGGGGTTCCGCATGACAATGGCATCGGCGTAACTTGCGGCCATGCGTATGGTGTCCGCCAGACTCTCACCCTTGGATGCGGAACTGGAACCGGGGTCCGCAAAGCCCAGGCAGCTCCCCCCGAGCCGCTGCATGGCCGCCTCGAAACTCAGGCGGGTCCGGGTGCTGGGTTCAAAAAAGAGGGTTGCCAAAAGCCGTCCCCGGCAGCTTTCCCGCAGGTAAGCCGGCTCATCCTCAATCCGCTCCGCCAGAGCGAAGAGGGCGTCCATCTCCTCAATCGTGAAGTTCCCCGGTTCTATCAGGGACCGTCCTTTAAGCATGTTTCCTCCTCAATGCCGCCCAGCAAACAAGAATTACAGCCGGCATTCTTTATTTGAATATCAGCGACAGGAAGTCCCGCAGGCACGGCCGCCAGACGTTCCAGTCATGACCGCCTGAGTAGATGACTTCCTTATGAACCGCCCAACCGGTGTCAGGCGCAAGCCCCTTCTCCGCAAGCATCTTGCTCTCGTCCTGAAAACGCTCGATCAGAAAATCCGTATCTCCGACACAGCGGAAAAACAGCCTGTAGTCGGAATTGAGTTTCGCCTTATCGTCGAGCGCTTTTAAATGCTCGTTCAAGCCGCCGAGCGGTCCCAATGCTCCCAAAAAGCCGCTGAAAACTCCCGCATAACCGAAGGATTCCGGGTGTTTGAGCGTAACGACGCTTGTCTGCATCGAACCCATCGACAGACCTGCCATTGCGCGATTCCACTTGTCTGTTGCAGCGCGGTAATTTGCCTCAATAAAGGGTATGCAGTCGTCGAGCAGCAGGCCCTCAATGGACAGAGCGTCCCAGTCCCGGGATCCCTTCTCTTGCTCTGTCTGAACCATGCCGTTATTCATCACGATAATACAGGGCGTTACTTTGCCTGCGGCAAGCAGATTGTCCATAATCCAGTTTGTTTTGCCGAGGTGAACCCAGCTCGTTTCATTCTCACCGTAACCGTGCTGCAGATAAAGCACCGGGAGCTTCTCGTACCTGCCCTTGCTGTAGCCGGGCGGAGTATACACTAAACAGCTTTTCAGGCAGCCGCAGGTCCTGGAATAGTAATACTCCCTCGCAACCGTACCATGCGGCACATCCTGCGCGAGGTAGTAGTCCGTGTCGTCCAATGGAAAGTCGATGATGTTAATCGGGTGCGCGTGGCTCCAGCCAATCGGCGACATGGGGTTCAGCGCGTAAGTGCCGTCAACTTCGTAGAACAGCGTGGTATATGGTGCGGAACCGGCTGCCCGGGCCTGCTCGACATTGAGCGTCGCCGACCATACGCCGTCCCCGCCCTTCTGCATCTCCGTGACAGGTCCTCCCAAGGTACCGATATGTACGATGACCGATTTTGCGTTCGGAGCGTTGAACCGTAAAATTGCCTTGCCGCCGTGGATTAGCTCGATCCCTGCGGGTACACTCTTATTGCCTTGCATTGGGCCGCCGAGGGGCAGCTGCGGGTCGAATGCGTCGGCGGTCTCGCTGAGCGCTGCGTTGACTTTGAATTCACTTGACAGCATGTGTCTATCCTCCTAATTTGATATGTTTTGACCATTATAATAGCTATTTTCACACTCAAGTAAATCTCTTATATTATCAACATCTTCATCAAGTAAATCTGTAAACATAAAAGAATGTCTGCATCTTAAATATGTTTTACCATCTATTGAAAACTCAATCGGCCCTTTACAGCCGCCGCCATGGTGTCCACAATTTCCTGAATTTTTTAATAATGTTTCTATAAGATGTTTATTACATTTACTTAAAACATCATTATATTTTGCCAAATTGAATAGTTTACACCTAACAGACCATTGATCATTTGTTATTCTTAATATATATAATACGTCCTTCTTTTTTTTATATTCACACTTCCAATCACCGGGTTTTTCCCCCAATAACGATATTTTTGGTACATATCCTAAATAAATCGCCTGTTCGTGTAATTTATTTACACGTTTCTTTTCATTTTTATCCAGAGAATTTATTATTTCATTAAATTCATATGGCTGTATATTTGATTTCATTATATTGTAAAATCCTTCCAGTGAAACGCAGGGGACACGGCGCAGGACACCAGCACAAAGGCCCCTTCCCGAATTTTTGCGGACTGCCACACCCCGGCGCCTACTACCCGCTGGAAAAACGCGTCTTGATCAGGGTCATCCCCCAAAAGCTCTGTTGTTTCAAAAACGGGCCGCACTCCCCTGCCCCCCAGGCTGAGTTCCAAAAGGCCGCCCGCATGCCAGAGCCAGATTTCCGCTGAACGGACCTTGTGCCAGCGGGAAACTTCTTCCCCCTGGAGCAGATAATAGATCAGGCTGCTTGCGCGGCGGCTCTCGCCGTAGTCCGGGGGCAGACTGTCGGCGGGGATCACCTGATCGGAAAGCCAGGTTTCCCGGTACCAGCCCCCTTCGTTGTGGGGCTTGAGGTCCAGCTTGTTTATCCAGTATGCGGGATCGCCCCGGTTTGCTGCACTCATTATAGCCTCTTGTGATATCTTATGATGAATAGAGAAATCTGACAAGGGCATCCCAATCAGGCGCAGGAATAAACCACTGACCACACGGACCCTCACTGACAGATCAACGGACGATCCTTCTCTATTTCTATCGTCTTTGTCCGTGCTGTCCGTGAGGTCCGTGGTTAAATTTGGAATTGCTGATCCGGCTGGCGCTTGCGGGAGAACCCTTCGGCGCATATACTGTTTTCGGAGTCCTTATGAACACTAACCCCATCGAAGATCTGCTCCTGGAAAAAAGCAAAAATCCCCACGCACTTTTTGTGTTCCCCACGGGAATTGCGGCTGACCTTTGGGCGGACCGGCTCCTGAACTTACAGAACGGCGGGACGATTGCGATGGAGCAGTTCATGGCCTGGGATACCTTCAAACAGGAATCCATCCGGTCCCGGATGCAGGACAAAAAAAGTGTGCCATCCCTTTTACGGAAAATCTTTGTGAGCCGCCTGATAGAAGAAAACGCGGCGCTTTGCAAATCAGGTGATACGCCCCTGTTCATTTCCCTTGTTCCCCCCGAATACGCCCACACCGCCTCCTCCTTTGTGCCGTGGCTCACCGGAGTGCTTTCCCAGCTTGGATCATGGTTTGAGAAATCAACGGGCAGGCCGGTTTCTTCCATTACTATCGCTGATACCGCAGGGGCTATCGCCGGTAATAACTTTGATAACGATGATCGGGACCTCTGCACCCTGGCGCTGCGGTATCAGCAGTTTCTTGACAGCCACGGTCTTTTTGAACCGGCCTGGGAGAAGCCGCCCTTTGATGATAACAACAAAGAATGTTTCATCTTTTTTTCAGAATCATTAACTGACTTTGCCGAATACGAAGCACTCCTTGAAAACGCGGAACATGTTACCATCGTGCGGCTGGCGGAAACCGGCGCTGCGGAAAAGCCGCACAAAACTTTTTTCTACACCAATGCCCGCAGCGAAATTACCGAAGCGGCCCTCTACATCCGCGCACTGGTTGAGCATGAGCAGCTAAGTTGGGACGCCATTGCGGTGAGCGTTCCCGATGAGGAAAACTACGAGCCCTACCTGCTCCGGGAATTTGCCAACCGGAACATTCCGGCGGTTCACCGTGAGGGAAAACCATTGGCGTCCTGGCCTGCGGGTCAGTTTTTTCCGGCCCTGTCAAACTGTTTTTCCCAAGGCTTTTCCTTTGACGCCGTGGCAAATCTTTTGCTCAACAGCCACCTCCCCTGGAAGGACCGGGCCGCGATCGATCAGCTCATTGATTTCGGGATCAAAAATAACTGCATCTGTTCATGGAAAGAAGTTGATGGAACTGAATCTGATGATAAAAACATTGATGTGTGGGAAGACGCGTTCAGCGCCCCTGCGGGGAGCCGGGAAGAACGGGCCCATGCCCTGTACCGCACCCTGAAAAAAGATATCGGCAATATATGCCGCGCCGGTTCCTTTGAAGAAATCCGCAGACAGTATTTTGTCTTCCGGGGGCATTTTCTCAACATGGATGAATGCCTTCCCGAGTCTGACATGATCCTTTCCCGCTGTGTGTCGGAACTGCTCCTCTTAATCGAAATTGAAAAATCATTTCCCGATGCCAAAGCTCCCGATCCGTACACATTCTTTGTGGAACATCTGCAGGAAAAAACCTACCTTCCCCAGAAAGCATCTTCCGGGGTTTCAATCCTCCCCTACCGCACCGCGGCGCCCGCGCCCTTTGCCTGTCACATTGTTCTGGGCGCAGCCCAGGATAACCTTACGGCGGTTTTTTCCCGGCTTGCCTTTCTGCCCCGCAGCAAACGTGATAAACTTGATATTCGTGATCAGGATGCGTCTGAGGCATTCATCAACCTGCATAAACTCAACTCCGAAAAACCGGCTGCCTTTTTTTGCAGCCAGCAATCCTTTTCCGGTTACGCCATTCCCCACAGCAGGCTTAATGTCACTGAAAAGCCTCGTCTCCGTTACGGGGAAACCGATACAACATCCTTTGCCCATGACGCTTACCAGGAGGAGCATAACTTTTTTCAGGGCCTGCAATCAGGCAATGCCGGGGCGGGCTTTCCGCAGAATCTTCATTCATTGCAGAAAGAAAGTTTTACCGAATGGGCCGGGCGGCGGCATAATGACAAAAGCAACAGGAATAACAGCATCGCAGATCCCCTGTTGATAGAACTGATACAGAAACGCTTCCGCAGCACCGATTCCGGCAAGATACGGGTATCCGCTTCCGGCATGGAGCCCTATTACCGGTGCGCCATGGAATGGCTTTTCCGCAACATCCTTAAACTGGAAGATGTGCGCATGGAAACCACTTTAATGGCGGACAACATTTTAGGTTCCCTGTATCACGCGGTGCTGGAACATTTTTTCAGCACCATCATACAGGAAGAGGGGGGCCTTCTCTCATTACAAAAAGATGAAATGCTTTCAGAATCATATCAACATTTTCTTAATAACAGTGTTACTGAAACATTCGCCTTGCTTCCCAGGCTGTCAGGGGAAACCTATGATCTAAGCGCACTGACCCTGCGGCTGCTGCGGGAACAGCAGGGGGCGGTACAGGAGCAGATCAGAGTTTTTTTGATTGCTTTTTTACGTTACTTTGCAAATTACCGGATTATCGGCACCGAAAAGAAATGCACCTGGGATGCTCCGGATCAGGATTACTGCATCACAGGGATTATTGACTGCATTCTGGAAGATCCCGCCGGTAATGCAAAAGATCCGGTAAGCGTCATCGTTGATTTCAAACTGGGCGCCGCCCCTAAGCGTAAACCCTGCATCGGCAATGGGGAAACGGGGCTTGAAAATTTCCAGCTGCCGATGTACCTCACTCTGGCGGAAAACAACGGCGGCGGCAAGGTGCAGGGAGCGCTCTTTTTCAGCATCCTTCATGTAAAGCCGACCGTGATATTCGGCGTGATACAGGATGCGGTGAGCGGGAAAAAAACACCTTACCGTGAAAAAGACCGGATCATGCGGGCCGACAGTAATGCTACAAATGACGATATATCGCCATTCGATTTGATCATGAATGAGTTTAATGAAAAAACTGCCCGATATGCCCAGGAAATACAAAGCGGCAATTTTACCACCATTAGTACCAGTGACAAAAAATGCGCGGCCTGCGTATATTACACCGTGTGCCGGACCATCTACACCGTAGATCGGGAAGGGCATTTGCAAAAACAGGAGTACGCCAATGGATGACAAGCCGCTGATACAACTCAACGAAGAACAGCAGAAAGCCGTTTATTGCGAAGAAAACGCGGTGGTTGCAGCCGGGGCAGGCTCGGGGAAGACATCGGTACTCGCAAGCCGCTATGCGTACCTCGTAACCGAAAAAAATTATCAGGTAGATCAGATACTCACCCTCACCTTTACCCGGAAAGCCGCCGCAGAAATGTACCAGCGCATCTACAGCACCCTGTCTTACATAGCGGTTAATGAAAAGGGAATAAAACAAAAGCGCGCCCGGGATGCGGTTAATGATTTCTTTCATGCCCGGATACAAACCCTTGATTCCTACAGCGCTTCCATTGTCAAACAGGCCTCTTCCCGTTACGGGATACGACCCGATTTTGCGGTTGACGAGGAACGGTGTCAAGGTATTGCCGAAGAAGAAGCGCTCCCCTTCCTCATTGCCCGGCGGCATCATCCTGCGATCCGGAAATTATACCGCAGAAAAGGTCCGGCCAAACTTGCAGAGGATATCTTTGCCGCCACGGTTTCCCGTTACAGTCATATTGATGAACCGCCTGATTTTATCGCGGATATCAAAAAACAGTTTGTTCTTGTCTGCGGCGAATGGACAAAGGCAACCGGCCTTATCACAGCAAAACTACAGGAACTTGTCCAGTTCATTTCTGATTATGAAGAGGAAGACAAATTCCTGAATACGCTTAAGCCTCTGCTGAAACCATTTAAAACCGGTAAGATACAATTCCCCAAAGAAACGGAACTCCGTTCCTACTTTGATTCACTTCTTCTATTACCTGACACTGAATGTATTGATAATGCGGAAAAGGCCCCTATTCAAAAAACATTATTTCAAAATTTGGAATATATATACCGGCTCAAGGCGGTCAGTTTGCAGGGCGGCAAGAAAACGGTACAAAGCGCAAAGGATATGATACGGGACATCCGCAGCCTCTTTGGGACCTTTTCGTCCCTGGCAGTTTTTTCCATGCAGGCCGGGATCGTTTTATCCCTCATGTCCCTGTTAAATGATTTTCAAAAAATATACCTGGACAAAAAACGCGCCGAAGGGGCCCTGACCTTTACCGATGTGGCCCGCCTTGCCCGCAGCATCCTCATCAATCATACCGATATACGGGACAATGAAAAGACAGCCTTTAGGGCCATCATGATAGATGAATTCCAGGATAATAACGCGCTGCAAAAGGATCTGCTTTTTCTGCTGGCGGAAAAATCCGATCGAAAAGAAAGGTCTGTACCGAGGGCGGCGGATATCTCTCCGGGAAAACTTTTTTTTGTGGGAGACGAAAAACAGTCTATCTACCGTTTCCGTGGTGCCGATGTGTCGGTGTTCCGCAGGCTGCAGGAAGAACTTAATGCCGCCGCTTTGCCCCTTTCCACGAACTACCGATCTTCCCCGGCCCTTATCGGCGCATTCAACGCGCTCTTCGGCGGCAGCGAATTCGATCCCGCCGGGGAAAAGCCCCTGGGCCTTTACGATGCGGTTTTTGTCCCCGAATCGCCGCAGAACGAAGCGGTTAATCAAACCGCTGATTCCTCCGAAAAAAACAACGGCATTCCCCTGCCGCCCTATGAAGCAATATACACACCGCTGCGCGCAGGTAGGGAAGAACCGGGGAAAATCAGCATCTGTATTCTCGACAAAGGAGCAGAGGCCGCGGATGACAATGAAGATGGGGATGATGAGCAGCTTCATTCCGATGAGAATGAGGCGATCTTTGCGGCGGAACGGATCAGGGAAATTCTCGGGGAAGGAAAATACAGCCCCGATGACATAGCCATCCTGTTCCGCGCCCACGGCCCGCAAAAAGTTTTTGAAAAACACCTGCGGCTCCTCAATATTCCATACACCAGCGAAGGGATCAGCGGATTTTTTTCCGACGGCCCGGTGAACGATATGCTTGCCGCGCTCAGGCTGATCGCCTACCCCCTTGATACCGAGGCCTACGCAGTAATGCTGCGATCCCCCTTTGTAGGTCTTTCGATGAGGGGCCTTGCCCTTTGTCTGGCGCAGTACCATCAGGCAAAATCCGAGACCGGTGAAGCCCCTCAGCCTTTTTCTGAGGCGGTCATCCCTTTGCTTGGTGAAGAAGACCGTTCCCTGTTTGTGCAGGGCGGCAAACTCTACCAAAGGCTCTGTGAAAAAGCGGCCCAGTCAAGCATCAGCGATCTTGTCAGCCAGCTCTGGTATACCGAAGGCTACCGCTACGAAACCGAATGGAATTCCCAGACCGCGGTTTACCGTGAATTATACGATTATCTTTTTAACCTTGCGGTCAAGGCGGATGAGGAAACCATGAGCCTTGCGGGATTTACCGACAGGCTCCGCTCATTGCAGGAAAGCGGGGAACGGCTTGAGGATATGGATATACCCCTGGAACGATCCGGGGCGGTGCGGCTTATGACCATCCACAAAAGCAAGGGCCTTGAGTTCCCCGTAGTATTCCTGTGCTGCTGCGGGAAGCACGGCAGGAACAACGGTAATGATGCGGAAGTGTACGCATCCGACACGGGGGGCCTGTCCTTCAATCCGCCCCTGCCCCCGGAATGTTCCGGCATGGACGATGTGAAACGCAATTTCTTTTACGAGCAGGGCCGCATTGAAGAAAAGCGGAAACAGACGGCGGAACTGCGGCGGCTCCTCTACGTGGCCATGACCCGTGCGGAAAAAGAACTCTGCATAAGCGGCTGCCTTTCCTTTGGTAAGGACAACGAGGACAGGGGCAATTTGGCGGAGCGGCTCAAAATTGCGGTAAACGCAAAGAAAGAGGCCAAAGAAGTGATGGAAATGATAAACGGCGACGCCATCCTCGATAACGACACCTTCTTCGGACTGCTCCTCCCCACCGTGGCGGACCGCATCACCGGTGGGGACGCGGCTGACCAATCCGAATTCCCTTCATTCCTGAATCTGGAAAGTATCCCCGTATATACGGAAGAACGCATCAAAAGCCGGGAACAGCACGGGGGGAATGGATTGCGTCAGGAAACGGTTTATCCCAATAACGGCAGGGGGCGCCTCAAATTTCTCGCCGATACCGAACCCTTTTACAAAAGGGCAAACAGTATTACTACGGCGGAAATAATCAACGATCACAGGACGCCGACTTCATTTAAGGAAAACATCCAGGCGAATGGCGCCGGGGATTTTAAAACCTCAGGAGAATTTTCAGGCGCAACATCCCCTGAGGTTTTTGAAAAGGTTGACCTCATCCTTAAACGTTTCCTTCAAAAAGAAGAATCCTTCAGTCCTGCGGATTTCGGCACCATCGCCCACGCCTGTGTTGAAGCCCTGCTGAACAAAAGGGATGCCCTTATCCCGCCCCGGCTTGGGGGGCATCTCTCGCTTGCGGAAGTGGACACATTGCTTGCTGCCGGGAAAAAACTGGCGGAGCGGTTTCTGCAATCACCTTTGGGAAGGGCCGCGGAAGCCGCGAAGATTCGCAAAAGTGAATACCAGTTCAGGAGCCTTATCAAAAATTCCGCGGGAAAAGATGTATTCATCAACGGTACTATCGACCTCTTATTTGCCGATGATGACTCGGTCCACGTGGTTGATTTCAAAACCGACTCCAGTGAAAATCCTGCGGAGCATGTTCCGCAGATGGCCTTTTATTACCGGGCCGCGTCAGAACTAATGGGTAAACCCTGCCGGATATGGCTCTACTACCTCCGTTCAGGCCGTGCAGTGGAAATGACCGAAGCGGCAAAAAACTTCAATATAAGCGCTCAGGAATTCCAAATTTAACCACAGACCTCACGGACAACACGGACAAAAATGATGGAAATAAAAGCTCTAACCAAACTTACCAGTAATCACCGTCCGTTAA
>BOAU01000028.1 GCA_026002025.1 Spirochaetia bacterium | reverse complement strand
CCCCCCCCCCGTGCAGCAAGTGAAGAATACTTACTAAAATCGAGTGAGCGGAACGCGCCCTTGGGTACGCTCCATGTCCGTGACATCCTCCGCGAAATCTACCGAACAGCCCAAAATATCCATGCCGAGCTCGGCCCCGACTACCGGCGTAAGCGCTATGCGGCCGCCTTGGCCGCGCAGTACAGCAACGGCCGCTACGGCTGCGAACAGGACGTAATCCTGCCGTGTATTGCGGGGGCCTTCTACGATGATCCTCAAGATGGTCCCCAGGACTTTATCAAAGCTGATTTTACCTTCCTCAACCGCAAAGTGCTGGTCCGGGTTGTGCTCTACCAGTGGGAAATAACCCTCGGCGTCTCCCGCGATTTCTGGCGGCGCATGAACGGTGCCGGGATTCCCCTGGGCCTTATCCTGAACTTCGGCAGGCCGGAATTTGAATACCGCCGGGTGGTGCATCACAAATACCTGCAGCAGTGGCGGATGGAGCGTATGCGGATGCTCCCCGCTGCCCTGGTATCCCTTTTCTTTTGTGCTTCTTGCTGGGCATTATGTCTGGCTCAAATTTTTTCTCAGGAGGTTCTTTAAATGAAGAACTCGAAAGTTTTCTTGGGAATGCTAGTGCTTGTACTGGCGTTCGGATTTGTGTTGACCGGGTGCGAGCAAACGGTTAATGGGGCAGTCGGTATTGATAATGGAAGCGTGTCGAAAGTTGACAAAGTGACCATCACTCCGACCACGGATAAACATTATTTTATCCTGAGCATCGATGCGGCTGATGAAAATGTGGGTTATGAAGTGGTTATCGGACAGGATGGTAAGAAAACCACGGTAGCGCCCAACTGGTGGCTGGATAATGATGAAACATTTGCGGAAGCTGACGGGAAAGCGAGTGCGAATGATAACTTCGACAAGTTTTCTTTCCGTATTAGCTCAGGCCACATAGCCAGTTATATCAAGGCTCCCGGTGCTTACAAGTTCGGGGTACGGACTGTTTCTCAAAGGAATAACGCCTCAGCTCCGGACTATTCTGGCATTGTCTGGGCAGAACCCATTACCTTTACCGACACCCCGCTGACGTTTTCTGCGGCAAATCGCGATGACAATACCCAAGTCAACCTTACCATCAACGCAGTATCGACGACCCTCGTTTACTACGTCCAAGTGGAAAAATCCAGTTGGGGTGGTGATTTTTATGGTGACTTTAGCCCCAATTTGTCAAATATAGATAACTCCTCAAATGCTGTTCATGCAGTTAGTGGGGGTTCTACGGGGGAAAAGTATGCTTACCGAGCAAAAATTACCTCCGCATACAATCCAACAGCAAGTAAACCGGTCTACGACATATATTCCCTTTGGCAAACGGTTAAAGAGTCCGCCTTGGTAACAATCGACTAAAACGGTACCTGACCGCTTAATCGCGTACAGGTAACGGGAGCCCGGCTTAGCGGACCTACTGGTCCGAACAATAAGCCGGGCTTTTTTATGGGGTGGGGCGAAAAAAGCCCGTCCGAAAGGGCGGAGAAGTCAAAGTAAAAGTCCGTGCCCTCCCCCGCGAAAGCGGGTTCTTGTGTGGTCCGTGGTTAAATATCTTCAAATCCCCCTAATTTCCCGGAACCTGAAAGTAAATGCCGGAACCCTGGGGCTTGTCTTCCTTGCCCTCATTCGGTAGTATAAAAAGACGATGAAACGTGGGATTTTCGCAGCCTTTCTTTTGATTATTGGGTGTTTTTTCATATATGGGCAGGAAATTGTCACCGCCGAGCGCTACCTGGAGACGGTTTCGGAGCGTTACGGCGGGATTAAGGACTATGAAGCGCGGCTGGCGATCCGGTCCGGGAATACCGATATGTCCGGGGCCGTAAGCCATCTGGCGCCTTCGTTTTTGCGGATCGATTTTACCCGGCCGGCGGAACAGGTTATTGTGTTTAACGGCGAACTGCTGACCATATACCTCCCGGAATACCGGGCGGTGCTGAATCAGGACATTGCGGCCAGCAGGCGGCCGGGGTCGGCTGCGAATACGGCCGGACTGGCAACGGCCCAGGGGCTTACCCTGCTCAGGCGGAACTACATCCCCAGTTTTGTGACCGGGCCGGAGCCGATTCCCCTGGATGAGGGCTCAAGGGAGCGGGTGGTCAAGCTGCGGCTTACCCGACGTTCCATTTCCGAGGGGTTTCGGGAGCTGATCCTGAGCGTGGACCCCGATACACTGCTCATCCGCCGTATTGAGGGGCGGACTATTGCGGAAGGTTTGGTGCGGTTTGATTTTTCGGACATCAGGACCAATCAGGGAATACCAACCCAGCGGTTCATCTACGATTCCCCCGCATCGGCAAATCTGATCAATAATTTTCTGTTCCGGGATACCGATTAGAGTGTAGGAGGAAATGGTGGAATCCCTGGGAGATAAGCTGAAAGCCGCCCGTGAATTGAAGGGGTATAGCTATGAACAGGTGAGCCGGGAAACCAATATTGCCGGCCGCTATCTTGAAGCCCTGGAACTGGAAGACTTTTCGGTTTTCCCCGGGGAGCCCTATCTCCTGGGTTTTTTGCGGAACTACGGGGAATATCTGGCCCTGGATGTGGCTGAACTGCTTTCCCTGTACCGCTCCCTGAAAATCCAGGAACAGCCGGTCCCGGTGGAGCAGCTCCTGCGGTCCCCGCCCAACTATTTCAAAATCATTTTGAGTATACTGATTCCTCTGGCGGTCCTTGGGGCTGCTACGGGAGGGTACTTTCTTTTTAAAAACCTTTCTGTCAAAGAGGCCGCCGCCGCGCCGGTCCGGTCCGCGGCGGAATATACCATGGGCGCCGAAGCCCTGGAACGGCGTTTTTACCGGGGGGATTCGATTCTGGTTCCCCTGGACGCTGATCAATACAAGCTCACCCTTTCCAACCTGGGGGAGGCGGTAACCATTACCACCCCCGGCGGCGCGGTGATGCTGGATTTAAGTCAGGAAGTAAACGTTGACCTCAACAATGACGGCATTGCCGAGCTGCGGATTTCCGCAACGGATTTTGCCAAAAATGACAGCACTGCCGGGGCTTTACTGCGCTTTGAGCTGAACAGCAGTGTCCCGGCGCTTCCTGACGCGGCGGCTTCCGACGTTGCTGCCAGCCTTCCCGCCGACATTGCGGCCCCGGCGCCGGGCGCCACGGCGATCTTTTCTTCCCCCAACGCCTATCCTTTTACCCTGCAATTCAATTTTCAGGGTTACTGCATGTTCCGTTGGGAAATTCTTTTTGAACGGGACCGACGGGACCGGAATGAACGGTATTTTCAGCGGGGGGAAGCTCTTGACATCCAGGCCCAGAACGGCGTCCGTATTTGGGTTTCCAATGCCCAGGCGGCAAAATTGCAGGTCATCGGCGGCGGCCGGACGGTCCCTATGGAACTGGGCGGCGCCGGCGAAGTGGTTGTGGCGGATATCCGCTGGGTCCGGGATGATGACGGCCGTTACCGGCTGGTCCTGTCGCGGCTTGAGACTGCCCAATAAACCTTGCGTTTTTTTATTGATCCCTTTGGCTGCGTAAAAAATCAGGTTGATGCGGAAACCATGATGGCCCTGCTTGGCGGGGCAGGCTGGTCCTCCGCTGAAGACCCCGGCGATGCAGACCTTATCATCATCAACTCCTGCGGATTCATCGAAAGCGCCAAACAGGAATCCATCAACGCGGTCCTGGGTTGGCGGAAACGTTATCCTGATAAAAAAATCCTCCTTGCCGGCTGCCTGGCCCAGCGTTATGCCAAAGAACTCGCCGAATCCCTCCCGGAGGCAGATTTGCTTTTCGGAAATGCGGACCTTGGCGGCATTGTTGAAGCGGCGGCGCGGGCCCTGGGCGTGAAGGCGGATGCGGCGGCGATCCGGAACGCGCCGGGGAAGGGGGATTCAGGGGCGGGCCGCACTGCCGGTCGGCGTCCGCTATTGTCCCTGCCCGGTTCGGCCTATGTCAAAATTAACGAGGGCTGCAACAACCGCTGCACCTTCTGCTCCATTCCCCTGATCCGGGGCAATCTCCGCAGCCGCAGTATCCCCGATGTGCTTTCCGAGTGCCGGGAACTGCTGGGCCGGGGCATTAGGGAACTCTGCCTTATCGGCCAGGATATCGGCTCTTACGGCAAGGATTTTGCAGGGGGCGGCGCGGCTGCCGAAAGTTTACTCCAAGGAAGTTCGCTTCCAGGAAGCTTGCTTCCCGATCTACTGGAAGCCTTATCCGCATTGGAGGGAGATTTTTGGGTGCGGCTGCTCTACATCCACCCGGACAATTTCCCCCTGCCCATTCTGGATATCATGGAACGGGACAAGCGGTTTCTTCCCTATTTTGACCTGCCCTTTCAGCATGGCAGCGAAAAAATTCTTGCGGCCATGAACCGCCGGGGCAACGCGGACACTTATCTCTCTCTGATTGAAACAATCCGCTCCCGGCTGCCGGACGCGGTACTGCGCACAACCTTTCTTTTGGGCTTTCCCGGCGAAACCGAAGAGGATTTCCAGGCCCTGCTGGATTTTCAGGACAAGGCCCGGCTGGACTGGGCCGGCTGTTTCGCTTATTCCCGTGAGGAGGACACCCCCGCCTATTCCATGAAAAACCGGGTCCCTAAAAAGCTTGCAACGGAACGGAAACGTATTGTCGAGGAACAACAGATCAGCATCAGTGAAAAACAGATGGACCGTTTTGTAGGCAGGGAACTTGATGTATTGATAGAAGAAAAGTTCGAGCAGACGGCGGAAGAAGATGGCCTTTATCTGGGGCGGCTCTACTGTCAGGCCCCGGAGGTGGACGGCGCCACGGTTATTAGCGGCGGTGATTTGACGCCGGGCGCCTTTTTCCGGGGCAGGGTCATCGCCCGCTCCGGGGTCGATCTGGAATTAGTAAGGATACCATAACGCCGTTTACGATTGGGGTAATGGTGACAAGTTCATCGGCCTTTTTCCTTAAATGCAGGGCCGGGATGAGGTATCCGTAGAGGGAACCGATCGCGGCGCCGGCAAGAACATCTGTGAGAAAATGGCTGCCCGATGCAATACGCCCCACGGCAACCCCCGCAGCCAGGGTATAGCTGATACTCACCACCGGGATGCGCCATTTGGAATCGGGGTATTCCGTTAAAAAGGTGGAACTTAAGAACCCGGCGGACATAAAGGCCAGGGCCGTATGGCCCGATGGGAAACTGTTCGCATATTCGGAAGATTGATCCCCGGGAATTCCGTCAAAATAACAGTAAGGGCGATATCTGTTTATGGCGCTTTTAAAAATATCCTTTGTCCCGTAGGTTAAAAGAAAAGCCTCCGCATACATGATGCCGTAGGTCGCCCAGGCGTTACCATCCTTTACATTTCCAATCAGCGATAGGACGGGCAGAGCCAGAAGAGTGTATTGACCAATATCGCTGGCAATATCCAACGGCTTATTATATGGAAGCATGAAGGGGCGGTCAAAACCATTCACATCGCTTTTTCTTAAATCACCTGCCGCCGCCGGATTATCAATGAAGAAGGGGGCCGCAAAAATGCCGATGGACGCCGAACCCAGGATCAGATCTTTTTTCAGATCAAAGGTGTACCGGCTTTCCCCGAAAACCGCGGTGGCCTGGATGATGATGAACAGGGCAATAAGAAATTTTTTCATATCAAATTAAACATAGCACACTGTGGGGGCGCCGACAGGTGGTTTTGGATATTAATTCCGTTTATAATGAGTTATGACCGATGCGCCTTCTGGCGGTGACGCCCCCATCCCCCCCTACCTCGCTATGCTCAACCCGGAACAGCGGGAGGCGGTGCTGCATACCGGGAAATCCGGGGATGCGGTGCATCCCCTGCTGATTCTCGCCGGAGCGGGATCGGGGAAGACCCGGGTGATCACCACGAAGATCGCCTGGCTTATCCGGGAGCAAGGAGTGGACCCCCGATCGATTCTGGCGGTGACCTTTACCAACAAGGCGGCCCGGGAAATGGCCGACCGGGCCCGGCTGATCGACGAGCGGGCAGGTGACGCCATGCTGCGGACCTTTCACTCCTTTGGGGCCTGGTTCCTCCGCCGGAACGGCTCCCTTATCGGCCTCGGCAACGCCTTTGTGATCTACGATGATGACGACATGGTGGCCCTCCTTGGCACCCTTCTGGAAGATACTCCCAAGGCGGAGGTGAAACAGATTGCCCATAACATTTCCCGGGCCAAGGATTTTTTTCTTGATCCTGAAAGTCCTGAACTGGACCTTATCGATCACCGCAAACAGTTCCGGCAAATTTACACCCGCTACGAAGAACGGCTCGCCCAGATCGGCAATGTTGATTTCGGGGACCTGATCAAAAAGCCCGTGGACATTCTCCGCAGTCAGCCGGATGTGGCCCGGCGCTTCCGGGACCGTTTCCGGGTGATCATGGTGGACGAGTATCAGGACGCCAACATCGCCCAGTTTGAATTGTTGAAGGAACTCTGCGGGCCGGAAACCTACGTCTGCGTGGTGGGCGATGACGACCAGTCCATATACCGCTTCCGGGGCGCGGAAGTGCGGAACATCCTGGAATTCCCCGACCGCTTCCCCGGCACCGACATCATCCGGCTGGAGCGGAACTACCGGTCCACGGAGCCCATCCTCCGGGCCGCATCCTCGGTGGTGGCCCGCAACGAATCCCGGCTGGGCAAGGAACTCCGTTCCGAGCGGGGTCCCGGCAAAACCCCGGTGCTGGCCTTTCTCCCCAATCAGGACGAAGAGGCCGGCTTCTGCGCCAAGCTGATTGAAAACTCGGTTAAGGGCGGTGGTCCCGGCAAAGGCGGCGTTTCCGGTAAGCCGGGCGCCGGGGCGGCCGGAAAGGATAAGGCCGCCGAACAATCGAAAGCCGGGCAGCCGAAGGCCGCCTTCTCCGACTGGGCCATCCTCTACCGCACCAACGCCCAATCCCTGGGTTTCGAGACCGAATTCCTCCGCCGGGGCATCCCCTACCGGGTGGTGGGCTCCCTCAAATTCTACGAGAGGGAGGAGATAAAGGATGCTCTGGCCCTGCTTTCCTTTCTGGTGAACCCCCGTGACGAGATCGCCTTCCGCCGCGTGGTGAACAAGCCCACCCGCGGCGTGGGCCCCGCCACGGTGGACCGTATTGTGGAAGGGTCTTTGGGCGGCGATCTGGAGGCGGGGGCGAAAGGATTACTGCCGGAACTTTCCGCCAAGGCCCGCGCCGGGGTGGAGGCTTTCCTCAAGGTGATTGAAGAAGGCCGGATGATCCTTGCCGATCAGGATGAAGCAAAATCAAAGGAAGCGGCGCAAGGGGTATTGATTGCGAAGAAACAGCCCCGCAAGTCCAAGGACCGGGAGGAACTGCGCGCCGGGGAGGGGCTTTCGGTGCTGGTGGTCCGTCTGGTCAAGGATTCGGGGATTGCCGATTATCATCAGCTTAATGACGAAATTTCCGGGAACCAGCGGCTCAACAACCTCCAGGAACTGGCCAACGCCGCAAGCCTTTACGCGCCCAATATGGACGGGTTGCTGGAATTCCTTGAACACATCGAGCTTGACCGTTCCCTTGAAGACGACACCAACAAAGACAAGGCCAAAGACAACGCCGTCACCCTGATCACCTTCCACAACACCAAGGGCCTGGAATTTCGCCGGGTGATCATGACCGGCATTGAGCAGGGCATCTTCCCCCGTGACGACAAACAGGACGAGGAACTTGAGGAGGAACGGCGGCTCTTTTACGTTGGCGCCACCCGCGCCATGGACGAGCTTTACCTCACTTCCTGCGCCATGCGCCGCATCTTCGGCCGCACCATGCCCGAAGAGCCCAGCCTCTTCCTGCGGGAGATCGACAAAAGCGTACTGCGGATCATCGGGGAAGCGCCCTACGGTTTCGGAGCCGGATCGGGCAGCGGCGGCAGATCAGGCGGCGCAGGCTATGCCGGAGCCGCTTATGGCGGCCATAGCGGATACGGTATCCCGGCGGGAGCCCGGTCCCGTAACAGCGGCCAAAACAACAGCGCCCGCTCCGGCGGCGGTCAGGGCGGCGGTTGGCAGCGTGGCGACCGGCTCTACCATGACGACCACGGTTACGGCGCGGTGGTGGATGTGCGGGACAGCGAGGAAGGGCCGGTAGTGCGGGTTCAGTTTGAGACCGGCAAGGAACTGCGTTTTTTGAGCCTCCACCAGGGGAGCCGGTTTACCAAAATCGGCTCGGACTAAAGTCCCAAGGATGATTGAATGACCGAAACTGATCTGCTGCGGCTCCTGCCCCCGGTGCTCCGGGCCAGGGAATTCCGGCTCTATACCGAGGGGGGGCGGCGCTTCGTGGACCTCTGGCAGCACGGCGGCCGGGCCATCCTGGGCCATACTCCGCCCAATCTGCTGCGGGAACTGAAAAATACCGCCAACCGGGGCTTGATGTCGCCCTTCCCCCATCCCCTGGAAAAGCGCCTTGTCAAAGCCCTCTCCAAACTTTTCCCGGATAGGATCTTCCGCATCTACGCCGATGACGCATCCCTTTACCGCGCCCTGGAAAGCGCCGGTTTCACCCTGAAAGACGGCGATCCAATTCCCGACCCCGCAATGGTGTCAGGCACCGTTTCCGGCCTCTCCCTCTGGCGGCCGTTTCTGGATGCTCCCGGCGCCGACTCCGCGCTTTCTCCATTACTGATTCCGATTCTCCCCTGGTCCCTTTCCCCGCGGGTTCTTGTAATGGAAGAAAGCCTGTCCCCTGAGTTTCCGCCCTCGGACATGATCAGCCCGCTGATCCTTGCCGCCGCGGCACGGGGCGTCTATGACCTCATCGCCGCTATCCCGGAGCGGGACAGCACGGTTTTTCCCAAACTCAACAAAGTCCTGTACGGCGGCCCCGGCAAAGCCTCTGCAAAAAAATGGCGCCGTCAAGGCATCTATTTAACCCAGGTCCCCTCTCTTGACGCAGGCTCCTACGCCGATCTGTTTCGCCGTTTTCTGGCCGATGGCTTCCTCCTGCCCCCCGGCCCCCAGGAACCTCTGATCCTGCCAGGGGCCATGTCGCCGGGGGAAGAAGCCAAACTTGCGGAACTGCTCAGCCAGGGGTGATTTACTTCTTTTCCCCTGCCTTTGTCTCGTATTCAAGGAGTTTCCGCAGCTGATCGAGGATAAAATCCTGGAAAAAAGGGTTTAGTTTCTTAAAAATCTCCTCCACTTCGTCCATTTTGTAGTCCGGCGTCATGTCTTTCCGGAATATTTCCCCCTCCCCGGTTCGCAGCCACCCTTCGTTGACCCCAAAGGTGGTGTTTATGAGCTTGATAAGCCGGTCGTTGACTTTCCGCAGCCCCAATTCCAGAGCGGCCATGAAACTATTGGAAATAAGTATTTTTTGGGCGAATTCAGCTTGGGTAAGGTTCAGAGTATGGCGTAGGGTGGCAATTCTTTGATTAATTGAGTCTTCTTCTGGGGAAATTCTCTGAGTCTGCATACATTTTAACCATATAATACTTGACCTTTCAGGGCAAGCAGGAATCATTTCTAGGAGTATTGACAGACTTTTCATAGTATTGATACGATATTCCCTATGAAAAGTTTTAAAACAATGACCAAAGAGGAAAAAAAGCTCCAGGAACTGAGGGCCGGCATGGAACGCTTGAGTGACGGCGGCAGGGAACAGATCAGGAACATTTCCCGGGTTTTGTTTTCACTGCAAGGCTCCATAGCCCTGCCCATCCCCCCTGAAAAAGCTGAAGGCGACGGTACGCGGAAAAGGCTGCCCGGTACGGGACGTTGATGTATGGTATTTTCATCAACCCTCTTTCTGTTTTTGTTTCTTCCGGTCGTTTTAATCGGCTACTATAACCCGGTATGGAAGGGCCGGAAATTTAAAAACTGTTTTCTGCTGCTGGCAAGCCTGGGATTCTACGCATGGGGCGAGCCGGTCTTTGTGTTCGTAATGATCCTGTCAATCGTTGTCAACTGGTTATTGGGAATTCTGATAGACGCCGCCGGGGAAACGAAAATACGAAAACGGTGGATGATCATCGCGGTTGTGTATGATATAGCGCTGCTGTTCATTTATAAATATGTATCTTTCGTTGTAAAGAACATCGGCCTGCTGCTGAAGGATGATAGTTTTTCTGTCAACATAGCCCTTCCCATCGGTATATCATTTTTTACCTTCCAGATAATGTCCTACATATTTGACGTATATCACAAAAAAGCGCCGGTGCAGAAAAGCCTGATCAATACGGCCCTGTATATTTCACTGTTTCCCCAGCTTATTGCCGGTCCCATCGTGCGCTACGAAACGGTGGCCCGTGAAATTGACGGCCGCATTGAAACGCCGGAGGATTTTACCGAAGGGGTCGTGCGGTTTGTCGTCGGTCTGGGCAAGAAGATGCTCATTGCCAATTACGCCGGGTTTATCGCCGATAGAATTTTTGCATTAAACAGTATATCGGGCGGCAATTTATCGGCGGCATCGGCGTGGCTTGGGGCTATCGCCTATACCTTACAGATATTTTTTGATTTCTCCGCCTATTCGGATATGGCCATCGGATTGGGGAGGATGTTCGGTTTTCACTTTCTTGAAAACTTCAATTACCCCTATATCGCAAAATCAATCGGTGAATTCTGGCGGCGGTGGCACATCTCATTAAGTACCTGGTTTCGCGATTATGTGTATATTCCTCTTGGAGGAAGCCGGGTATCGAAGAAACGGCTGGTGGGCAATTTGTTTGTCGTCTGGCTTTTAACCGGAATATGGCACGGGGCAAACTGGACCTTTGTCGCCTGGGGACTGTTTTTCTTTGTGCTGTTAGCCATCGAACGCTTTACGGGGTTTGAGAAAAAGCTGGGCATATTTGCCAAGGGCGTACCCGCCCGCGTATACACCCTGTTCTTTGTGATCATCGGCTGGGTACTGTTCCGCGCGGAAAGCATGGCCCTTGCGGGACGGTATTTGAGCGCCATGTTCGGCTTTGGCGCAAACGGTTTGGCAGATGAAACATTTTGGCTGTACTGGACAAACGGTAAATGGATACTGTTGGCAGGGATAGTGTTATCAACACCGATTGTACCGCTATGCAGGGAAAGGCTTAATCTCAAGCCGAGGGCATATCAATTGGTATCATCCCTTGGCTTGATTGTGATATTCGGCTTATCCCTCTTGGCTTGTATTAAATCAACCTATAATCCGTTTATTTACTTTAATTTTTAGGAGAACGGCGCACTATGAAGAAAATAGTTACCCGGTGTTTTATCGGCGTTATGGTGCTTTTTATGGCGAGTATATTTTTACGATTTTTTACATGGAATGTTCTGATAGAAATACTGCACATGAATAATGCGTTTACCCGAATCGTATTCTTCGATCAGCTCGTATCAGAAGAACCCGTCATAAACAATATCAATTGGGCAAAATTATATCCCTTTCAAAACAATGATACGGTTAAAATAAGTAAATCTATTATTTCTAAAACCAAAATTTCCGACATTGAAGAAAAGATTGAAAAATATACAAAGGAGAGTTTAGTAAACCGCATGAATTTTGTAAAATCCGCGGTACGGTATGAAAAATTAATAGGATGGAATTTGTTAAACGGAGATGTCTATGATTTGGGCGACGGCTGGCTTGCCGAACTTGTTAAGAAAGTAGAAATTCTGCCCGGTCAATCAGAACAAAATGTACATGGTATAACCACGCCTGCGGCGGCATTATATGAATTTAACGGTTTTCTTGCAAATTTAGATATTGATTTTCTCTATGTACAGAGCCCTTATAAAATCAGCAAAGAAGATAAAATAATCGGTGCATCCGACTTCTCCAATGAAAATGCCGATGAGTTACTAAAAGCCCTGTCGTTAAGGCACATTCCTTATCTTGACTTACGAGAAAATATCCGGCAGGAAAACCGTGATCATCACACCCTGTTTTACAAAACCGATCATCACTGGAAAGCGGAGACGGGATTATGGGCAGCGGGGATAATTGCTCAGTATCTGAATGCCAATAATGGATTTGATATCGATCTTGATGCATTTAAACCGGAACAATATCGGTATGATGTATATGCGGATTGGTTTTTGGGCTCATTGGGCAAAAAAGTTACTTTGTTACAAACACCGCCTGAAGATATTGGTTTGATTTATCCCCGATTTAATACCAGTTTTTCATTGAAAATCCCATCCAAGAATATTGATACAGAAGGTGCATTTGATATATTTTATGATTATAGCAAAATAAATGAAGTGGATTATTATAATCTGAGTCCCTATGGGGCATATTTATACGGAAATGTCCCAAATGTTATCATACGCAACAACTTCTTACATGGCAACAAAAGAATCCTTGTAATAAAAGATTCTTTTGTTAATTGCGTTAATCTGTTTTTAAGTTTAGGAATAGAATATATTGACGTGTTGGATATACGGCATTTTACCGGTAGCGTCAAAACCTATATCAAACAAAATAAACCGGATATGGTTATTGTTATGTATAATCCCAGCACAATACAAACCCCCAATTATGCTACACATATAAGTCTGTTTGATTTCAGATGAGGATGCTAAAAAAGTCAGAGCGAAGACAGGATTATGGGCAGCAGGGATAATTGCTGAATATTTGAATGCCAATAATGGAACGATACAGTTATGTGCAATTTGGGCCTAGACATTTTTGAAAATTGTATATAATATTATTAGAGGAGATTGATTATGATGGAATATGATAATATGTTTTGGGAATATCTGGAAAAATTACTAAAGGAAAATGAAATAGTAATTGATAGACCTAAAGGTTCAAGTCACCCTAAATTTTGTGATAAAATATATCCAACTGATTATGGGTATATTAAGAACACAAAGTCAATGGATGGTGCAGGAATAGATGTTTTCATTGGAGCAAAAATCAAGAAAAATGTAGATGCAATTTTGTGTAATATAGATTTATACAGAAACGATTCTGAAATAAAAATATTAATTGGGTGTACTGAAGATGAGAAAGACGAAATTTATAATTTTATGAATAATTGGGAGACAATGAAAGCAATCATGATAAGGAGGAATAATTAAATTGTTGATAAAGAAATATATATTATCCAGGAAGAAAATAAAATTATTGGATTGCTTAGATACAATCTGTTTTGGGATAATATTCCATTTATGAATTTATTATTGATACTCGAAGAATATCAAAACAAGGGCTATGGAAAAAAATTAGTGAAATATTGGGAAGAAAAAATGAAACGGAATGGATATAATCAGGAAGTTAAAGTAATGGAAGCCGTCCGAATCTATCTTGAAACAACCATGTTCAGTTTTTACCACAAAACACGGCAAGAGCCGCATTATCAAAAACTTGATGCGCAGTTTTGCCCGCTCATTCTTGAGCTTCCGGTCGATAGTTGTGGGGCTGATTTTGAGCAGTTTTTGTTTGATTTCAGGAGTGAGGTGAAAGTCCGGTTCTTTGCTGGCCTCAAGATAGGGCATAGTTTCTTGCATAAACGGGGCAAGGTATTTCCCGCATTTATACCAGAAAAATTGCCAGATGCCCTGTAAAACGTTTACGAAATCCGGGCCGTAGACCAGCTTTCCCTGGTGGTTGCTGGTCCGCTTCTTTTTGGCTGCTTTTACCCGTTTTTTCAGCCCCTGCTGCTTCAACATTCGGGAGGCGTATTTGCGATTATAGCCGGACGTTTTGATGAATTCGTCAAGAATGGCGGTCTTTTCTTTCCGCTCCGCTTGACGATACCGTGCGCCGATTTCTTTGGTCAGTGCCTTCTTCTCGCTCATTGTTAACCCCATTTTGGCCTCCGTAAGATTGCACCTTACAAAATAGCCCGTTTATTTGGGGTACATTTTCTAAATGAGGCAAACCGCAGGTCTGATGTTTGGGGTACATTTTTCATGAGACCTTGACATTTAGCCGACCTTTGTGTCAGTATTGAACATGGAAGCCTCAATAACATCCCGTAATATTTTCCGTAATATCTCCCCCATCGATCACCGGTACTCAATCTCCGAAGAAGCCCTCTTTGATTCCCTGGTCCCCTGGATCTCCGAGGAAGCTTCGGTGTCAGCCTGCGTCAGGGCGGAGATTGCCCTGATGATCGCCCACCTCAGCGTCCGGGGCGGCCTGACACCGGCCCTCAAGGCCGAGCTTGAAAAGGCCGCCGCCGCAGTGGAAAGCACAGAGGTCTATGCCGAGGAAGAAAAGACCCGCCACAATATCCGGGCCCTGGTGAATGTGATCAAAGGGAAGGTCCCCGTGGAAACCGCCCCCCTGGTGCATCTGGGGGCAACCAGTGTGGACATTCTGGACACCAGCCTTTCCTACCGCATCCGGGGGGTGACCCGTGAGGTGGTACTGCCGCAGCTCAAAAAGCTGGAAATCCTCCTCTGCAACTTTGCGGAAAAAGAGGCGGCAACCCCGCAGGTGGGCCGCACACACGGTCAGCACGCGGTGCCCATCACCGTGGGCTTTGCCATTGCGGAGTACGTTTCCCGGCTGGGAAAATCGATCCTGGAAATTGAGCGCCTTGCGGAGCAGCTCAAGGGAAAGCTCGCCGGGGCGGTGGGGGCCTACAACGCCACCAGCATGATCGTCAAGGACCCGGAAGAACTGGAGCGGCTCTACCTTGCCGAGCTGGGCCTTGAGCCTTCCGAACATTCCACCCAGCTTGTGGAGCCTGAATATCTTTTGCGGCTGCTGCTGGAATTCAACGTTGCCTTCGGAATTATCGCCAACCTTGCCGACGACCTTCGCAATTTGCAGCGCAGTGAAATCGGTGAACTGCGGGAAGGCTTCGCCGCGGATCAGGTGGGCTCCTCTACCATGCCCCAGAAGCGGAACCCCTGGAATTCGGAACACGTCAAAAGTCTCTGGAAAGCCTTCATGCCCCGGGTGACGACTTTCTTTATGGACCAGATAAGTGAACACCAGCGGGATCTTTCCAATTCCGCCAGCCAGCGCTTCATCGCCGATTACGTTGCCGGTTTCTGCCTCGCCATAAGCCGCATGTCCGGCGTCATCGAAGGGCTCGGCGCGGATCGTGAACGGTTGATAAAAAATCTGCGGGGTGACACATCCGGCGGTATCAGCGGCGGTGTGATTCCTGGCGGAATCTTGGCGGAACCCGCATATATACTGCTGGCGGAAAGCGGGGTCTCCGATGCCCACGAAGTTATCAGAAAAATTACGCTGAAAGCGGAAAAAGAAAACCTTAGTTTTGCTGCGGCCCTTTCAGTGGAGCCCGAAGTCCTTTCTCGCATCGGAAAAAAGATGGCGGAACTTGGAATTGTTAGTAATGCTGTTGATGCGCTTTCATGGTTTGAAAAGCCGGAACAGTACAACGGGCTTGCGGTGAAGAAGGCGAAGACCCTTGCTGTAAAGTACCGGGAATTAATGCAGAAGAAATGAAGATAAAACGCAGGGAACCGAAGGTTCCAGGACGCGAAGGAGACGCAAAGAACGCAGAGAGATTTTTCTTCTTTGCGAACTTTGCGGAAAAAACTTTGCGTTCTTTGCGGTTAGTATTTTTTAGTTTTAAAAGGAGTAATTAATGTTTACCGAAGCTTTATCTTACGACGATGTACTTTTACTGCCCGGTTACTCGGATATCCTCCCCAAGGAATGCGATGTTAAAACAATGCTCTGCACCGGAGTATACCTGAACGTGCCGGTTATTTCTGCGGCCATGGATACGGTTACCGAGGAAAAGCTCGCCATCGCCATTGCACTGGAAGGAGGCGCGGGGGTAATCCACCGGAACCTCAGCCCGGAGGAGCAGGCCCGGCAGGTAGGGAATGTAAAGCGTTACCTCAACTGGGTTATTGATTCCCCGATCACCGTGACCGATGACGCTTTGGTGAAAGACGTAAAGGCCCTTCGGGATCGTTACAATTTTTCCGGAATGCCCGTGCTGAACAAAGAAGGAATTCTGGTGGGGATCATCACCAGCCGGGATTTAAAGTTCTGTCAGGATGACAGTATTGCTGTGCGGGACGTGATGACCAAAGATCCTGTGACCGAGCAGGGAACCCCTTCAGTTTCCAGTGCCCGCGAAAAATTCGGCAAGCACCGGATCGAAAAACTTCCCGTGGTTGACAGCAACGGCCGCCTGACAGGACTTATCACCGTAAAGGATATGGAAAAAAACGCCAGCTTCCCCCAGGCCGCCACGGACAAACAGGGACGGCTTATCGTGGGGGCGGCGGTTTCTCCTCAGGATTATTTGGTTCGCATGCCCCTTCTTCAAAATGCCAAAATAGATTTTGTGGTGCTGGACACCGCACACGGGGATTCAAAAAATGTGATGGACGCAGTGCGGGGGATCAAGACGAAATTCAATGTCCCCGTAATCGGCGGGAACGTGGCTTCAAAAGAAGGAACCCGCAGGCTCATCGAAGCCGGGGCCGATGCGGTCAAGGTTGGCATTGGGCCCGGTTCAATCTGTACCACCCGTGTTGTGGCAGGTGTCGGGGTGCCCCAGTTCACCGCGGTTTGGGACTGCGCCGAGGAAGCCGCCAAGTCGGGCATCCCCGTCATCGCCGATGGGGGGATCAAATTTTCCGGGGATGTGACCAAGGCAATCGGCGCGGGGGCAAGCACGGTGATGATTGGAAATCTGTTCGCCGGGCTCAGGGAAGCGCCGGGACATGAGGTCATCTTTGACGGCAGGATTTACAAGACTTACCGTGGCATGGGCAGCATGGGCGCCATCGCCGACGGCAGCGGGGACCGCTATCAAATCTCCAAGGACGAAACCCCGGTGCCCGAGGGCATTGAAGGCCGGGTACCCTACAAGGGGGAACTCCGCGAATATCTTCACCAATTGGTGTCGGGGCTCCGCAAGGGGATGGGCTACTGCGGCTGCAAAACCATTAACGAGTTAAAGGCATACCGGAATTTCTGCAGAATTACTGCGGCGGGGCTTAAGGAAAGCCACGCCCATGATGTGACCATCACCCAGGAAGCGCCCAACTATTCCAGGTCTTAATGTTATGAATATTATTGTGCCGATTAAGCAGGTTCCTGAAAGCAGCAATGTGAAGATGGACAGCGAGACCGGGACCATCCTCAGGACGGGCGTTGAAAGTGTTATCAATCCGCTGGATCTTTACGCGCTGGAAACGGCGCTGCGGATACGGGAAGAACAGGGGGGAAGCATCCATGTTGTCACCATGGGTCCCTTGCAGGCCCGGCAAGTACTGAAAGAAGCCATCGCCATGGGCTGCGATAATGGGGTTCTTATATCAGACCGCGCATTCGGCGGCGCCGATACCTGGGCAACTTCCTATACCATTTCGCAGGGGATCAAAAAAATCGGGGGCTTCGATCTTATCATCACCGGGGAGCGGGCCACCGATGGGGACACCGCCCAGGTCGGCCCGGGAATAGCGGCATGGCTGGGCATTCCGGTGTTGAGTTATGTTTCAAAGATAGAACAGATCAAGGGGGGGCGGATTGTCGTTGAGCGCCTCATTGAAGAGGGGTATCAAAAAACAGAAGCCGCGCTCCCCTGCCTGCTGACGGTGCTCAAGGAAATCGCCCAGCCCCGGCTGCCCACATTGAAGGGGAAGATAGTTTCCATGGAAGCGGAAATCCCCGTGTTCGATTCCCTCAACATGGATGTAGACCCGTCCCGTCTGGGGCTTAAGGGGTCTCCTACCAGGGTTACCCGGATAGAAAGTCCCAAGGTTTCACGGAACGCCCTTGTCTATTCGGCGGGGAACGAGGCCGACATGACAAAGGCCCTGGAAGCCTTGACTTCCCTGCTCGAAAGCCGGGGGGTGATCTGATGGGTGATGTCTGGACCATGGCGGAACAATACAACGGCGGGCTGAAAAATGTTTCCTTTGAGCTTCTGGCCCGGGGAAGAAGCCTGGCGGATAAACTCGGAACAAAACTTATCGCGGTATTGATTGGCTGGAATGTCTCCCCCGTTGATATGCAGGAGCTTATCCTGCGGGGAGCCGATGAAGTGTATTCGGTTCAGGATGAGCGGCTTAAGGAATTTACCTGCGGGACCTACGCAGCAATACTGCTTGACCTCATCAGGGAACATAAGCCTGAAATAGTTTTGGCTGCGGCAACCACTTCAGGAAGAACCCTGATGCCTTACACGGCGGTGCTGGCGGGGACCGGCCTCACGGCGGATTGTACGGCCCTTGATATTGAAGAGGGAACAGGAAACCTGCTGCAGACCCGGCCCGCCATCGGCGGTAATATTATGGCAACCATTAAAACCCCCGATCACCGTCCCCAGATGGCGACCATCCGGCCCAAGTCAACCCGGCCTTTGGATGCGGACCCCCGCAGGACCGGAGACATCAAAAATATTGCGCTTAAAGATTCCCTGATAGATGAAAGGGTAAGCGTGCTGGGATTAAGAAAGGAAGGATCGGATTTTGTAAACCTTGAAGAGGCGGATGTGGTCGTCGCCGGGGGAAGGGGTTTAAAGAAACAGGAAAATTTCCGCCTGATAAAAGAATTGGCGGAAAGCCTGGGAGCGGTGGTGGGCGCAAGCCGGGATGCGGTTGACCGGGGCTGGATCAGTTATCCCCATCAGATTGGTTTGAGCGGTAAGACCATTTCTCCCAAGGTATACATCGGCATCGGCATTTCCGGCGCAATTCAGCACCTTGCAGGAATCAAGACCAGTGAAACTATCGTAGCCATCAACAATGACCCCGAGGCGAACCTTCTCAAGATCGCCGACTTTGCCATACTGGGTGATGCCTTCCAGGTTGTCCCGGAACTTGTCAAGATCATCAGGCAAAAGAAGGGGGGTGATTAATGGAGCTGGTAAAAGAATTACAGGCCATATTGGGCGAAGGGGCGGTCATCTTTAATGAAGAAAAAATGGAGGCCTACTCCCATGATGAAACCGACGCCGCCCTGTACGGCAGCATGCCCGCCGTAGTAATACTGCCTTCCACCGCGGAAGAAATAGCGGCGGTAGTAAAACTGGCAAACCGGGAAGGGATCCCCATTACCCCCCGGGGGGCGGGGTCCGGTCTTTCAGGGGGCGCCATTCCCCTCAAGGGCGGTATCTGTATATCTTTGGAAAGGATGAACCGGCTGCTGGAGATAGACAGGGAAAACATGGTTGTTGTGGTTGAAGCCGGAATGGTAACAAACGATCTTGCCCAGGCGGTTCAGGCGGAGGGTCTTTTTTTTGCGGGCTATCCCATGAGCCTCCAGACCTGCTTTATCGGCGGCAATATTGCGGAGAACGCCGGGGGCGGCAAGGCCGTTAAGTACGGAGTTACCGGCAGGTATATCCTGGGAATTGAGCTGGTTACCCCCACGGGGGACATCGTCAATCTCGGGGGAAAACTGGTTAAGGATGTCAGCGCCTACGATCTGAAATCCCTGATCATCGGTTCCGAGGGAACCCTGGGGATTATTACCAAAGCAACCATCAGGCTTATCGGAAATCCTCGGGCAAAATCGGATCTGCTGGTTCTCTTTAAAAATACCAAAGATGCTATTGATCTGGTGCCGCTTATTTTATCCCAGGGGCTTACCCCTACGAGCATTGAATTCATGGATGCCCTGTCGGTAATTACCACCTGCAAGTATCTCAACGAAAGTCTCCCCTACGAAAACGCCGGAGCCATGCTGCTTATCGAGCTGGACGGAAACGATGCCGATCAGATCGAAAGGGACCTCGTGAAAATCGGCAAACTCTGCGAAGCCCAGGGTGCTTTGGAAGTGTATGTGGCGGAGGATAAAAATAACATTGAACGCATCTGGAATGTACGCAGAAATATTGCCGAAGCCTTTAAGGTTTTTTGTCCCGTGCAAAGCATCGAGGACATCGTCGTCCCCATCGCCAATATCCCAAAGATCATTCCTGAACTGGAAGCCCTGGGAAAAAAATACCGGATGCAGATTCCCTGTTACGGCCATGCGGGAGACGGAAACCTCCACGCAACCCTGGTCAAGGCCCCTGAGACTTCCCAGGAAGAATGGCTTTGTGCCGAAGAGGCGTGCCTTGAAGAACTCTACCGCATCACCGGCGCATTGGGAGGCAAGATCAGCGGGGAACATGGGATTGGTTTGAAGCGTAAAAAATTCCTTAAAGATATTATCGACCCGATAGAACTTGAGATGATGAAGGCGGTCAAGCGGGCTTTGGACCCGGCAAATATTATGAATCCGGGGAAGATATTTGACATGGCTTGATGCCTGCCTTCCGCCGCTATTGAATGAGGGGCGATTTTTGTATATCCTGTAAAAACAAGGCAGGTATCGGATGAAGGTAGTCGTGATCGGCGCCCAGTGGGGTGATGAGGGGAAGGGGAAGATCGTTGATTATCTGGCCAATGAGGCCCAGATAATCGTCCGTTATGCCGGGGGCGCTAACGCGGGACACACCATCGTGATCGGCGGCGAACAGTACGCCCTGCATCTGATCCCTTCAGGGGTTTTTTATTCCGACAAGATCGTGATCCTGGGCGCCGGCATGGTGATCGACCCCGTGGCCCTTTTCAAAGAAATCGCCATGCTGAATGAGCGGGGGATCGACACCGACGGCCGGGTCTTTATTTCCGACCGTGCCCACATCGTGTTGCCCCGTTACATCCAGATTGACAAGGACCGGGACGCCGCCCGGAAAAAGCCCATCGGCACCACCGGCCGGGGCATCGGGATCACCTATTCCATGAAGAGCGACCGGGACGGTATCCGCATCGCGGACCTTTCCTGGAAGGAAAAACTGGACGAGCTTGACAAGGGCGATCGGGACTTCCTTGAACCCTACATTGAAAAGCTCCAGGCAATGTCCATCGACCTTTCTGCTTATTTGATGCACCGTAAAAACTATCAGGTTCTTTTTGAAGGCGCCCAGGGGACACTCCTCGATCTTGATCTGGGAACCTACCCCTACGTTTCAAGCGGCATGTCCTGCGCCGCCGGGGCGGCGGTGGGCGGCTGTATCGGCCCCCGTGCCATCGACAAAGTTTTGGGGGTCTTCAAAGCCTATTCCACCCGTGTGGGAAACGGCCCCTTGCCCAGCGAATTCGATCCTGATTCCGAGGACGAGCTCTGCCGCTTTGTGCGGGACACGGGCCGGGAATACGGGGTCACCACCGGGCGGCCCCGGCGCTGCGGCTACCTCGATTTGGTTTCCCTGCGCTACGCCTGCCTGACCAACTCCATTGATTCACTGGTGATGACCCACCTGGACGTGTATGACTCCCTGGCGGATATCAAGGCCTGCATCGCCTACCGCATCGGCGGCAAGATCGTGGAAAACTTCCCCGCATCCATCGAGGACCTCAACAACGCCGAGCCGGTGCTGCGCTCCTTCCCCGGCTGGAAAAAATCTTTGGCCAACGCCCTCACCTACGAAGAATTTCCCGTGGAGGCCATGGAGTACATCGAGTTCATCGAGCGGTTCTGCGAGACCCCCATCGACATTGTTTCCGTGGGCTATGACCGCAAGGCCACCATCATCCGCAAAAGCCCCTGGACGAAATAGATGGATAAAATAATCGTTCTGGATTTCGGCAGCCAGACCACCCAGCTCATCGGCCGCCGCATCCGGGACATGGGGGTCTACTCTGAAGTCATCCCCGGCGACACACCGCTCAGTGACGAAATTCTCAACAGCAATGGTAAGGGCCCCGATAAAGTTCGTGGCATCATCCTTTCCGGCTCCCCGGAATCGGTCTACACAAAAGAAGGGGCCGTCCCCGATCAGAAGATATACACCTGCGGCCTTCCCCTGCTGGGGATATGCTACGGCCTCCAGCGCATGAACTACGATCAGGGCGGCAAGGTGGAGCCATTGCCGAAAAGGGAATATGGCAGGATCGGCGTAAAAATTAATAACAAAAACAGTATTACTAATATTATTGCGAACAGTGATTTAGCCAAGCGGTCTTTGACCGCACGATTCCTTGCCGGTTTTGCCCCATCGTTTACCGCATGGATGAGCCACGGCGACACCCTTACGGCACTTGCGGACGGCTTCCGCGAATACGGGACCAGCGACACCGGCTACCCCGCAGTGGTGATCCACGATGCCAAGCCCTGGTTCGGCCTCCAGTTCCACCCCGAAGTAACCCACTGCGAAGGCGGGAATGAAATACTCAAAGCCTTTGTGTTCGGCGTTTGCGGCGCAGCAGCCGGATGGACCATGGAACAGTATGTGGAGGAGGTCCGCGCATCCCTCGCAAAGCGGGTGGGAAACAACCCGGTGCTGCTCCTCATTTCAGGCGGCGTGGATTCTACCGTTGCCGGGGCGCTCCTCTTAAAAACACTGAAAAGCGATCAGGTGCATTTGATGTACATGGACACCGGGCTGATGCGGAAGGACGAAACCAAAACCGTAAAAACCACACTGGAACGTCTCGGGGCAAAGCACCTTCATATCATTTATTGTGAAGAAGAATTCCTCGGGGCTCTCAAGGGCCTTGAGGAACCGGAGGCCAAACGCAGGGCCATCGGTGATCTTTTTATCACCATACAGGAACGGGAAGTTGCCCGCCTCGGCCTTCCCGATTCCTGCTTCCTCGCTCAAGGTACCCTTTACACAGACTTAATCGAAAGCGGCAAAGGGGTGGGCAAAAAAGCGCACCTTATCAAAAGCCACCACAATGTGGGGAGCCCCCTGGTGGACGCCAAACGCAAACTTGGCCGCATCATCGAACCTTTGGACAAACTCTACAAGGATGAAGTGCGCCGCCTGGGCCGCATCATCGGCGTTGATGAAGAAGTGGTCCGCCGCCATCCCTTCCCCGGCCCCGGCCTCGCGGTCCGCATCATCGGCGAAGTGACAAAAGAAAAATGTGATATCCTCCGTGACGCCGATGCCGTCTTTATAGAAGAACTGAAAAGACGCCGTGCCCCGTCTATCGCCCGTGAGGGAAGTTATAAGCAGGACGTCAGCCTCTACGATGAAATCTGGCAGGCCTTCGCGGTGCTTCTCCCCATCCGTTCCGTGGGGGTCGCCGGGGATGTCCGCAAGTACGGCTGGGTTCTCGCCCTCCGGGCCATCGTCAGCGCCGACGGCATGACCGCCGATGTCTATCCTTTTCCCACAAAGGACCTGCTGGAAATATCCACACTGATTACCAATACGGTGAAAGATATCGGACGGGTCACCTACGATATTTCAAGCAAGCCGCCTGCTACTATCGAGTGGGAATAATTACAGCTGACTCATTCCAACAAAAATATGCTAATCGGGTTTAGGAGACCCCGTCCCCTGCAACCGTGGAGCCCCAGAGTCACAGACACGGCGGTGGGAAGGATGACAGGCGCCTTTTCGCTCTATGTCTAAACTCAGAAACAAATAGGACACCCGCCTCATGGTAGAATGGGTTTACCAAGACTCAAATACCACGGAGGAAATGCCATGAAAGGCAGGATCGGGTGTCCCAGCAGGATCATAACACCGGT
>BOAU01000027.1 GCA_026002025.1 Spirochaetia bacterium | reverse complement strand
GCAATATCGAAGATCTGTTAAAATAAAAAACTACTTCGCGGCAGCTCGGGAAAGCCGGGTGATTATTTTGACGGCATCCGCAAGCGGATACTCAACAATGCGGGCCGTATCCGCCGCATGGGCGCCGACTATCTGGCCTACCGGATCATGGACGCCGTGGTTGATGAATACTTTGTGATCCTCGACAGTCTGGGTTCGGGCATAGAAGAATTTGAGGATAGGGCCATTGACGCGGGGGATCGTGATTTTATTAAGGACATACAAAAGCTGTAACAGGATTTGCTGCGGGTGCGCCGGGTGATCTGGCCCCTGAGGGAAAGCCTTTCGGTGCTGATGCGGATGGAGTCAAAGCGGATCAGCGGCAGCCTTGAGCCCTTCCTCAAGGACCTCCACGACAATATCATCCAGGCCGCGGAAACCGTGGAAACCTATAGGGAACTTATCGCCGGGGTGATGGAAATCAACCTTTCTTCCATGTCCAACCGCATGAGCAATGTGATGAAGGTGCTCACCATTATCTCCACTATCTTTATTCCCCTCACCTTTATTGTTGGTGTATATGGGATGAATTTTACACACATGCCGGAGCTTGAATATCCCTACGCATATCCAATAGTGTGGGGGATCATGGCCCTTATTGCCGTGGGGATGATCATTTTTTTCAAGCGCCGCCATTGGATGTAACATGCTTTACCCGGTTAACGAAAAAAATTTGGCCCTTGCCGCCGCCGCAATCTGTAATGGGGAACTTGCGGCCTTTCCCACCGAAACTGTTTACGGCCTAGGCGGAGACGCCTTTAACCCTTCCGCGCTGGCAAAAATTTTTGAGGCAAAACAGCGTCCCCGCTTCGATCCCCTGATCATCCACATTGCCGATATTGCCGCCCTGGAAAATATTGCGGACCTTTCCCGGCTGGATTTATCCGTGCGGGAAAAGATCCGCCGCCTGGGCGCCGCGCTCTGGCCCGGCCCCCTCACCCTGATCCTCCCCAAAAAGCCTTCGGTCCCGGACCTTGCCACCAGCGGCCTTGCCGCCGCGGCGATCCGTTTTCCCAGCCACCCCTCTGCACAGGCCCTGATCCGTTTATCCACCGGCGCCGTGGCCGCCCCCAGCGCAAACCGCTTCGGCTGCCTTTCCCCCACCACCGCGGCGCATGTGGCGGAACAGCTTGGGGACAAGGTGGACATCATCCTGGACGGTGGCCGCAGCAGCGTTGGTGTGGAATCCACCGTGCTGGACATGACACACGACACTCCCCGTATTCTTCGTCCCGGCGGCACATCCCGCGATCAGATTGAAGCCGTCATCGGGCCGGTTGATGTGGGCGGCGATGCCGACAGTAATACTGTTACTGCACCCGGTCAATTGAAAAGCCACTATGCCCCCGGCGTCCCCCTCACGGTTCACCGGCGAAAGGAGATGATCGCCCTTAATGATGAAGCCGCTACGGGCTATCTTTTTTTTGACGGCGTTTCACGTGACGCATGGCTTGCGGAATGCCAAAAAGGCGCCGGGCGCCATATCCGCGTTCTATCGGAAAAGGGCGATGTGGTGGAAGCGGCGGCGAATCTTTTTGCCATTCTCCATGAAATGGATCGGCCTGGCCTCTCCGGTATCCGGGCGGAGTTTGCTCCCTTCGGCGGTCTGGGGGACGCCATCAATGACCGGCTTTCCCGAGCTGCCGCGAAGTAGTTTTTTATTTTAACAGATCTTCGATATTGCCGATGGAGTCCCACTGGTCAAAATCGGCGTCCACCTCCGCAAGGGTAAGGATCGCAAAGGTGAGTACTTCTGCGCCAAGTTCCAGATGCCCGCCGTATGCAATGTTGGTGTCGCTGAAAATGATATGGGCATGGACCCTGCCGTTAATGATAAAGCCGTTGATATTCACGATATCCGCAGGCCGGTCTCCCTTCACAAATTCATTCTTCGGCGGATTCACCGGGGATGCCACCACATGGTAGGAATGGCTGATCACCGAACCCACCCCGGAAAGTATCACCGCGTTTTTGACGTTGTTCTTTTCAGCTGCCTCCCGAATCGCCGTTAAAAGATCGTCACCGGGATTCAGCCTTAAAAACACCAGGTTTTGTATTGATTTCCGTTCAAGCTTCATGGTTCCTCCAAAAAAAACTAAAGGATTCTTAAAAAAGTTATGGTGAGAACCTGCGCTCCCCCCATATAATTAGATTATAACATAACAGGAGAGATTTATGAAGAGCAATATTATTGAATGGGATAACCGCTATGCCCTGGGGATTGAAAAGATCGACGCCCAGCACCGGGAGCTGCTCAGAATGGCAAATGATCTGTGCCTTGGTCGCCGGGAAGAGGGGGCCTTCATTCATAATGTGGTCAGCTTTCTGAGGTATCATTTTTTGACCGAGGAAGAACTCCTGGAAAAAATCAAGTACCCCGACATCAAGGCCCATAAGCGGCAGCACCATAATTTTATAATGGAAATTTCTAACAGGTTCGATCAACTGGCGGCTGCCCGGCAGCCCATCCCCCAAAATCTTCCCGGTCATCTGCGGAGCAGGATCATCGCTCATATCAGCCTGATCGACAAAAAATATGCCACCTATATCAACATTATTGACCACAGCGGGGAACGCCGGATCAGGGAACAGAGTCTGCCGACGGAGCTGTTTCTGGGCTAGGCTGCTCTTCATTTAATAAGACCCGCCGTGTTTTCCCAATCGTAGTAGGACGCGCGGTATTCGTATATTGCACCGTGCAGGCCAAGCCGCGCCGCGCCGAGCTTGTTGACCGCATCGGCAACGGTTAATTGGGTGGCAAGGCCGTTGGCATAGGCTGTTTGTGAAAGTGAAACCGCCCGTTCCGCAGCGACCGCAATAAGCCGCGCCGATTCCACCCGTTGTGCCGCTTCCTTAAACCGGAGGGACAATTTGGAAAGATCGCTTTCAATAGCATCCCGTTTGTTTAAGAGGGCGATATCAGCCTTTTCCTGTTCCAGTTTTGCGGCTTTCATTTTTGCAAGGCGGTAGCCGCCCGCAAAAAGTGGTATGCTTACCTTGATACCTAATTGAGCGGAATCAAAATCATAATCGCCTATAAGGGAACTACCATTTCCCATACCCCCCAGGGCATAAGAGAAAGACGCCGAGGCGGTTGGAAGAAAAGCGCCGATTGCGGCCCTGCGGTCAATATCCGTTATTTCACGGGAAAGGCTCAAGATGCGGTAATCGTGCCGGATGCCCAGCACGGTTTCCAGCGCCGGTACATCGGGAATTTCCGGCAGGTCTTCCTCCGGCTCGGTAAGGGTGATGGTTTCCGAAAGGGGAATTCCGGCAAGGTTGTGGAAAGCGATAAGCGCCAGTTCTGCGTTTTTCTGCGCCTCCGCTGTTGATGTAATTTTGGTTTTCCAATCCACCTCGGCCATTAACAGGTTCAATTCCGTATCGGCCCCGGCCCGGTATTTTCGTTCCGTGCTTTCATAAATATCATGGCTTAATTGCTCCGAGGCTTCCATGATTTCCACCACCATAAGAACGAGCTGTGTTTGGGCGTAGAGTTTTTTTGCCGCACTTTGGATGTTTTGTTTTACCGCTTCCGAAGATGCTTCCCGTATGGCCTGGCCTTTGCGGGCCTTGTCGTAATTGGCAATGGCGCCGGCGTCAAAGAGGGTTTGTGTAACGCCGATCCCGAAGGTCAATTCGTTATCGTAGTTTGAATCAACATCCTGATATATGAGCGGGCCGCCTCCGGGTAATGAGGCAACGGGGGTAGAACGCATGCTGTCAATAAAATTACGGTTGTAGCCGCCCTGAATGCCGATGCCCGGCAAAAACGCCGCCCGCGCCTGGGCTACGCTTGTTTTCGCGAGGGCAAGTTCTTTTGCGGCAAGGGCGATATCGGGGTTGTACTGTTTAACCCGCGCAAGATAGGCCGCTAAATCGTATTCTCCCGCTTCCGCAAAAAATATCACTGCAAAAAACAGTATCACTGTAACAAAACTTAGCTTCATATAAATTCTCCTTTCCGTTTTCATTCAATAGTTCGAAGAATATTTAACCACGAACCACACGAAAAACACGAACAAAAACATAAAATGAAAAAATTCGTGTTGTTAGTGTGGTTCGTGATAGATTTCTTCATTTCTTCTTGCCGCTCATTACAAATTCAAGACAGGGGATGAGCCAGAGGGTCATGATGGTGGACGAAATAATACCGCCTATCACGATAACGCCCATGGGCTGCCGCATTTCCGCGAGGGATGCGCCTATCCCTAAAGCCATTGGTATCATCCCAAGAATGATTGCGATATTGCTCATCAGTATGGGTTTTAGTTTTGCGGGGCACGCTTTGATCAGGGCCTCCTGTACGGTAAGCCCCTTGGTTTTAAGCTGATTGTAATAATCCAGCAGCAGTATGGCGTTATTCACCACAATGCCGACCAGCATGACAATACCGATCATGGCGATATTGTTAAGGACCGTATTGGTCATAAGGCAAGCAACGGCAACACCGATAATGGACAGCGGAACCGTTGAGAGGATAAACAGGGGCTGCGATAAACTTTCCAGAACCGCCGCCAGGAGCATATATACCAGCAGGATAGCAGTAACAAAAACGATTACCATGCTCATCATACCTTCCCCCATGGCTTCGGAAAGCCCTGCCTGGCTTATGGTGTAACCTTCCGGTAAGTCAAGTTCCCCCGCCGCTTTCATAACTTCGGAAAGAACGGCGCCCTGGGTGTAGTCGGGCAGAAGTTCCGCGGTGATTTCAACGGTTCTTGATTTGTTGACCCGCATGATCATGTTGTAGCCGTTTTCAAAATGGACATCCGCGTAACGGGACAGGGGGAAGATACCGGTACTGGTTAGAATGGGTATGTTCCGCAGATCCTCGATATCATGCAGGCTTGACTCGTCCATCTTTACCCGTATGTCATACTCCTCGCCCTTATCCCGGAAGGTGGTACTGACCATCCCGTCCAATGCGGCGCGCAGGGATACTGCGACTCCCTGTACGGTAAGGCCGTCCTGGGAAATCTGTTTGCGGTTGGGCACAAAAACAAGTTCACGTTTACCGGCCTTGGTGTTTATGGTGGTATGCATAATTCCCGGAATGGCCTGCATTTGCCTGCACAGCTCATCTCCCAGTTCCTGCAGTTTTGTACTGTCCGCGCCCCGCAGATAAAGGTCGATGGACGCCCCCTGTGCAATCACCATTTCCGAAGGGGCCATTACCCTGATATCCGCGCCGGGAATATCCGACAGGGTGCGTACCATATCGGCGGCAAGGGCGCTGTTGCTTAAAGCGCGTTCTGTTTTGCCCACCAAAGAGACTTCCATCCGGGCAACGCTCACATCCCGTTCCATGGACCCGGCCGCTCCCAGATTTGTAAGTATTGTCTGTACTTCTTCGTATTGGGCAAGCCGGGTTTCGATTTTCTCAAGCAGTAACGCTGTTTTTTCAAGTCCGCTGCCCTGGGGTAGTTCAACATCAACCTGTATCCTGCCGCCGTCACTTTTCGGAACCAGTTCCATCTTTATGCCGGAAAAGGCGGCCATACTTCCAATGAAAACAATAAACACCGCCAACACAAACGCTGCGCTCCGGCGTTTCCGTTTAGTCAGAAATGAAATTGATGTACCATAACACTTTTCCAGCCATCTGAAAAAAGCTTCCAGTTTTCTGCTGATCACACCGTCACGCTTCGCCTTTTCCGGGAGGAGGCGGGATGCCAGCAGGGGGGTTACGGTAAAGGAGACAAGGATTGAGAACAGTGTAGAAATAACCACCGTATAGGCAAAGTGACTGAGGATCTGTCCCATGGCGCCCTGCATAGTGGCCAATGGTACAAACACTACAACATTGGTCATGGTAGAGGCGATAACCGCCATTAACACTTCCTTTGTTCCCATTGCCGCAGATTCGGTGCGGGAGAGACCCTGTTCCTTATGGCGGAAAATATTTTCCAGAACCACCACGGAATTCGCCACCAGTGTTCCTACCGCGCAGGAAAGCCCCATGAGGGAAAGCACATTGATACTGATACCCATGGCCTTCATTACCAGAAACGTTGAGATCAGTGAAAAAGGCATGGAAAGGGAAATGATCAGGGTGGAACGCCAGTCGTGCAGGAACACAAAAAGTACAAGCCCTGTCAGAACAATTCCCATGATAAGATTGCTCAAAGTATCATTAACACTGTCACGGATAAACCCGGCGTCTTCCCGTATTACCTTGAGTTTGATCGCCCCGCCTGTCTCTTTTTCAAGCCGGGGGATGACCTTCATAATGCCGTCCACCACACTCACCGTGTTGGCGCTGGGGTTTTTCATAACCCGCAGGAGCAGCGCCCCGTCATTCCGGGTGCCCGTGATCTTGTCCAGGAGTATTGTACGCTCCCGCACTTCCTCATGCCCGTCCTTAATATCCGCAAGCTGCCTGAGTTTAAAGACACCGGCCCGTGTGGGCACATCGAGGTTCTCTATTTCGTCAAGGGAATTTAATTCACCCTTAAACCGCACCGGAACATCCTGATCATCAATACCGATATTCCCGCCGGGGATTTCCATGTTCGCCCTGGCAAGGATGGCGCTGATCTGTTCAACCGGCAAAAAACGTTCAAATACTGCGGAGCGGTGAAGCTCCACACTGATCTCACGCTTTTGTCCGCCTGAAACTTCTACGGTGCCCACGCCGGTAACCTGGGAGAGCCTGTCCCGCGCCACTGTTGACGCATAGGCGTAGAGTTCCGTGTCGCTCATATTGCCTTCGAGGATGATATTCATCACCGGTGTTCCCGATGTCAGATCCATTTTTGATATAACCGGTTTCTGTGCGCTTGCGGGAAGATCGGCGCCGATAGCATCGATCTTGTCCTTTACTTCCTGGAGCGCAAGGTTTTCATCCTTGCCATCCCTGAAACTGGCGGCAACAACAGAAACACTGTCCATTGAATATGAGGTAACTGAATCAAGTTCGCCGATGGAAAAAAGCTGATCCTCAATCTTTTTGGTAAGCTGTGTTTCTATTACCAGGGGGCTTGCCCCCGGATACACGGTTTGTACCGATACTACCGTAACCGCTGTTTCCGGAAGCAGGCTTACCGGCAGTGATGTATAGGCAAGAATCCCGAACAGTAGTAAGGCAAGGGAACCCATCAGCACGGTAATCGGCTTCTTTATGGAAAGGTCAACAATGGACATGATGTTTTACCGTCCCTGAGCGGTACTTCCGGCGAAGTTCCCCGCGGATGCTATCAATGCGGGGTCCCGCGCAGCAAGCAGCGTTTTCAAATTCGTTCCCGCGGAAAGACGCTGTAAGCCGTCACAGATGAGCAGGTCCCCTTCACGGAGGCCGCCTGTTACTTCAAGGGTAAATCCCTTTTCCTGTCCCACCTCTATGGCAACCGGATAAGCGGTATTTTCTTCACTGATAAAAGCCATGTATCCGTTTTCAGTTGAGACTACTTCGTTCCGGGAAAGTACGATAGCTTTTTCGTTGCGGTAGGTTTCTACCGCAATATCAAGCCCCATGCCGCTGATCAAGCGGCGGTCATCCTTCACGTCAAAAAAGGCGGTTACCGGAAATGCCTGCTTCTGGCTGTCCATTATCAGGGAAACCTGGGTGACCCGCCCTTCGGTTTTTGGGGCAGCAGTAACACTGTCAATAAATACCCGCGCCCCGGTCCTTATACGATCGATTTCATCGCCCCCCACATAAAAACGGGCCTCAACTCCGCTTTGGCCCGATACGGTAAAAAGGGGCGCGCCGGAGCGGATGTTTTCCGTGGGGTGAACGTTGATTTGGGTTATGGTCCCCGCTATGGGCGCTTTGATATAGATCATATCGTTTGCGGCCCTGAGGGTTGCCCTTGCCGCTTCATACCGCAATTTTGCGGTTTCATATTCCTGGCGGGATATATCGTTGTTCTTAAAAAGCGCACTGCTCCGGTTAAAGGCCGCAAGTGCATTCTCATGGGAGAGCAGGGCCTGCTGAAGCTGCTGATTTTCCGTGGAGAAGGAAACGATAACTTCATCCTTTGCAACCGTGTCCCCGACTTTTTTTGAAATGCTCCTGACCACATCACTTATAATCGAGTATGCGGTTGATTCTGAACTGGCATAGATAACCGTGGGGTATTTCAGATAAACTGAAAAATCCTCCGCTTCAAGCTGCCGTACACTGACGGGCTGCCCCTGTTCCGCATAAAGCTGCTCCATGCTTACGGCAGCATCACCCGGCTCATTTTTTCCGGCGCCGCCATCCATTCCCCTTGCGCAGGATGCCAGTACACACACCGCAAGAACCGCCGCAAGACCAACCAATTTTCCAAACTTCACAAACATAATAACCTCCAGAGGGGAACCTCGGCCTGGCCTCGGTGTAGGTTCCCAAAAGTTGTATTTCCTGACCTTCCATCAGGATATGCTTTGATTTTAGGGAATGGATGTTGGTGAATTGTTAAGCCGGTGTTAAAAAAACGTTAATTCGTAAAAAAATATTTGATTCCAAGTCCCAATTGAGGGCTGGAGGTGACATAGTCTTTTATATCATATCGATCAAATTCTGTTAAAATTATTTTATATCCAAAGCTGAAATCAAGCATCCATTTTTTAATGTAGAATTTATATCCCATTATTGGGGTCAAAAATATTATTACATTACCTTCATTTTTGGGGATAACCCCGTCCCCGAAATAATTCATAAAATCAGATCCGCCGCCTGCCCCGATATATAGTTTATTTAGCCCAGAGCTAAAGGGATAATAATTCAGAAATAATGATATATGAACCGCGGCGCAATATACATCTTCGGTGTTCGTTTTGAACAGCGTATGTCCAAAGCCGCCTTTTACAGAAAGATAGTTAAATATTTTATGTTCATATCTGAAACCCAATCCGCCGCCCTGGTTTTTTATTCCCAAAAGTAAATAATTGATATCCAGCGAAAGCAGATTATCGATAGTATTGGTATCTGTCTGCGCCGAACATGGCGCAGGGTTTGCGTATTGGATTATAAAAATACTTACCATGGAAAAGATGCATAAATTTCTCATCCCTCAGGCCGCCTTTCCATGCGGCTGTATTCTTTAATGCGCTCCTGCAGTAATGTTACCAGATCCTGGTACAGCGCAATGCGGGTATTGTACATGGTATCTGAATAGCCTTTATTTATAAGGACAATTCTTTTTCCAAAAGTGGTCATTGTCTTTATCTTTGGTAAATCAAAATACTTTAAAAAAGTAATATGGCTGAAAAAATCTGCCGTTAGATAACTGTTCGTTATATTTGAAGCCGCCTCTTTTGAGGCGCGTAAACGGACTATCCGTGTCTTTATTTCTTTAAGAAAATTTTGATTCAAAATGATCTTCTCCCGCAGTTCCTGCGGCGTTTCATAAGCGGCGAAGACCAGTTCCGGCGATTGGGCGCGTAAAAATTCATCCCTGGTTTCAAAATACTGTTCAGGACGGAAGCCGGGAAAATAATCCGATGCGGTTCCATCGGTGAGATACAATACCTTATTTACATTATCGTTATCCCGCAGAATAATCTGATGGGTGGTGGCCGCCATAGTATACTGAAATAACTTTTTATCATTGGCGGCATATTTTTCGGTAAGTTCCCGCGTGAATTCTTCGGAAAGTCCCGCAAAAGCGCCTTCCGGTATTTCCAGGGTAACAAAAAACAGTTTGGGGGTGCCGGCGGAATCCCCGCTCGATGACACCCAGCCGCCGCCCTGCGCCGCATAGTCCCGCTTTAGGTGGGTCCACAATTCAACCGGGTGGAGTATTATGATGCCGGTCTCTCCATTTTTGGTAATACGCAAATCGCAGGAACCTTCAAGGATATTAAAGTTCGGAATCTCATATTCCCAGTCCGCTTCTTTTTCGTTTTCATTCCAGAAGAAACCGCGAAGGCTCACGTCGGGAGATGGCCCCCGCTCACCCCGTTCCGCCTGTGTTGCTTGCAGTACTGAATCTTTAGGCAAATTGAGCGGGACCGCCCTGAATTGCCAGGAACCGGCAAAGATCGCCTTTGTCCAATAGCCCGTCTCGCCCTGTTCATTAAAACCCGCCACCCGAAGTTCCCGTGCACCGTTTCCCTGCCCGTTTTGCAGTATGGTAATGTAAGGGGTAAGCGCGGCGCGTCCCGCAAGGGGAATGCGCGGCTGCGGCATCCAATCTTCCGCCGGTAATGCCCATTCGTTCAGATTGGAAAAATAGTTCGTACCGGGCAAATCCGATTTATAGGGCACGTAGGTATACTTAAAAAACATCGGGTCGCAGCCGATAACGTCAAAATCCGCAAGGCGGGTATACATTTCACCCGCTTCATTAATGACAAACATGGTCGAGGCGCTTGCCGAAAGGGACGCCGCCTTAAAGGCGCCCCGTTCCGGCCCGATATAGTTACGCGAAAAATCAGCCGGCAATCCGGTGTCCGCATAACAGATTTCCTGTCCGTCCTCCAGTAACATATAGGTTGTGGCAATTTCCATGGTGCCGTTGTGATGCTGATTGCCGAAGGTATCCTCATAATACAACACCTGATTATTCCGCTTGCCCAATGCCCAGCCAATGTTTTTTGCTGTCCGGGAATCAAGGAAAAGCTGCTCCTCTTTGGGCCAGCCTTGCCGATCATGCCACAAATTATTTTGGCGGGCGATATTCTCGTCAAAACAGAAGCGGTAAAACCCGCCCTCATCTGAAAGCGCAACCAGTTCATCTGCATCGGCGGATATTTCCACGATTTTCTTTGGCTGATTAAAACGCGGATTATGCGCCGCATGGGGCAGCCCCGCTTCGGCGTGCGGTTTTGCGGACCTGTCCGGTTTAATCTCATCAAAGAGCGTCCATTCCTTTGGCTCTTTTATTTTTCTGCCGAAAACAAGGGGAAACGGGCCGTTTACGGGATCGATTAACTTGTAATAAATCAAACCATCTTTGAGTATATAGTAGTGATATGTATTGAAGGTCTGCGTTTTTGTTTTGATATACACCGCTTCGGGAAAATTGCCGTTTATATCCTCAACGGCGTTTTGCCTGCGGTACTCCCGCAGAACCGGGGCGTCAAGGTTACGCAGGGCCGCTTCCATTGATGCGCAGGAGGACAGGGCAAGTATAATGAATATCGTTGTTATGGGTTTAAACAGTTTCATAAACAAAAACAGCCGCCCCGCTCAGACGGGGGCGGGATTACCTCTTTAGTTTGCCTGAACAACTTTACCGGTGGCGATAACTTCTGAGTTTTGAGGGCCTTCGCTCCTGCCGGTCACCCAAACAATATCCTGTATATCAACCGTACCGGGATATTTTTGCTGTGCCGCTTCCAACAATTTGATATACGCCTGGGTAGTAACGGCTTTTTTGTTAAATGCCGAATCCCAGCTCTGTGCCGTAAAACTGGTTTGTATCGAACCGTTCACTGCTTCTTCGGCCAGTGCCTGAATAGCTGTACCGGTGGCGAAGATTTCCCTGTTTTGATCGCCGGCCTTGCCGCTGGTTTTCCAGACAATATTTTGTATGTCAACTGTGCCGGGGTACTTTTGCTGGGCCGCCTCCAATAACCTGATGTACGCCTGGGTAGCAACGGCTTTTTTGTTAAACCCTGTGTCCCAGATCGATGCCGCAAAAGTGGTCCGTACCACGCTATTCGCCGCTTCTTCAGCCGGTATTTGAATGATCTTACCGCTCGCAAGGATTTCACTGTTTTGCGCGTCAAGGCCCTTGCCCTTTGTCCACACAATATCGCGGATATCAACTGGTTCACCGTATTTTTGCTGCGCCGCTTCCAGCAGCGTACTGTACGCCTTTGTATCAACAACTTTTTTGTTAAACAATGCGTCCCAATTCTGCGCCGCAAAACTGATCTGTACCGTGCCGATTGCCTGTTCCTGCGCCGATACGATACCTGCGGTCAGAACCATTGCGAGACATGCAAGGAAAACCTTTTTCCCTGCCCAATTAACCGTTACCTTCTTCATCTTTACGCTCCTGATAGTGATTTGGTTCCGGAACCAAAGGTTCCCTTTATCTGGTCAACGCCAGAATACATTTTAAATATGGGATAGAAATGTTGATGGTTTGTCAAAAATTTGTTAAGGAAATGTTAATTCGAAAAAAATTTGAAGATAAAAACCACTAACCTCACGAACACCGCGAACTTATCGCTGATATAGTATCCTTAAGTTCGTGTATTTTGTGTGGTTCGTGGTTAAATTTTCAGGCGGACCGTGAATGCCGTGCCCTGTCCCGGTTCGCTGTCCACGCTGATTTCGCCGCCGGTAATCTCGATGACCCTTTTCACCATGGCAAGTCCCAGGCCGTTCCCTTCGCCCGAATGGGAGGTATCACCCTGATAGAACTTGTCAAAAATATGTTTCGCTGTTTCCGCATCCATACCGCAGCCATTATCCCTTACCGTAACAAGGGCAAAGCCATCCGTTGCTTTTAGGGATACTGCAATAAGCCCCCCCGGTTCGGTAAATTTGACCGCGTTTGAAAGCAGGTTGTTCCAGACAATTTCCAGCATACCCGGATCATAATGTACCACCGCCTCGTCCAAATCGGCGTCAAAGGTGATGCCCCGCTCTTCCCATAGGTCCTCAAAGGCAAGGGAGCAGCGCCGGAGCTGTTCCCCCAGATCGTATGAAGCCGCCTCGGGTACAATCTCCTGATTTTCCAGTTTGTTCAGTTTAAGGATATTGGTAACCAGGGCCGATAGTTTCTGCGTCGCATCCACGATGGTTTTTGCATAGTCCCGGCGTTCCTCAATGGTCAGGGTGTCGCTTTGCAGCGCCGCGGCGTAACCCTGTATGACCGAAAGGGGGGTCTTGATTTCATGGGACACATTGGCGATGAAATCATTTTTCAGTGTTTCAATATTGGCAAGTTCCGCAGCCATGGTATTGAAGTCATCGAACAGCACTTCGGTGTAATCTTTTTTGCCATCCTTGCGCATGGGGGCGATGCGCACCGAGAAATCACCACGGGCAATTTTTTTTGCGCCCTCGCTGAGATGCCGCAGGGGGCGTTCAAAATAATAGCGCCGTATGAGGGCGGTGAATATCATTAAAACTGTGGCAACCAGAAAAAGATAGCCTACCATGATGAATATCTCGGACAGAAGATAATTACCCGTGTGCGTTGTCTTTTCCATCAGGGCCAGTAACAGCCAGATATCAAAACCACTGATAACGACCAGTGTAAGAAATAGAATCCAGTATTCTCTGGCAGAAAAGGAGCGGACGTTTATCCGTGGATCTTGCTCATACCGAACTTTTTCACGCTTCATTTCAGCACCGCTTTATACCCAAGGCCATGTACGGTGACAATCTCAACATCTTTGCAGTCCTTCAATTTGTCTCGGATTTTGGTGATGTAGACATCCACCGTCCGGGGGGTGCTGTCCGATTCGGTGCCCCAAAATTCATCCATAAGCTGGTTCCGGGTAAAGGTCCGTTTCGGATATGAAAGGAGTTTGAAAAGCACGTTGAATTCCTTAACCGTAAAGGGGATATCCGTTTCCCCCAGGGTGACCGTCATCTCATCGGCATTCATCACAAGGCTGCCGATGGCGAGTTTCTTTTCATTGGCGATATTGGCCCGGCGGAGCAGGGCCCCTACCCGCAGCGCCAGTTCATCCATGTCCACGGGCTTTACCATGTAATCGTCAATGCCGATACGGAAGCCCTTTTGCTTGGACGATATGTCATCCCGGGCGGTCGTAAATAAAATCGGGATGGTCTTGTCCTGTTCCCTGACCATGGATGCAAATTTGAACCCGTCGATTTCGGGCATCATAATATCCGAAATGATGAGATCAACCATAAGTTCCGCCATTTTGTCGAAGGCTTCCAGAGCGGTGTGGCAGCCGACGGCATGGTAACCGTGACCGTTTAGGGCGGCGCAGACTATCTGGTTGAGTTTTATATCGTCTTCCACGACAAGTATTGTGATCATGTGGGGAACCTCCGCTTTCTTTTATATCATAAAATACGCTTGTTAAAAAATTGTTAAGAAAACAAATTTCCGGAGGAATCGGCGATTTTCTGCGGCAAAGCGCTTCCGCATGGCTGGGGACTATGCGCTTTTTCCCCTCCCGGGTTAAAATCCTGATTATGATACGTTGCTGCGCCGTTGTCCTGCTCCTTTTATTTCTGTCCGTATCCTGCGCCAAAACTTCCACGCCCGAAGCGCCCCCTCCTGCCGCTGATGCGCCCGTCCCGGTATCGGTCCCGGCGAATCTTTTTGCCATACTTAAGACCGGGGAAAGTCCGCTCTGGTTTGAATTGGCGGATGAGGGCCCCCGTCAGATAAGCGGCCCTGAAGAGGCGGCTCTTTCCCCCTTTACCCCCTGGCCCTTAACCCGGCATATCCGGGGCGTCCTGACACGGGGGACTGAGCTTGCCGCCGGGGTGAACCGGGATGGGCTGCTGCTCCTTCGGCCCTGGGACGGGGCTGATGATGGGGCAGGGGGGATTGCACTGTACCGTATCGCAGATGTTCCGTTTTGGGAAAACTACACCCTGGGGAACCTCTTTTTTTATGGGGAAAAAACAGCGGCGCTCCTGTACCGGGATGATTTTTTTACCGATCCAGCGGCCCCGGCTCCGTCCCCGCCGGTGTGGGCCCTGAAGGACGACCTTTCCGGCTTTGAGGGACTTGAGCTTCCCGCGCTGGGGGACATCCCCTTTGCGGATGGCTGGGAAGCTGATGCCCTGCGGCCCGGCGGCAACGGCCTTTGGTATTACCGGGGGATTCACCGGGAGGGAGGCGGGCAGGCAGTCCGGTATTACCGCACCGCGGACCTTGGGCAGGCGGGGGAGGAGATTTCCGTTGGGGTTTATCGTGATTCCGAGCGGACAGAACAGGATGCCGCCGACGAGGAAGTATGGATACAAAGTTTCCCCCTTCCCCCGCTTCCAGATAATTTTGTGTATACCGGGGTTGCGTTTGTGGGGGACACGGTCTTTGCCGCCTGGGAGGAACAGCAGGATTGGAACATCGGCGCGGCGGGGTTTATGGTGATTGACATGAATAGGCTTGGCCGATAGAATGATTTTCATGAATCTGACCTTTGCCCCTGGCGGCGTACATCACCATCATCACGCTTTCTTGCAAACCCCGGGGTCCTGTGCGCGGTAGGCGCATATAACGGTAATTGAGCCGTGGACTCCCGGAGCATTCCGGCGGGGTTCACGGTTTTTTTTTGGAGTAGCGACATGGACAAACTGCGAATACTGATTCCCAAGGGACGGATTTTTGACAACGTATCCCGGCTTTTTTCCGAGGCGGGGTTTCCCATCTCCCTTGCGGACCGGACCTACAGGCCGGTACTCGGCGCGGCATGGCTTGACGCAAAGATCATGAAGCCCCAGAACGTGGGGGAACTGCTGGAAATCGGCAGCCATGACGCGGGCTTTACCGGGATCGACTGGATCAAAGAAAGCGGCGCCGAGGTGGAAGAAATTCTTGACCTGGGCTTCGACAAAGTCCGCATCGTGGCGGCGGTTCCCCAGGAGCTGGATGATGAGCGGCTGCGCTCAAAGAAGCTCGTGGCCGCCACCGAGTACGTCAATATCGCCGAAGGCTGGCTCAAAAAACAGGGCTACCAATACCGCATCCTCCGCACCTATGGGGCCACCGAGGTCTTCCCCCCGGATGATGCAGACATGATCATCGACAATACATCATCGGGGCAGACCCTGCGGGACAACGGCCTGCGGATCATCGACACGATTCTGGAATCCTCAACCCGGTTCGTGGCGGGCAAGGCGGCCATGGCGGACAGGGAAAAGCGGAGCCGCATCGAAGAACTGGCCATGCTTTTCAAGGCGGTTCTTGACGGCAGGGACCGGGTGATGCTGGAGATGAACGTGCCCAAGGCGCGGTTCCCCGAAGTCATCGCGGGGCTTCCCGCCATGCGGAGCCCCACTGTCGCCCCCCTCCACGGGGACGAGGGTTACGCGGTAAAGATCGCCGTAAAAAAACACGAGGTGCCGGACATCATCCCCCGGCTAAAAAAACTCGGCGCCGTGGATATCGTGGAATACGATCTGCGGAAAGTTGTACCATAAGGGGGGCCTATGACGAGGATTGCGGAAGTCAGCAGAACTACTAAAGAAACTGATATCACAGTAAAGCTGAACATTGACGGGACTGGGGAGGCGAAGCTGGATTATCCCATCGGCTTCATGGTCCACATGCTCAACACTTTTAGCCGGCACGGGCTTTTTGATTTGGAGATACGGGCATCCGGTGACCTGGAAGTTGATCAGCATCATCTGGTTGAAGATACGGGGATCGTCTTGGGACAGTGTTTCGCAAAGGCCCTCGGTGACAAGCGGGGGATACGCCGCGCCGGGAGCTGCCTTTTCCCCATGGATGAAACCCTGGCCCGCGCGGCGGTGGATATTTCAGGCCGCGCCTACCTCGTGTTTGACGCGCAGCTTTCCTGCGTCCCGCTGGATAAATTTCAGACCGATACGGTGGAAGATTTTTGGCAGGGCTTTAGTAATGCTGCGGCACTGACCCTTCACCTGGATATCCTCCGGGGCCGCAGCGATCATCACAAGATCGAGGCCCTTTTTAAAGCCGCCGCCCGCGCCCTGCGGGAGGCCTGCGAATACGATAACCGTTCTCTGGATTTGATTCCCTCCACCAAGGGGATGATAGCGTGAACGCCTCCGCCTCAGCGGGCCTTATCGGGGTCATCGATTACGGCGCAGGCAATCTCGGCTCGGTGATGAACGCCCTCAAGCGGCTGAACTTAAACGCCCGCTTCGCATCGGGGCCGGAGGAATTTGTTTCAGGCGGCCTGGGCACGGCAAACCGGGCCTCGCCATTTGCGGGGATCATCTTCCCCGGTGACGGACACTTCGCCACCGCCATGGCTTCTTTGGAAAAGTCAGGCTACGCCGAGGCGATTAAAGAGTGGATCAAGGCGGATAAACCCTTTCTGGGAATTTGCATCGGCCTGCAACTTCTTTTTGAAAGTTCTGAAGAAGCGCCTCCGGTGAATGGCAAGGCGGTGCAGGGCCTTTCGGTGATCCCCGGTACGGTGAAAAAATTTCCCGGCCGCAAGGTCCCCCAGATCGGCTGGAATCAAACCACAGCAAAGCTGAATTCCCGTCTTTTCCGCAGCATTCCTGCGGACACTTTTTTTTACTACATCCATTCTTATTACACCGAACCCGTCAACAGCGGTGTTACTGCGGCGGAAGCGGAATACTATCTGCGTTACTGTTCGGCGGTTGAGCAAGGCGCCTTGGCGGCGGTTCAGTTTCACCCGGAAAAGTCCGGGACCATGGGTCTCAAGCTTTTGGAAAACTGGGCTGATTTTTAAGGGGGAAGGATGCAGGCGAAGCGGATAATTCCCTGTCTTGATGTGGACGATGGCCGGGTGGTCAAGGGAATAAAGTTTAAGGGGATACAGGATGCCGGGGACCCGGTGGAGCTGGCCCGGCGTTACAACGATGACGGCGCGGATGAGCTAACCTTCCTCGACATCGGCGCATCCTACAAAAGCCGGGCCACTCTCCTTGAGGTGGTCCGCCAGGTTGCCGCCGAAGTCTTTATTCCCCTCTGCGTGGGCGGCGGCATCCGTACCGTGGATGATATGCGGGAGGCCATGAACGCCGGGGCCGACAAGGTTTCTGTCTGCACATCTGCCCTTCAAAATCCACAGCTCCTTTCCGAAATGGCCCGCGCCTACGGCAGCCAATGCGTGGTGCTTTCGATAGATGCTAAGCGGGTTCCTTTGGGATCGCCATGTGTGGGGTTTTCGCAAAGCGAAAACTCCGAGAGAAGCGCGAAGCGCTTCTCCTGGCACGCGTTTTCACACGGGGGCCGCACCGACACCGGCATCGATGCCGTACAGTGGGCTATACATGCGGTGGAAATGGGGGCCGGTGAAATCCTCCTCAACTCGATAGACGCCGACGGCACCGGCGCGGGCTACGATCTGGAACTGACCGCAGCGATTCTGGAAGCGGCGCCCGTGCCGGTAATCGCCAGCGGGGGAGCGGGGGATTTGGATCAGATCGCAAATGTACTGTTGTCCACCGGTGCGGGCGCTGCGGGAGCAGATGCCGCCCTCGTAGCATCACTGTTGCACTTTGGAAAAACCACGATCCGTGAGATCAAAAAACACGCTGAATCAAAGGGAGTTTGCGTCAGATGGTAGTCGCTTCGATTGATGTGCAGGACGGCAAGGTCGTCCAGTTGAAACAGGGCTCGGAATTAATATTACAGCGGGATAACGCCGCCGAACTTGCGGAAGAATTTGACCGCTACGGCGAAGTGGCGGTAATAGACCTTGATGCCGCAATGGACAAAGGCAGTAACCTTGAAATGATAAAGCCCCTGCTCCGCAGGGCCGAATGCCGCGTGGGCGGAGGCATCAGAACCCCTGAACAGGCGAAGGAACTGGTAAGCCTTGGTGCCCAAAAGATCATCCTCGGTTCCGCCGCTTTTCGGGACCGTGCAAAGAAGGGCGCCGGAATTGCCGGCGGCGAGTTTAAAGTCAATACGGAATTTCTGGAAGCCATGGTAAAAAAAATCAGCCGTGAACGGATCATCGTTGCGGTGGATGCCCGAAACGGCGAGATTGTGGTTGACGGCTGGAAGACCCCCACCGCTCTTAAGCTTATCGACGCCGCCAAAGCGGTGGAGCCCTATGCGGCGGAACTCCTCTTTACCTGCGTGGAGCGGGAGGGAACCATGACCGGCATTGACCTGGAACCGGTCAGGGCGCTGCGGGAAGCGGTCTCGTGCAGTATTACTATTGCCGGGGGCGTTACCACTCTGGAAGAAATTGAAGCCATCGCCGCATTGGGCTGTGACGTGCAGCTTGGCATGGCCCTCTACACCGGCAAAATAAATCTGGCCGATGCTTTTGTGCGCTCCCTGAATTGGAAGAAGGCCGAATCAGGAGGTGAACCTCGACCTGCGGTCTCGGCAGAATGTTCCGGCGCATCGCAGGGCGGCATGCTTCCAATTATTGCCCAAGCCCCCGATGGTCAGGTTTTAATGACCGGCTTTGCGGACCGGGAAGCGCTTGCGGAAACCTTCAAGCGCGGCAATCTTTGTTTCCACAGCCGCACCCGGAACAAGCTCTGGATGAAGGGTGAGAATTCCGGCAACACACTAAAACTGCGGCATCTCCGGGCCGACTGTGACCGGGATGCGATCCTCGCCGTAGTGGAGCCCGCAGGCCCGGTCTGCCACACCGGCGCTTTTTCCTGCTTCACCCAGGACCGGCACTACACCTGGGAATTCCTCCAGTCAATTATCACCGAGCGCTTCCGCAATCCCGCCCCCGGTTCCTACACCGCCACCCTGGACGATGAACTGGTCCGGGAAAAGGTGATGGAAGAGGCCGATGAGGTCTGTACCGCTAAAACCCACGACGAAGTTGTCTGGGAAGTGGCGGATTTATTGTACTTTACCACGGTCCTTATGACCCGCGCGGGGGTAAATGTCGCTGAAGTACTGCAAGAGCTCGACAGAAGGCACAAGAAATGAGTATCTATTGGAATGAGCGCGTAAAGAATCTTTCCCCCTATGTTCCCGGTGAACAGCCGCGGGATCGAAAATTCATCAAACTTAATACCAACGAGAATCCCTATCCGCCTTCGCCCAAGGTCATACAGGCAATTAGTAACACTATTGCTGCGGAAAAAGCCGATGCCGCCGGTGCAAAGCTCAGGCTCTATCCTGACCCGGCCTGTACGGAGCTACGGGAAGCAATCGCCGCCCGGTATCATGTCAAGAGGGAACAGGTTTTTGCGGGGAACGGTTCAGACGAAGTGTTGGCCTTTGCCTTTGCCGCTTTTTTCAACAGTGATACTGTTGGCAGCAATGCTGCGCTGCCGATACTATTTCCCGATATTACCTACAGTTTTTATCCCGTCTATGCGGGCCTTTGGGATGTGCCTTTTCGTACCATCCCGCTTGCGGAAGATTTTTCCATCAATATTGATGGTTATAAAATTCCCTGCGGGGGCGTGATTTTTCCCAACCCCAACGCGCCTACCGGCCTGGCGCTCCCCCTGAACAGCATCCTTTCCATCGTGGAATATCAGAAAAATAGTAATCGTGTAGTAATTGTGGATGAGGCTTATATCGCCTTTGCCAATACGCCGGGGGTGGAGTCGGCGGTTCCTTATATTGATGCTTACCCCAACCTGCTCACGGTTCACACTCTTTCCAAATCGGCTTCCCTTGCAGGACTGCGGGTGGGCTTCGCCATTGGCAATGAAGAACTTATTGAGGGGCTCTGCCGAATTCGTGATTCCTTCAACTCCTACACCCTGGACCGGCTTGCCCTTGCGGGGGCCGCCGCCGCTGTTTCCGATACGTCCTATTACGATGAAATAAACGACAGGGTGATCGCCACACGGGACCGGGTTTCCGCCGTGCTTTTCGCGCAGGGCCTTGATGTAATTCCCTCATCGGCGAATTTTATCTTTGTCCGCTTTTCTAATATGGCCGGGGCCGTCGCATTCGCCGCACTTCGGGAAAAGGGCATTTTGGTGCGGCATTTTAATAAACCCCGAATTGCAGATTATCTGCGTGTAAGCATAGGTACAGATGCGGAAATGGATAGTTTTTTGGAAGCCTGTGAAGAAATAGAAGGGTCTTAAGAATAATATGACCACAAAGCTGTCCAGGGACAGCGGGACACGTCAGACTGCAGACCGAAGGTCTGATTGGTCTGCGAACACGAAGGAAGAAGGGTTCTCAAATCTTCTTCGCTTTCTTCCCTTTGTGTCCGCGAACCGAAGGTTCGATGTGTCCCGGAACTCCAAGGAACCTATGGTTCCAGGTTCCTTAGTGATTAATCATTCTTCGTCCTTGTGGTTAAAATATAGTGAGGTGTTATGGAAATTATCAGCGGTTCTGAATTTGATTCTTACTGGAAAAGTCTTGCCCTGCGGAATGATGATGAAAAGGTCACCGCCGCAGTACAAAAGATAATCGCCGCGGTCCGCGCCGAAGGGGACGCCGCGGTACGACGCTTTGCTTCACAGTTTGATAAAAGTTCCCCGGAGACGTTTGAGGCGCCCTGCAGTATTGCTGCGGATGCATGGGAAAAACTTAAAGCCGATGACGGTGAGCTTGCCGCCGCCCTTGAGCTTGCCTCGGATCATATCCGGCGTTTTTCCATGGAACAAAAAAAACAGTTGATTGATTTTGAATACACGATGGCGGACGGCCTCGTCACAGGCCAGCGGGTTATCCCGGTGGAACGGGCGGCGATTTACGTTCCCGGCGGGCGTTTTCCCCTCATTTCAACGGTCCTTATGGGGGTGATCCCCGCCCTTTGCGCCGGTGTGGCAGAGATGGTGCTTGCATCCCCGCCGGGTGATGACGGACTCCCGGACTCCCGCATCCTCGCCGCCGCCCACCTTGCCGGCGCTGAACGGATTTTTGCAATCGGCGGCGCACAGGCAATTGCCGCACTCGCCATCGGCACCGAAACCATTCCACGTGTTGACCTTATCGCCGGTCCCGGTAACAAGTACGTGGCCGCTGCGAAACGGCTCCTCTTTGGTGAAGTTGGTATCGACTTTGTTGCGGGCCCCACCGATGTGCTCATCATCGCGGACGGGGCCACAGGTTCCGCAGATCCTGCGGCGCAAGCTGATCTTGTGGCCGCAGATATGCTCGCCCAGGCGGAGCACGATCCCGATGCCCGCGCCCGTGTCCTGGTCCCCAGCCGTGAACTGGCCGATCAAATCACCGCGGCCCTGGAAAGGCGGCTGCGGACACTCCCCACCGCAAAGACCGCTCAGGCTTCTCTGGATGCGGGGGGGCTTATCATTATCTATACTTCACAGGAAGAAGCTGTTAGAATTGCTAATGCCATTGCGCCGGAACATTTGGAGTTGCAGACAGCGGATACTGAAACCTGGATACCCGCGCTAAAAAACTACGGTTCCCTGTTCGTCGGGGAAAAATCGGCGGAGGTTCTGGGGGATTATTCCGCAGGGATCAACCACACCCTACCCACATCGGGGAGCGCACGGTTTTCAGGCGGCCTTGGGGTGCGGCATTTTCTCAAGACCGTCACTACCCTCCGCTGTGCAAAAGGGGAAGGCTGGGAACAGGCGCGGCGCGCGGCGGAAATTATCGCCCGTGCGGAGGGACTCGCGGGCCATGCGGAAAGCGCGGCAAGCAGAAAAACTGTTAATTAGAAGAAAGGAGCGTATCATGGAAACTATCACACTTGGACGGACGGGCTTAAAGGCCACCATTGCGGGACTCGGCTGCGGGGGACATTCCCGGATCGGGATTGAAAAATACGGCCCGGATCACGCCGCGGGGATTGTCCGCAGCGCCTTTGACGCAGGGGTGAACTTTTTCGATACCGCCACCGCTTACGGCACCCAGGCTGCGGTGGGGAAGGGGCTTGAGGGAATCGGCCGGACTCAGTATATCCTTTCTACAAAGTTTCCCTACAAAAATAAAACCGGCGTTAAAAGCGCCGTAGAACTTCTTGAAACCCTGGATGAAAGCCTGCGGGAACTTAAAACCGATTATGTTGATATCTACCACATCCATGGGGTATCTGTGGCGGATTATCCGCTGGTCCGGGAAACCTTGGTCCCCGCCATGGAGCAGGCAAAAAAAGCAGGAAAGCTGCGTTTTCTCGGGATCACCGAAGTCTTCGGTTCGGATACCGCCCACGATATGTTTAAGATTTGCCTGCCCGATGATATTTTTGATGTAATCATGGTGGGATATAATCTGCTTAACCCATCGGCGGCGAAACGGGTGCTGCCGGTTACCATCGAAAAAAATGTGGGGGTCCTCTGCATGTTTGCCGTCCGCAGCGCCCTCTCCAATCCGGCGCAGCTCAAGATCGATGTGGGCCGTATCCTTGAACACGCCCAGGCCGATCCCGCCCTTGTCAAAGACGAAACCGTCCTTGATTTTCTGGTTCAAAGCGGTGTTGCCGCAATCGATACCCCTTGCGCTTCCAGCATCATGGAAGCAGCCTACCGTTACTGCCGCCATACCAAAGGCATTGATGTGGTCCTTACCGGCACCTCAAGCCCCAATCATCTCAAGGACAATCTGGCATCGATCCGGAAGAGGCCGCTGCCAAAGGACATACTTGAAAAATTAGAAAAACTATTTGGCAATGTGGACTGTGTAAGCGGGCAGTAAAAAGTAGTTATGCGCAATATTTTTTGAAGTTTTGTGAAAAGTATTGACAAAAATAAAAACATAATGTAAATTATATAAGTAAATATTTGGGGGGCATCCGGGAATATAGTGGAAAACCCCAAAAAGTAGTATAATGAGGCATGAACCAACCAGAAAAAATAGAGGATTTTTATCAGGCCATATTAGGCATAACGGCGCCTTGGGAAGTAGTCAAAGT
>BOAU01000026.1 GCA_026002025.1 Spirochaetia bacterium | reverse complement strand
TTACTACATTTATGTAGGATTGTATAGCTTTCATAGATTCAGGTGATTGGACCTCGGTGGGATAGTAAAGACCAACCTTTTATGCTATAACATTCCCGTAAAGCGACACTAGCTCATCTGGATAGAGCATCAGCCTTCTAAGCTGAGGGTAGTGGGTTCGAGTCCCGCGTGTCGCAAACGTAGATTGCGACACGCGGGACTTGTAACGAGCGACGCTTTAGCGGCGCGTGGTATAATTTCCCTGCGTTTGCGGCTGTAAGCCGCTAGCTTTTTTGCTAAAAGTCCATGGATGGACTTTTAGCAAAAAAGCCGGCCTGGAGGGGTAAGGCATGGATGCCGAACCCCGGAAGGGAGTCCCGCGTGTCGCAGTGTAAATTGGCTGCGCCAATTTACATCGGAGAAAATTGCTTTGCAATTTTCTCCATACCAAGAGGGTGCAAAGAGGTGATACTTCATGGGGGCAGCCGGGAACTAGAAAGCTCAGGATGGGCTCAAAGCGGGCGGATTGCGGTGGGGAGCGCCATCATCGGGACCGGCAGCGCCATGCGGGATGTCTACGGGATGCTTACCCAGGTGGCCCCCAGCGACGCCACGGTGCTGATCACCGGGGAAAGCGGTACCGGCAAGGAACTGGTGGCGGCGGAGCTGCACCGGCTTTCCAGGCGGGCCGCCTCCCCCCTGGTCAAGATCAACTGCGCCGCCCTGCCTGAATCGATCATCGAAAGCGAGCTTTTCGGCCACGAAAAGGGGGCCTTTACCGGGGCAACAAGCCAGCGCAAGGGCCGCTTCGAGATGGCCGACAAGGGCTCCCTCTTTCTCGACGAAATCGGGGAACTTTCACCCCAAATTCAGGTAAAACTCCTCCGGGTACTCCAGGAGCGGGAACTGGAGCGGGTAGGGGGGACCAGCACCATCAAGGTTGATGTCAGATTGATTGCCGCCACGAACCGGAACCTTGAAGAAGAGGTCAAGGCCGGCCGCTTCCGGGAGGACCTCTACTACCGGCTCAACGTGTTTCCCCTGCAAATCCCGCCCCTGCGGGAGCGGAAGAGTGATATCGTCCTTTTGGCGGATCATTTTACCGGCAAATACGCCGAAAAAAACGGTAAGCATATCAAACGCATATCTACCCCCGCCATCGATCTCCTTACCAGCTATTCCTGGCCCGGCAATGTCCGGGAACTGGAAAACTGCATTGAGCGGGCGGTGATCCTCTCGGTGGACCAGGTGATTCATTCCTATAATCCCCCCCCAGCCTCCAGTCGGCGGCCTCCACCAACACTGAACCCACCACCACCCTGGAAGCGGCCCTGTCCCGGCTGGAAAAGGAAATGATCGTGGAGGCCCTGAAAATGGCTGACGGCAACATGGCCTCCGCCGCCCGGCGTCTGGGCATCACCGAACGGCAGATAGGGCTCCGGGTCCACCACTACGGCATCAACTGGCGGCTCTACCGAGCTACAAAAATGTAGAACAGGTCAAAAGAACATACATTTCCGTATGAAATCAAAAAAAATTTTAACCGCAAAGGCGAAGAAGGCGCAGAAGGAAGAGGGGAAAAAGAGCCATTTCTCTTCTTCCTCTCTTTCCTTCGTCGCCTTTGGCGCCTTTGCGGTCATATTTATTATTCTTGGCACGGTCCTTGCTATATGGTTGGTAACAACTTTTTAGGAGGATAAAAGTGCGAAAGAGAATCGCTGTTTTAAGCGTTCTGCTGCTCTGTGTGGGAATTTCCGCGTTTGCACAGGAAAGTGTTGAAACTCTCGGGTTTTCGCTGGATGTGATCTGGCTGTTTGTGGGGGCCATCATGGTCTTTGCCATGCAGGCCGGTTTTGCCTGTGTTGAGACCGGGCTTACCCGTGCGAAGAACGCCACGAATATCACCATGAAGAACCTGATGGACTTCTGTATCGGTTCCATCGTTTATTGGGCCATCGGCTATGGCTTTATGTATGGGAAGGACGCGCTGGGGGGCATCATCGGCACCAGCGATTTCTTCCGGGGACCGGCGGCTGTGGACGAGGAATCCGGCCGTTTTTACTCAAGCTGGTTTTTCCAGATGATCTTTGCCGCCACCGCCGCGACCATCGTGTCCGGCGCAATGGCCGAGCGGACCAAGTTCAAGTCATATCTTATTTACACCTGCTTCATCTCGGCCTTCGTCTACCCGATTTCCGGGCACTGGATATGGGATAGTAACGGCTGGCTTGCCCGGCTCGGCTTCCACGACTTCGCCGGCTCCACGGTGGTCCACTCGGTGGGCGGTTGGGCGGCCCTCATAGGCGCCGCGGTGCTTGGCCCCCGTATCGGGAAGTACACCAAGAACGCAGACGGCAAGATCACGGTGAAGGCCTTTCCCGGCCATAACATCCCCTACGCCTGTCTCGGTGTGTTCCTGCTCTGGTTCGGCTGGTTCGGCTTCAACGGCGCCAGCACCGGTATTGCCACGGTGGGCGAAGGCGGCATCTGGAGCGGCTACAATATCGCGCGGGTCTGTACGACCACCGCCCTTGCCGCGTCTGCCGGCGGTCTCGGTTCCCTGTTTTTATCCTGGGTCTGGTTCAAGAAGCCTGACGTTTCAATGAGCATGAACGGCGTCCTCGCCGGCCTCGTGGCCATCACCGCGCCCTGCGCCGTGGTCAGTCCCGGCGCCGCGATAGTCATCGGCTTTATCGGCGGCATACTCGTAGTCCTCGCGGTTGAGTTCATCGACAAGGTCCTCAAGATCGATGACCCGGTGGGCGCCTCATCGGTGCATCTCGTAAATGGTATCTGGGGAACCATCGCGGTGGGCATCTGGGCCAATGCGCCCGGAGATGGCGTGGTCGGGCTGCTCCACGGCGGCGGCTTTGCCCAGCTTGCCAGGCAGCTTATCGGTGTCGTGTCGGTGGGCGCATGGGCGGTGGTCACCAGCCTGGTCCTGTTCCTGGCGATTAAGGCCCTTGTAGGGCTGCGGGTCAGTCCAAAAGAAGAACTGATGGGGCTCGATCTGAGCGAACACAAGTCGGAGGCTTATACCGGCTTCCAGATATTCTCCAACATGTAGGGGGTGAATGATGAAACTGATAATCGCATACATACAGCCTCATGCGCTGAACGATGTTAAGCAGGAACTTTTTAAGGCCGAGGTTTACAAGATTTCGGTAACCAACGCCATGGGCTGCGGACAGCAGAAGGGCTACACCGAACAGTACCGGGGCGTCGAAGTTGAAGTGAACCTTTTGAAAAAGGTCCGCGTTGAAATCGCGGTGAACGATAACTTCGTGAGGCCCACCATAGACGCCATCATCCGGGGGGCCCGGAGCGGCGAAATCGGTGACGGGAAGATCTTCGTCCTCCCCATCGAAGAAACCATCCGCATCAGGACCGGGGAAACCGGATCGGCGGCTATCGGCTAAGAACAATCCGAGGCGGAATGATCAGGGAGTTTCCCTGAATAAAGATTATGTAAAAATGTTGAAGGCGGCGGGATCTCGGTCCCGCCGCCTTTTTTGTTTGCGTTTTGCGTCGTAATCTTGCACCGTATCAAAGAGATTTTTTAAAAAAACATTTTTTCACTTGACATTTCCAAAATCCAAAGGTATATTCTAATAGGAATGAACGTTCATTCCGCTATTTTTGATATTTATGAAGGATGCAAAACTATGCCTATCCAGTCAAGCAAACGGGACGACCTCTTGAACGCTGCCCTTAAACTCATTGCCGGCCAGGGCTTCCATGCCGCGCCCATGTCCCAGATTGCCGAGGAGGCCAATATCGGCGTGGGAACGATTTACCGCTATTTCAATAACAAGGACGAACTGATTAACGGCCTGTATCTTGAAATCCGTAAACGCATGGCCGAGGCAATCGGCAAAGACCAGGACGAAGATGCGCCTGTAAAAGCGCAGTTCGTTAAATCTTTGCAGAACCTTATCCGCTATTTAATTGAAAAGCCTGAGGAAATACAGTTTACCCAACAATACGAAAATTCTCCGTTCATTACCGATGAGACAAAAGCGGAAATCGAAAAAACAGCCTCCCCTATTTCGGATCTGCTCACCCGCGCCCAAACAGAAAAACTGCTTAAGCCCCTGCCTTTTACGGTACTTATGTCGATGTTTTCCGGCGCGTCAATGGGACTGTTAAAAGCGTATTTGCAAAAAAAATCGTCCCCCGCAAAAATGAACGAAGCGATTGAGGCAATCTGGGATATGCTTATCCCCAAAAATACAGAAGGAGTAAAACAATGAAGAAGTGTTTAATTGCGAGTGTGTTTCTTTTGGCGGCTTCCTTTTCGTTTGCACAAATGAAAGGGAATGTGGAACTTTACGGCGGAGCAATGCTGTTTGACGAAACCAGCGGAATGAACGGTCCTGAAACCGTTTTTACATCCGCGTCCATTTCGGCGGGTGTTTCCGGGGGTGTTTATTTTAATGACACCATTGGCCTCAAAGCTTATTTGGATTTTCTCATTCCGTTGATTTACACTGCCGCGCCAGATGGCGGGACTAGGGCAACGCAGGGTGACTACGATTTCCTTTTGGGAATGGATGAATTCTTTGGCGTTGTTTTTAACGTAGTCAAAACCGAACGCCTTAGCGTTCCGGTAATGGCAGGATTTCACGGCAAACTGTTTTTTTCCACCATTGCGGATTATTTTACCACGGCGGCAAACAGCGGTATCGGTCTTGGAATAGGCGCGGAATATGCCTTTAGCAACAACTGGTACATTTTGGCGCGGGTAAACGGCTCATTTGATTTTCTGGGATTTTCGATAATGACACCACCGGAAGGCGGCCCGAAATTCGACATGGCGTTAATACGCACCTGGGGATTTGCGCCTCATCTTGGCATCGGCTTTAGGTTTTAGGGGGAACTATGGAAAACAATATTATTGGGTATTCTAAAATGGGCATTATGCTTTTGCTCATCGGCATTTTTGGCGTTGTAAATGTCATTGGCGATATGGTTACCTCAATACTGGCGATAACCCAATCATTTGAAGGCAGCGCTTTCTTTTCTTTTTTCTTTCAGGTTTTTGCCAATAAACAACTGTTTTTTATTGCCGGAACATTAACGCTTATTTGCAACATTTTGTTTTTGGTGTTTATGTTTGGGCGTAAATTGTTTTTGTTTCAACTGTTTTTCTTTGCTTCCTGTATTATTGCATTGATACATTTACTGGTTAATTTGTTCGCTTTATATCCGCTTACCATTTTTGATATTATGGTAAATGCGAATCTAAGCCCCTTGCTTATGGGCATCATTAATCCTATGCCGGGATTATTACGGACAATGTATCCGGCGTTTATAATAACAGGGATATTTGCTTCATTGGGTCTTTTGATTGTTTGTTTTTTATACTTCAAACGCTCAAAACGTATTGCAGCCTGGTTTGGTTCAACTAATACAGTATACGGTTGAGGATGAATTCATGAAATCAAGGCGGAGTTGGAAATGGTCCATTCTTTGTCGGTGAGGGCGGAAAGAAAAGCCCCATCGTGGCTTACCAGGAGCAGGGCGCAGCAACATTCCTTGAGCATCTCTTCCAAGAGTAACACCGATTTTAAGTCCAGGTGATTGGTCGGTTCGTCCATGACGATGAAGGCCGGGTTGTGAAAAACCGCACGGGCGATGAGGAGCTTCCGCACTTCGCCGGGGCTTGGCAGGGCCGATTGGAGGATGTTCTTTGGATCAGACCCGAGCCGTGAAAAACGGGAAAGGATCTCCCCACGGGACTTTTCATCTTCTTCATAAATTTGATCCAGCACGACCCTGCTTTCTGCTTCCGAGAGCTCCTGGGGCAGATAGAACAGGGAAATTGACGGGGGAACGCTTTCGAGGATGCGTCGTATCAGGGTTGACTTTCCCGAGCCGTTCGGTCCGGTCAGGGCGACCCGGTCAAGGGCGCCCATGCTTAGTTCCGGAAACGAAAGGCGCCGGTCCCCTGTTGCGCTTTCCCCCAAAACGACGCTTCCCGGTTCCAGCAAAAATATTCTGTCCGCCCTGGACGCGGCGGTTTCCATGGTGACGCCGGTCTTCCGCTTCGCCTGGGATGAAGAGGCCATGCCCTTGGCATCCAGTTCCCGGTCCAGGCGGCCGATACGGGTTTCCATGCGCTTATAAAGATTCGCCCCCACCGCATCCTTGCCGGTAAGTTTTGCCAGGTTGATCTTTGCCCTGGTATCGCTGTCCTTTGCCCCGGCGTTTTTTTTGGATAAACGATTGTGCCCGCCCTCCACATCCCGCCGCCTCTTGTCCGCTTCCGCTGCGAGCCGTTTCCGTTCATGCTGAATTTGTTCCCGCACCCGTCCCTGTTCAAGCTGCTCCCGGTCCGCTTCCGCCATGCCCTGGGTCACCCCGCCGGGCCGCAGCGTAGCGCCCCCGGTATCCAGAAAGAGGCAGCTATTACAGAGCCGGTCCAGGAGGACGCGGTCATGGCTCACCAAAAGTCCGATGCCGGTATATCCGGCAAGCACATCGGCGATAAGTGTTTTCGCGTCCTGGTCCAGGTGATTGGTCGGCTCGTCCACGGCCAGCATTGCGGGATTACGGGAAAGGGCGACTGCCAGCTGCAGCCGCTTCCGCTCCCCGTGGCTTAAACTGTCCCAGCGGTAGGGCCAGTCGTACTCAATGCGGAGCCTGCCGCAAAGGGCTCCGGTCTCATTATCCGCGGAGCTGAAAAAATCCTCCCAGCCTTCGGGCAGATCATCGGTCCGCTGGGGGCAGTAAAGGATATTGTCCGGCTTTTTGATACTCCCGGCGCCCGGCTGCAAAAGTCCCGCGGCGAGCAGTAACAGTGTAGTTTTTCCCGCGCCGTTCACCCCCACAATTCCCGTCCAGCCCCGGTGCAGATCAAAGCTTATGTTTTTAAGCACCGGTTCAACCGAGGAAGGGTAGGAATATTCAACTGCGTTAAAGGAGAGAAAATTTTGTGTCGGCAATTGCTTCCGTATCTACAGCTTGATTTCCCGCTTCCCGCCCTGCATGTCGCTGAAAACCGCAGTACCCTTCTCGTAGTAGAAGAGGGTGAAAATATCGTCATCCGCGGAGTACATCCGCTTAAGACCCGGCATCACTTCCAGGGCCTTTTCCTTCGCCGCCTTACCGGTATTAAACGCCACCGTCCCGGTAAGCCGCAGAGTCTTGCCCTCAGGCGAGCATGCGCTTATCTCCACCCTGGGATTGGCCTTCATCTGTTTGTACATATCCTTTTTGTTATTCGTCGAGAAGGTGAGTTTCCCCTCATACTCCATGACGAAGCCCATGGGCCGCACCCGGGGCTGATCCCCATCGGCGGTAGCCAGAAAGAAAACCTTGCTGTCCTGAAGAAATTTGATGATTTCCTGCATAATGTAACTCCTCGCGGCGCCTGCCGCACATATATATATAATTTAACGTACCATATTTGTAACATATCGTCAAGCGCCTTATTTTTTAAAATTTTAACAAATTGCATATAAATGTATGTTATGTGCAATCCATTTTTGAAATTTCTGACAAATAATTTGGTATAATATAAAATAATACATGAAGATTGGGCTCAAAAAGCATGGGTGAAATTAATCGAACTGGCAAATTCACAAAAAACTTGTAGCTATAAAGAAATTGGTAATTTTATAGGTATACATCATAGGAACGTAAGACACGCCCTCAGTCCCATTCAGGACTATTGTCTCTATAATAAACTTCCGCCGATTACAATTTTAGTTGTAAATGGTACAGGAAAACCTGGTTCTGGTTTTATTGCAGCAGAAATTGATAAATTTACAGAGAAGAAAAATGAAGTATATAAATTTGATTGAAAAAAAAATCGACAATCCTTTTGATTTATTACTAGAAGGTTATACACAAGAAGAATTAGTAACTGATGTTTTAAATAAAAAAACCATTTCAAAAAAAGTTTTACGTTTAGTGGCAGATAGAAGTATAGATCAAAGGATATTTAGACAAGTATTACTAAAAGCATACTCTTGGAAGTGTTGTATTTGTGAATTAGCTGTTGAAGAAAATTTTCGCAAACACCGTATCCATTTTTCAACGGCGGAACTGGTACAACATACCCATACGGCTGGGTGCGCTCTGACTCCTGAACAAATCGCGGAAATCAGGGAGGCGGAAAAATATCCTATCGTCTTTGATGGGGATTGCCCGGAATTAACCGATGAACAATTGGCCGAATTCCAGCCGGTTCATTTTGCTTCCTGGGAAGAGCGGAACCGCGTCATGCACGAAGCCCAGAATGCCAAAAATCAAACGCCGGAACCGCTCCCAGCCGCGGTGGGAAGTAAGCATGCGGAGGTGTCACAAAAAGGTGACACCGTAACCGGAAACACTTACCCAAGGGCTAAACTTGACCCACAGATTTCACGAGCTATGTTATACGATTGCTTTTACATCCTTGTAGGAATTATCTTCCCCTTTCCTATTCCGTGCCCCTCTGATAAAGTGTACCCAATATGACGACTGCCATCGACCCGCGCTTTCAGCGGCTGACATTGCTTACCGGGGCGGAGACGGCCCGCGCCCTTGCGGAGAAGCGGGTCATTGTCTTCGGCATCGGGGGCGTGGGGAGCTGGTGCGCGGAAGCCCTGGTGCGTTCCGGCATCGGCAGCGTGGACATCGTGGATTCCGACACGGTGTGCATCACCAACATCAACCGCCAGGTCCAGGCCACGAGCCGCACCGTGGGGCTCTCCAAAACAGAGACCCTCAAGGAAAGGCTCCTTGAGATAAACCCCGCCTGCAAGATCACCGCTTACGGAAAAGTTTTTTCACGGGAGACCGCCGGCCTCTTCAACATCGCCGGAGCGGATTACGTTATCGACGCCATCGACAGCCTGAGCCACAAACTCGACCTGATTGAAATTACCCAGGCCGCGGGGACGAAAATTTTTTCCTGCATGGGAATGGCCCAGAAGCTTGATCCCACCCGGCTTAAAACCGCCGACATCTGGAAAACAGACGGCTGCCCCCTGGCCCGGCTTGTGCGGCAGGGCCTGCGCAAACGGGGCTTTACATCACACTTCACCGTAATCTACAGCGATGAGCTGCTCCCCCTGCACACCGAAATCGGCACGGCCTGCGGTTCTGCACAGTGCCTCTGTCCCGCCCGCAACAAGGACGATCCCAATGCCCCGGTTGAATGGTGCAGTTCCAAAAAGGTGATCAACGGCAGCGCCGTCACGGTCACCGCCACTGCGGGGATGATCCTGGCAAGCCTTGTGATCCGGGACGTGTACGGGCAATTTGAACGGGCTGAAAGGGCGGCGGCCGTCGAAGCTGAACAGGCCTTGCGCATTTCAGGAACATCCAACGCAGTTACCCCCGGAAAAGCCGGCGTTCATGGCTAACCGTTTTCTCCGCCGCGCCGGGGCATCAGAAATTGTGCGAAAACTTTGCGCTCTGGCGATCCTTGAACGGAACCTGATAAATGAAGGGGACCGCATTCTTATCGCCGCATCGGGCGGCAAGGACTCAACCGTTCTTGCATGGGCGCTTTCCGGCCTGCGCCCGGCGCTAAAAAAAAATTACGAACTTGCGGCGATCCATATTTCAAGCGATTTCTGTTCATGCTGCAAAAAATCAATTTTATCAAAACGTTTAGACGAATGGGGTATCCCCTTTACGGACCTTTTTGTGCCCATCATCGGGCGGCTCAAGGAAGGGGAGAAGATGAACTGCTACTGGTGCTCCACCCAGCGGCGCACCGAATTACTGAAGTACGCGGTGGAAAACAACTTCAACAGGATCGCATTGGGCCATCATCTGGATGACATCATCGAAACTTTTTTTATGAACATGATAAACAAGGGGGAGCTTTCCGCCATGCCAATGCTCCTTTCCTATCGCAAGTACCCGGTCAGCCTTATCCGCCCCCTGGCCTACGCGGAGGAGGAGCAGATCATCGCCTGCGCCGCAGAGCAGGACATCCTCAAGGCGGCCTGTACCTGTGCCTACGGCATCAACTCCAAACGCCGGGATGTGCGGAAGCGCATCGCCGAGTTCACCGGCAGTTCCGGGGCGGTAAAACGGCGCATCCTTAAAGCCCTGTCTTCAGGCAAAGAGGATCTGCTGGTGGATGCGGATTTAACAGCCGCCGGCTTATCGGGAAACATGCCGGTGGAAACGGAGTAAGGGGCTTTCCATTATGACAAAATTCATGATAATGTAATTTTGACGAAAAACTTGATAGTTTCAATACCCGGAGATTTAATGAAGCAAAATTTTACCGTAGTCCCCCTTCTTTTCAACAAAAATCTGGTCCTTTCAGCAAAGATGTTTTATGGATTTTTCAAAATAGGCAAGACCCGGGTGTCTCCCAGGCGGAATTATCACTACAACCACATGAAGAACCTCTCCGTGGTCTATATGAAGCTCACCCCCAACTGCAACCTCCGCTGCGTCATGTGCGGCCAGTACGGGGACAAGGGGGTTATGAAAGATATCGCCGCCGAAGAATCCCGGAAAATCCTGAGCCTTGATGAGTATAAAAAAATTGTTGATGAAATCGCCCCCCAACGGCCCGTGACGTATCTCTGGGGGGGTGAGCCCTTCCTCTATCCCGACCTTATCCCCCTGGCCCGGTACATGGTCCAGAAGGGGCTTTATGTCAGCGTCAATACCAACGGCACCCTGATGGAAAAGTATGCCGAAGATATTGTCCGGGATAAATGGAGCACCATCTTTGTGTCCCTGGACGGCTTTCGGGATACCAATGACGCCATGCGGGGTAAAGGGGCCTATGACAAGGTACTCGCGGGCTTTAAGGCGATTAACCGGGAAAAGGAAAAGCAGAAACAGAAATATCCCCTGCTGGGTGTGGTAACCACGGTCACCAACATGAACTACATGGACCTGGACAACCTTGCCGAGGCGAGCCGGGAATACAAGCTGGACCTCCACATCTTCAACCTGGGAACCTATACCAACGACAGCATTGTCGCTGCCCAGCGTTCCCTTATGAAAGAAAAATTTGATACCGATATCGACTGCCTTGAGGGGTATAATACCGGCTATAACCGGGGCATTGACGGGGAAAAACTCAATCTCATATTGCAGAAGATCCACGGGAAGGATTACGGGCACCCCATGCTGACCGTGCCGGCGATAAATCCTGAAAAAATCCACACCTACTATAACGACCTTGAAACCCCGGTCCGCAGTCACTGCATTGTTCCCTGGTGCCAGACCAACATCAATTACAACGGGGATGTCCATTTCTGCGCCGATTACCCGGATTACATTTTGGGAAACCTTCGCCAACAATCCTTTACCGAAATTTACAACGGGGAACGGGCCAACCATTTCCGCAAAACCATCCACTCCTGCAAAGGGGGGATGTTTCCCGGCTGCCTCCGCTGTTACCAGAACATGCTTTTCGGAAAGAAGATCCGGGGCTATTAAAGCATCGCCCGGTATGCCCCCAGAAAATGGAAGTCCCTGGTCCGGGTTTTAAGCTCCGCGATTGCCGAATCAAAAACATTTTCCGCATCGGGGATGCTCACATCCACGTAGAAAAGGTATTCCCAGGGCTGGCCCTGGATGGGCCGGGATTCCAGCTTGGAAAGGTTGATCCCCTTCTCGCTTAAAATCTTAAGACAGGCGAAGAGGCTCCCCGGCTCATCGGAAACGGAGAACACGAGGCTCGCCTTGTTGGGCTTGCCCGAACCAAGGCTCGGTGGGACCGGGGCCGCCATCAATACCCCTTGCGCCTTATCCCCCACACGCCGGGCGATGATCACGAAGCGGGTATAGTTCAGGGAATTGGTCTCGATCCCGTCCCGCAGTATCTTGAGGCCGTGGGCCCGTGCGGCGGCTTCCCCGGCAATGGCGGCAACCTTGATTGCGCCTTCCCGTGCAATGGACGCCACGGCGGTGGCGGTGGTGGTTGCCGGTTCCAGAACCCAGTTGGGGTGCTTGTCCAGAAATTCCCTGCACTGGGCAAAACCCTGGGGATGACTGCGGACTATGGTGATGGAATCCAGGGTTGCCTTTTCGTCGCCGATTAAACAGTGGACGATACGGAGCTTCAGTTCCCCCACAATGGCCACATCGGGGTAGCGCAGAAAGAGATCGTAGTTTTCGTGGACCGAACCGGCAAGGCTGTTTTCCACGGGGACCACCCCGAAGGCGGCGGAACCCTCCAGGACCGCGTCAAAAATGCCGGGGAAGGAAGGGGTTTGCAGCCGGGGAGCTTCCTCGCCAAAGGCCCGCGTCAGGGCCTGCTCGGCATAGGCGCCGCTTTCACCGCAATAGGCGATGGGGCCTTCACCATTTGCCGCCTGCGAAGCGGACTTGGTAGTCACCGCCACTGTAGCGGCATGCTGGGGTTTCGGTGTCCGCAGCAGTTCCTTCCCCACCACCGGGGCCAGGGCCTCAATGTCCCGCATGAGCCGTTCAAACTGCTCGGGGTACAGGGACTGGGGACCGTCGGAAAGGGCCTCGTCCGGCCGGGGGTGGACCTCCACGGTCAGGCCGTCCGCACCGGCGGCAATGGCGGCAAGCGCCGCGGGGCTTACCTTGGCGCGGATGCCCACGGCATGGCTGGGGTCCACGATCACCGGCAAATGGGAAAGGCCCTTCACCACAGGTATGGCGGAAATGTCCAGGGTGTTCCGGGTATAGGTCTCGAAAGTGCGGATCCCCCTCTCACAGAGGACCACGTCACGGGTGCCGGATGCCAGCAAATATTCCGCCGCCATGAGCCATTCCTCAATGGTGGACGAAGGGCCGCGCTTTAAGAGCACCGGCTTCCCCAAAGAGCCGACTTTTTTCAGCAATTCAAAGTTCTGCATGTTCCGCGCGCCGATCTGGAACATGTCGGTAAGATCATTCATCTGGACCGCCAGCTCCGGGGAGACCACCTCGGTGACAATGGGCATGCCGTTGGCTTCCCCGGCGGCCTTCATGAACTCAAGGCCCTGCATCCCCAGGCCCTGGAAGGCGTAGGGGCTGGTCCGGGGTTTGTAGGCCCCGCCCCGGAGCATCACCGCCCCGGATTCCCGCACCTGGGCGGCGGTTTCCATGATCTGTTCTTTGCTTTCCACCGCGCAGGGCCCGGCGATCACCGAAATCCGGGAGCCGCCGATCTTTACCGCTCCAACTGTAACGATGGTATCTTCAGCCCTGGTTTCCCGCGAGGCAAGCTCGTAGGGCTTGGAAGTGGCCGCCACCCGCTCAACGCCGGGGAGCAGCCCCAGCTCCCGGAGGTCCACCACGCCCTTGCCGGATGCGCCGAAAATCGCCTCATCCCCAAAGGACTGCTCCCGGAGGCTGAAGCCCCGGTCCTTAAGATAGATGCGGATCATTTCCTTATCATGCGATGTAATACCCTTAGCTAAAACAACAATCATGATTCGATGCTATATAAAAAAGGGCGGCTGTTCAATAAGCCCCTAGACCATCAGCCCTTGGTAATGCTATTCTTACCTAAATTATTGTGAGGTACGGTTTTTATGGCTAACAAGGTGAAAAAGCAGCCCGTTTCGGAGGATGATTCCTCAAAATCTGAAATTTACCGCCGGTTTAAGGCAAATCCCTTTGTTTTTATCGGGACCATTGTTGTTCTTGTCATTGTTGTTGTCGCTTTTGTGTTTGTTCCCGCTATGCCCGGCGTAAATGGGGGCGGCGCCCAGGGGGATCTCAATTTCGGCGCCTATGACAAGGTTCCCATCAACTATGTGCCGGGAAATTATTTTTCCCGGGCCCGGGAAAATATTGAATACGCCTACCGGTCTTCCATAAATGAAGGCAATGCCCAGTTTATGAGCTACCAGATCTGGCGGGAAGCCTTTGAGGAAACCGTGGTACATACCGCTGTCCTTCAGGAGATGAAAAAAACGGGATATACCGCCCCCAAGGACCTGGTTGACCGTGAAGTGGCCCAGCAGCCCCAATTTATGGACGAAAACGGCCGTTTTTCCTCGATCAAGTACCGGCAATACGATAATTCCACCCGGATGGCCATATGGCGGCAGGTTCAGGAAAGTATCGCCGAAAGACATTACCATCAGGATATCGGGGAACTCAGGCGGCCCTCCGGGGAAGAGGCCTTTGTCGCCAATATGGCCGCCCGGCAGCGGCGTTTTGAAGGGGCTGCCTTCTCCATCGGCGCATACCCGGATCAGGAGATCATCGCTTATGCAACGGAAAACCCTGGGCTCTTCAAAACCGCCCACCTTTCCCGGATCACCATCAGCTCAAGCGAGCGGGAAGCCAAACAGGTTCTGGCTTCGGTAAAAGACGGAACTTCAACCTTTGAGGACGCCGCCAGAACCCAGTCCCAGGACACGTACGCCGAACGGGGCGGGGACATGGGCATCAAAATGGCATTTGAACTTTCTTCCGAAGGGCTGGATGCCGATCAGCAGGCACAGCTTGCCGGCCTTCCCAGGGGTGAATACAGCGATATCATCAAACTCAGCGATGGCTGGGCTTTTTTCCGGGCGGAAGACGCCGCCTATCCTGCGGATATTGCCGACGCCGCGGTATTGGCCAAAATCCGCGGCTATGTGATGGATTTTGAACGGGGCCGTGTGGAAGATTTCTACTTTAAGGAAGCGGCGGATCTGGTGAATATCGCCGCGGAATTTGAACAAAGCCAGACCCCTGAATGGGAAACCAACGAAAACGGCAGCCAGGTACGCATTGGGCGGACCGGTTTTGACGAGGCCGTCTACCGGAAGGGCCTGGAAAAATTCAGTTTCGGCCCCCTTCCCGTCAATTACGGTGATACAAAAGTTTCTACCCAGTATGGGGAAGTGGAAATTTTCCCCCTGCTCTCATCCTTTCAGGTTGCGGAACTTGCCTATGCGGCAAGCGATGAAAATTTCTGGCTTACCGCATTCTCCACCCCCCTGTACACCCTGTCAAAACCGCTGGTCCTGGGGAATAGTGTAGTCATTCTGTACCCTGTGGAAGAAAGCGCTACGGAAGAGGCAAACATTGAGGACGCCAAGTCCCGTTATTCCTTTGCGCTCAATTATAGCGCCGAACAGTCGGTGCATTCCTTCTTTCTCAGGAGCGAAAAACTGGAGGATCGTTTTATGGATACCTTCCTCCGCTACTTCTGGAATTAGTACGTGCCCGGGGAAATCGATACTGCCCCCAAGCGGCTTGAATGCCGCCGGGGTTTTTCTGTTTCCTGCCGGGGAAAAACCCTTCTTTCCCTTATTGATCCCATCGGCCAGGCGGAACGGACCGCGGATGCTGTCCCGGCTTTGGATCGGACCCTCTATTTCTGCCCTTCCCCCCTCTACGGTTACGGCCTTTCCCTTCTTCTTGAAAAATTGCGCGACATAAATGCCGATTCGGCCATCCTCTGTGTTGAAACCGATAAACGATTGCTGGACCTCTCCCGTGAAGAGATGGGCGACCTGCTGGAGAACCCTCATCTGCGCCTTGTCGGCCTCCGTGAACCCGCTGTTCTCTGCGGCTTTGTCAGGCAGGTATGGGGCAGCCGCCGGTTCCGCCGGGTAGAAATGCTCCGCCTTACGGGCGGCTGGCGGCTGGACGCGGAAATCTACGATGCCCTTGCGGATGCGCTCCGCCGGGATATCGCCGTGGACTGGGGCAACGCCATGACACTGGTCAAGCTGGGGCGGCGCTATATCTCCAATGCAATACGGAACCTTGCCCTGCTTGCCCGCCGGCCTTCCCTGTCGCGGCTTTCCTTCGGTGATAGCCCGATTCTGGTCCTTGGGGCGGGTCCTTCCCTGGATGAGGTTCTAGATGGGATTAGGGCAATATCATCCGGGCCGGCAGACCCTGCCGGGCGGCCCTTCAAAATCATCTGCGTAGACACCGCTCTTTCGGCCTTGAAGGCCCGGAACATCAGGCCCGATCTGGCGGTTGCCCTGGAAAGCCAGCACTGGAACCTGCGGGACTTTGTCGGCAGCGGGGATTGGGAAATCCCGACGGCCATGGACCTTTCCGCCCTGCCCGCCACATCCGAAGTTTTGGGGGGACAGAGCTTCCTTTTTTTTACCCCATGGACTGAGATAAGCCTTTTCGACCGGCTTGAAAAGACGGACCTGCTCCCGGAAAGCTTTGTCCCCCTGGGAAGTGTGGGACTGACCGCCGTGGCAATCGCCCTGCGGCTCGGTTCAGGGCCGGTAATCACCGGCGGCATCGACTTTTCCTTTACCCTGGACTCCTATCACGCCCGCTCCACACCGGGACACCGGGAAAAACTGCGGCGGCAGAACCGCCTGCGGAGCATCCTCAACGCCGATGCCGTCTTCCGTCCCGCCGCCTTTAGCGTCCTGTCAAAATCCAGCCGCCCGGTCCGCAGCGATCCGGCCATGCGGGGCTACCGGGACCTTTTTGAGCAGGAATTTGCTTTAATCGGCCCTGGGAAGGCCGGGAAAAGCACCAAAGGTGCACGGCTCCGGGACATCAGCGGGTCAGGCCTCCCGCTGGGCATTGAAACAATAAACCTGGAACGGGCCATTGACATACTGAATGAGGGAAAAGCTGATCGGGGTTTACCGCCGGAACTTGCAGGAACCGTCCCGCCGGACAGAGAGGAAGCCGGGCCTTCCCCACAGCAGGCCACCCTTATTCAGCTGAAAACTGAGGTACTCATCAGCTTTATCCGCCGGGAACAGGATGCGCTCCTGACCTTGCGGGGGATTCTCAAGGGGGAAATTGCGGCGGAGGCGGATAAAACAGAATGCCTGCTGGACACCTGCGACTACCTCTGGGCCCATTTCCCCGACTGCGCCGGGGCCGGGGGCCGCCGGCCCGCCGGGACAGACCTGTCCTTTCTCAAACGGGTGCGGACAGAAATCGATCCCTTTTTGAAACTCTGGGCATTGGCATTAAAAGAGGCGGAATCATAGTGGAACTTTCCCTTACCGCCTTTCTCATCGTCTGCCCCCTGACCTTTCTGGCGGGCTTTGTCGATTCCATCGCCGGGGGCGGGGGGCTCATCTCCCTGCCGGCCTACCTTCTGGCGGGACTTCCCATGCATTTTGCCCTGGGGACCAACAAGCTGTCCTCCACCATGGGGGCAATAACCGCCTCGATCCGGTATTACCGGAACCGGTTCGTGGACCTTTTCCTCTGCATCCCCTCAATCGCGGCGGCGCTGATCGGTTCCAGTCTGGGCTCGTCCCTCACCCTGATCGTTAACGAATCTTATCTACAAAAGCTGCTCCTCATCGTACTGCCGGTGACCGCCTTCTTCGTATTCAAAAACAAACACTTTAGCGATGAGGCCGCCGCCCTGCCCCGCCAGAGGGCGCTGGTCTTTTCGATCATCATTTCCTTTGTAATTGGGGGCTATGACGGCTTTTTCGGTCCCGGCACCGGCACCTTCCTCATCCTGCTCTACACGGGACTGGTCAAGCTCGATCCCCGCACCGCCTCGGGGAACGCCAAGTTCGTCAACACCGCATCCAACCTGGGGGCCCTCGTGGTGTTCCTCCTGAACGGCCGTACCCTGTTGCCCCTGGGCCTCTGCGCCGGAGCCTTCAGCATTGTCGGAAGTTTTTTGGGGTCAGGGCTGGCAATAAAAAAGGGGGCAAAACTGATCCGTTATTTTATTCTCGGAGTGCTGGCGCTGCTCTTTGTGAAAGTGGGGTGGGATATAGTTTCACAGCTTTGAAGGATCCGATTCTTCTTAAGTTCTTTATACACACAGAGGTATCAGGTACATCTGCGTTATCATATGGCCATTCATTTACCAAGTTCTTAACCTATAGGATTGAGATATACCTGGCATAAAATAATCTTTACTGTTCATTTTTTCCTGCTTTATATATCTGTTATACATAACTTGATTACCTGAATCCCATGTAGTGTCTATTATATAACCAGTTCCATCAATCATAACCATATTATAAGCATGTCCAATACCAGGTTTTGAGTGGTCGCTTATTAAATAAGTATCAATTCCTGCTGCCATTGCTAAATTATAAAATAGGATAGCATACTCTAAACAAACCCCCCGTTCCCTCTCAATTATTTCACCTAAAGTATACTCATGATTTCTATTGCTATACTTCATCCATTCTAAATAATCGTTATCATAAGCAAATATATCTGCCACCCAATCATGTATTATACGAACTTTCATAAACTTATTTGGCTCACTTTTAGCCATTGCAACGATTTGTTTTTCCGATGTACTATTATAGTAATAATAAGGCAATTTGGTGTTTTTTACATTACTTACTGAATTAATATCCGGATAGCCTTGATATTTTTGTATAAAAGTATTTCTGGCCGGGTAAGAGTCTATTCTTATCCTTCTTCCTTGTTGTTCAATATCTCTAATAGTACTCTGATACGATAATTCAACTTTCGCAAGTTCTTCAGAAGAAATAGTTGGATGATATACAAATTGCGGCTGCGGCTTAGGTTCTGGCGCGGGTTTTGGAGTTGGCGCCGGCGGCTGTGGGATATAAGAATCACCAAACGCTAAAGTAATTCCAAAAGACAATCGGTTATCATCATTTCTTAATAAATTATACTTATATTCACCATATATTCCAAACCAATCAAAAAATATTTTAGCTCCAAACACTGCATTTGTAGTAAATTTCCATCCAACATCATTCTGATATACATCGTAGGCAGCAGCATAGCCCGAAAGCCAATTTGCTGATATTCCGGCATAAGGAAATATATGAAAGGAACGGCCAAAATCATACCCATACAGTAAAGCCACACCTAAATTTAGGGCAGGTTCTATCGCAGAATCCCTTATTTGCATCTCAGGTCTTAACGCGATGTTGCCCCATAGTCCCATATAATAGATCCAGCTATAACTTAAATCCAGTGAAAAATCATTTTCATTTGTACCGATTCCGCCAATTTCTATCATATTCGTATAATCATTATCATTGAATTGTGCAAATAAAGGCTGCATCGAAAATATTAACAGTGTTAAAAGCATTATTTTTCTCATTCTTCATTTCTCCCGGGTCAACTTATTCTTTACCATCAAACAAATCCTCAATAGTAAAGGTTTGTAATTCTGTGTCGGTAATATTGTTGTCCGCAGTAAGCCGGTTTGCCTGCCGCTTGATAGTTTTTTCAAAGTAGTTACGGACAGTTCTTGCGAATTCGGTAAGTTCCTGTAATTTACTTAATGGATCGCCATCGTTCTTTATACTTCTTTTTGTACTTTTCTCTTGTCCGAGTGAGCAAATATTATCTATTAGCTCAAAACGCAGAGCGGTTGAACAAGGCTCAATGTTATACTTACGCAGATAACGAGAAACAGTATCGTTTATTATAATGAAAATATACATATTTTCTCACCTTTTTGGACAATCTGGTGTTTGATACTAGTAAGGTCTTCCTTCTCCCATTAATTTTGCAGGCATTTGGTCGCCAGCCTCAACTCATCCCGTGGTGTCTTGTGGAGAATTTAGTTATCAATTTTTTTGACGATAAACATATCTGTTCTATGTCCACCACGACCATTTTCACTATTAACAACATAGTAAGAAATGACTCCTTTATCATCCACTATAAAAGTTAAAGATGTGTCAGAGTTATATCTATACATGAGCTGAATAACTGACGCAGCAAGATCCCTGTTTGGCTCTATAATACGGTGACTGTCATAATCAGTAACATAGCCTATATTATCAAGATAGCGCTCTATAGCTGCATAGAAAAAACTATCAGTATCAAACGCACCTTTCCAGGCAAAAGATTTCGTCAAATTGTCATAAACATTATGAAGGTTGTATAAATAATATTTTAATGTCGTCCCGGAAACCAAAGCGTAACCATCCTGTTCAGCAAAAAGGTCTTCTACCATAACATTTGCAAGTTCTTCTATGTTCCATAGCCGACTTCCTGTAAGGCCATCAAGAGGTTGTTGTGTAGTGCCATTGTTTTCTTTTGCTGAATAAGATGTTGATGGGATTGAACCACAACCATTAATTATTAGTAAAAAACCAAGAGATACAAATATCATCGTTACTGTTTTCATAATAATTCTCCTTTACGAAATAACTACTTTATTTATTATGGTATATTTTTTTATTTGGTCAAGTCTTTTTCTTATGAGTTTTTGAATGATGTTGGCAAACTGCTGATCCATGTTATTTTCCCTTAAGTTTTGCCTTTAATATGTACCACAATGCTGACCCTGCCAAAATCTATTTTATCGCCGCCGTGTAATTCACCGCGTTGATTGGTCAGCCGGTCTTCCATTACAATTTTACCGTTTTCGATTTTGACTATGGCGCGGATTGGCAACACGGGCCGCTCACCCCGCTTCTGGGGCAGATATACATCCGCCTCCCGTGAGGAACCGAAGCTCACCGGTTTAACACCGAGGGCGACGGTGGTTGTTTCCTTCGGCCCCCAGATGATGGTGAGCCATGCTTCGCGTAACGCTTCTTCAATGTAGGAGATGGCCAGACCTATCGCAGCGCCGAGTACGATAACGCCAAGGATGCCGCCGGTACTTGTGCCTGACGAAAGCAGCGCGACATAAATTGCACCGCCGATGGTGCCGCCCAAAAGACCCGCAAGCATGGCACGTTTTACCGGAAAATTTGGAACAAAAAACGAAACGCCCCAACCGAGACCCCAGCCAAAAATCCCCCAGCAAAGTGCATTGCTTACGGTTTTAACTATTGGTGAAATATTTTGAGTAATTCCGAATAGAATTTGTGCAAAGCCGCCCGTTAATGCGCCGGTAATTATTCCCAATACAAGTGGTGTAAGAGCTTTCTTATCGGGCATTCTTTTTTGATAGAAGTATTGTACCGCTACCAATCCGATAGATACACAAAGACTGATGATGCCAGCCCAGATTGACATTTTAACCGTGTTTCCCCAAAAGGTTTGTTCGAACAGGTCGAAAATATTTGATCCGTTATAAATCAGTTCGCCAATAAACGCGCCGATTCCGCCGGCAATGCCAAACATAATTGTTTTCCGGCTTAACTTTGCCGCCCCGCCGGATGTGAAAGCGGATGACCGCAACGGCTTTGACTGCGGCGCTGGGCTGATTGCCGCTTCGAGTATATCGAGCGCGGCGGCGCAGTGCGCCGGGTCAACTCCCGAAGCAGACGCTACACGCCGGGAAAGCTCAGGTTTTATCCGAATTCGTTCCTGCTGTGTTGCAGCGCGTTTCAGCTCGGCATAGCAACCCACCTCAATGCACCGCCCAAAGGCAACGCGATCTTCTTTGGGTTCGTCCTTCGCGTAGTCCTTCACAATGCTTTTGAGCCGCTGGGGGTCGGCGAGGATGCCTTCACCCTGCTCGGCAACGATACGCTTTACGATGTTCAGAAAGTTGTTGTTCATACAGTCTCCTTATGATTTTTAGTATGCATATTGACTCCATTCATAGGTTTCGTCCCATGATTCACCCGGTTTATACCTACTGCCCCATGCGTTCTCCATCGAACCATCAAGGCGTTGTGGTTCTATATCTCTGCCGCCTACACGAATAAATAAATGGTTCATATCATTGTTATAAATCCGCATCATCTTTGCTTCCGGTCCGTAGATACTATAAAATGTAACGGTATAGTCGATACAGTTTATCTTTCCGTCCCTGTTAACATCGCGTACTTGTTCCTTTGTTTGTACCAACGCCTGCTTTATCCGGGTTTCAACAGAGGGTACGGGATCCGGCCTTCTTACCACTGCCGGTTTCACAACAACGGGCGGTTTGGCATTCCTTATGTCCGCTACTGTTTGATGTTGCTCTATACCTGTATGTATGTCCCTAAAAAAATCACGGCCAAGATTTTGGTATACTTTTGTGTAACTTAATACATTGAGAAAATCCTTCAGAAGCGTAAAGCGCTCTTGTGCGGAAATATCGTCATTCCATCTTATTATCCAATACGGTTCATCGGTATCTATGTATAAATATCTATATACGCTTATACTGGTTATTTTATCATCAACCTTGCTTGTTAAGCCATAACGTCCATTATAGTATTCAAAACCTGACGTATCAGAAAACTCTTGATCCATACTCAAAAAATAATGGCTTAAATCGGCAGTATCATCATCTCTACGCAAATGAGCATAGGTCGATGAAAACCCCGCCATTTCTTTAACACCGGTCAAGTAAATATTCATAACCTGTGGATTTTCACTAAAATCCTTTACCAGTAGTTCATTCCGATAGTCATCGGTTTCATAGCCTTTTTCTTCAAAATCAAAATCCGGAAAATTCTCTGTAATGTACTTTTGTACTGTTTTAACATCATTGAGGGTTAACGCGAGGTTCCCGTTTATGAGGGCGTCATAATTTTTCTCCTGGGTAAAAATGATGTTACTGTGGGCGTCAAGTTTTATCGGGGCTTCGACTTCCAGAGGTTCCGCAGATTTTAGCGGGCGGTGCGTCACCGCGTAAAGGACACCAAGACCGACCACCAGCACACAACCCGCCGCGAGGAGTATCTTACCGCGTATTTTTCGCCGCCGCACTGATGGTTGTGCCAGGGGTACTACCGCATCCAGCACGTCCAAAGCGCCGTTACAAAGCCCGCTGTCAAGCCCTGTTATTTTTTGCAACTGCCGCGCAAGCGCCACCTTGAAACGCAGGCGGGCTTCCGTTGTTGTTGCTTTCTTTAATTCACTATAGCAGCCCGCTTCGATGCAGCGCCCAAAGGCGACGCGATCTTCTTTGGGTTCATCCTTTGCGTAGTCCTTCACAATGGCTTTGAGCCGCTGCGGGTCGGCGAGGATGCCCTCCCCCTGTTCGGCAACGATACGCTTAATGATGGCCAAAAGGTTGGTGTTCATGGGTTAGTCCTTATGGCGCTAAATAGGTTCCATCCGCCATTTGCCATTTTTTGCCGCCAATTTTTACAAGATCCACTATCCAGATGATGAGCCCAACCAGGATTCCGGCGATGCCAATTCCTATTTCGAGGGTTCCCAGGGATATAATATCCAGCAAAAGCACTAATATTCCGGTACCTATGTGCCCGGTAATAAAACGTGATACCCAGTTAAAGCCCAGAATGTTTAGCACCAGTACCGCTGTCCACAGACCGCCTTTTTTGACTGCGTGTTGAGGAGCGCTCTGATTTTGCTGTACATACACTACTGGTTGTATATACACCGGCGGTTGATTTTGCGGCACGGAGGGCGGCACATACGCTGTTTGCGGCTGCTGACGCACCGGCTGCCGGTATTGCAAAGCCGGCGGCAGTGACGACACTCTGCCGAACAGCGCGGCTTCCAGCACGTCAAGCGCTTCATTACACAGTGCAAGGTCCAAGCCTTCACTGCTATTCACCCTTTGCGCGATAGCTGCCTTTACCGCCGCTTTGTCCTGCGCGATTTTAAGCGCATTATACGCGCCATTTTCGATACAACGCCCAAACGCGACACGCAGAGGCTTGGGCTCGTTTTTTGCATAATCCTTTACATAGCCCTTAAGCCGCCCCGGTTCGCCGAGTATGCCTTCGCCCTGCTCGGCGATGATGCGCTTGATGATGATTAAAAAGTTATTGTTCATGGGTTAGTCCTCAACGTGGTGCCTCATTTAGAAATGTACCTTTCAGCTATGGGTGCCTCATTTCAAAAATGTACCTTTAAGCCTTGGTACGAAGCTTGGCTTGGTGGGCGGCCAACATGGAGTTAACGGCCCGATGAATAG
>BOAU01000025.1 GCA_026002025.1 Spirochaetia bacterium | reverse complement strand
AAGGTAGTTGATCCCCAGAACCATATCCTGGGAGGGGAACACAATGGTCTTCCCATTCGCCGGGTTAAGGAGGTTCCGGGCACTGAGCATCAGGGTCCAGCATTCCATCTGGGCCGCCTGGGTCAAAGGCACGTGGACCGCCATCTGGTCGCCGTCAAAGTCGGCGTTAAAGGCGTGGCAGACCAAGGGATTCAGCCTGATGGCCTTCCCTTCAACCAGTACGGGCTCGAAGGCCTGAATGCCCAGGCGGTGCAGGGTCGGGGCGCGGTTAAGCAGCACCGGATGTTCCTTGACCACCTCGTCCAGGATGGCGAAAACCTCAGGGGTCTCCGCTTCCACCAGCAGCTTGGCCTTTTTGATATTGTAAACCACGTCCTTATCGACGAGTTTCTTCATGATAAAGGGCTTGAACAGTTCCAGGGCCATCTTGGTGGGAAGCCCGCACTGCCACATCTTGAGGTCAGGCCCAACGGTGATTACCGAGCGGCCCGAATAGTCAACACGCTTTCCGAGCAGGTTCTGCCGGAACCGGCCCTGCTTCCCTTTAAGCATATCGCTGATGGACTTGAGGGGCCGGTTTGACGCGCCCTTCACCACCCGCTTCTTCTTGGAATTGTCGAAAAGGGCGTCCACCGCTTCCTGGAGCATCCGCTTTTCATTGCGGATGATGATATCCGGGGCGTTCAACACCTGGAGCCGCTTGAGGCGGTTATTCCGGTTGATCACCCGGCGGTAAAGATCGTTAAGATCGCTCGTAGCAAAGCGTCCGCCGTCGAGCTGGACCATGGGCCGCAGTTCCGGGGGAATCACCGGGATCACGTCAAGGATCATCCATTCGGGTTTATTGCTGGAGGCGCGGAAATTTTCAACGATTTCAATACGTTTAAGGAGCCGCTTGTCGCTTTTTGCGCCCTTGGTACGCATCTTTTCCCGCAATTCCGCCGCCATCTGATCCAGGTTGAGGTTTTCCAACAGGGTCCGCACCGCCTCCGCGCCCATACCGGCGGAAAAGCCGCCGCCGTAGCGTTCCTGGGCCTCGTAGTATTCTTCCTCACTGAGGAGCTGGTTCTTCTTGAGGTCCGTGTCCCCGGAATCAATGACCACGTATTTTTCATAGTAGAGCACCGACCGCAGGGCGGTCATGGGGAGGTCCAAGAGCAGACCCATGCGGCTGGGGACAGACCGGTAGTACCAGATATGGGACACCGGGGCCGCCAGTTCGATATGGCCCATCCGTTCCCGGCGGACCTTGAAGTGGGTTACCTCAACGCCGCAGCGGTCGCAGATGACCCCCTTGTACCGGATCGACTTGAACTTGCCGCAGTAACATTCCCATTCCTTGGTGGTCCCGAAGATCCGCTCGCAGAAAAGGCCGTCTTTCTCGGGCCGCAGGGTCCGGTAGTTGATGGTTTCAGGCTTCTTCACTTCGCCGTATGACCAGGCCCGGATCATGTCCGGGGAGGCCAGCTTTATCATAATCGAATCAAAATCCTGGATATCGCGCATTTCACACCCCTTAGAAGTTCGAGCCTGATTTGGTAATCATCTCTTCGTCCCGCTCGGTGAGCGGGATCTGTTTTCCCTTGCCGTCGTAGATCGTTAAATCCAACGCCAAGCCCCGGAGTTCCTGAACCAGTACATTGAAGGATTCAGGGATTCCCGCCGTGGTGGATGGTTCCCCCTTCACAATGGCCTCGTATATCTTTGACCGGCCCGTCATATCGTCGGACTTGATGGTCAGAAGTTCCTGCAAAGTATTGGCCGCGCCATAGGCTTCCAGGGCCCAGACTTCCATTTCCCCGAGCCGCTGACCGCCGAACTGGGCCTTTCCGCCCAGGGGCTGCTGGGTCACCAGGGAATAGGGGCCGGTACTCCGGGCATGCATCTTGTCATCAACCAGATGGTGGAGTTTGAGGAAGTAGATGACCCCGCAGAAAATGGGGTTCACAAAGCGTTCCCCGGTGCGCCCGTCCCGCAGATAGGTCTTGGTCCTGAGCCGTTCATCTTCCTTGTTCAGGAGATCCGCCTCTTTCAGCTTGTCCGCAATCTGTTCAGTGGAGGGGGACTGGAACACCGGCGCCGAATACCATTCGTTCAGTTTGAGGCCGGCCCAGCCAAGTTCCGTTTCCAGAAGCTGCCCGATGTTCATCCGGGAAGGAACCCCCAGCGGGGTCAGGCAGAGGTCCAGGGGTGTGCCGTCTTCCATGTAGGGCATATCCTCTTCCGGCAGAATCCGGGCCACAACGCCCTTGTTACCGTGGCGGCCCGCCATCTTGTCCCCTACCCGGAGCTTCCGTTTGGTGGCGATGAGCACCTTTACCACTTCGTCCACCCCGGGGTTGAGGTCGTCCTTTTCACTGCGCTTGAGGCGCTGGATGTCGATGATGGTCCCCTCGATGCCGTGGGGCACCCGGAGGCTGGAATCCCGCACTTCCTTGGCCTTTTCACCGAATATGGAATTGAGGAGCTTGAATTCCGGGGTGGTTTCGGTTTCGCTTTTGGGGGTAACCTTACCCACCAGAATGTCCCCGGAACGGACCTTGGCCCCCACCAGGATGATCCCCTCAGCGTCAAGGCTGTCAAGGCTCTTTTCGGAGGTATTGGGGATATCACGGGTGATCTTCTCCGGCCCCAGCTTGGTCTCCCGCACTTCGGTGATAAATTCCTTGATGTGGATGGAGGTGAACATGTCGTCCTTGACCACCCGCTCTGAAATCAGAATCGAGTCTTCGTAGTTGTAACCGTTCCAGGGCATGAATCCCACCAGAATGTTCCGGCCCAGGGCCAGTTCCCCATCCTGGGTGGCAGGCCCATCGGCAATAACCTGTCCGGCAGTGACCTTGGCCCCCAGTTTTACGATGGGCCGCTGGTTGCAGCAGGTGTCCTGGTTGGTCCGCTGGTACTTCACCAGCTGATACACATCCAGTCCTTCCTCGTTGGTCTCAGGAAACCGGCCAGAGGAAGAATCGGGCTTAATGACGATTTCCCTTGAGGTTACCCGCGTCACGATCCCGTTCCGCCGGGCCTTGCTCAGCACCCCTGAATCGTAGGCGCACTTCCCTTCCATCCCCGTACCGACCCGTGGGGCCTCGGGGAACACCAGGGGCACCGCCTGACGCTGCATGTTGGAACCCATCAGGGCCCGGTTGGCGTCGTCGTGCTCAAGGAAGGGGATAAGGGATGCTGAAACCGAAATGATCTGCTTGGGGGACACGTCCATGTACTGAATTTCACCGGGAGCCCGTGTAGTATAGTCGCCCTGGCGGCGGCAGGAAACCTGCTCGTCCGCAAAGGACCCGTTGTTGTTCAATTTGGCGGAAGCCTGGGCGATGTAGTACCGGTCCTCGTCCATGGCGGAAAGGTACTCGATGTCCCGGGAAGCGACCCCGTTCACCACCTTACGGTAGGGGGTTTCCAGAAAGCCGTATTCGTTAACCCGGGTATAGTTCGCCAGGGACACGATAAGGCCGATATTCGGACCTTCCGGGGTCTCGATGGGACACATGCGGCCGTAATGGGTATAGTGAACATCCCGGACCTCAAAGCCCGCCCGTTCCCGGGAAAGGCCGCCGGGGCCCAGGGCGTTAAGCCTGCGCTTGTGGGTCAGTTCCGCCAGGGGATTCACCTGATCCATGAACTGGGAAAGCTGGCTGGACCCGTAGAATTCCTTAATGGCAGCCACCACAGGCTTGATCGAAATCAAGTCCTGGGGCTTTATGGTGTCGGTTTCTTTCAGGCTCATCCGTTCCTTGGCGATCCGTTCCATCCGGCTGAAGGCGGTCTTCATGGTATTAGCCATCAGTTCCCCCACAGACCGGACCCGGCGGTTGCCCAGGTGGTCAATATCGTCGATGTTTTCATCCCCCACGTAAACCTTGATCAGGAATTTCATGGTTTCGATGATATCCGGCTTGGTCAGGGTAAAATCTTCCAGGGGAGGCTCATGGAGGAATTTCTTGTTGAGCTTGTAGCGCCCCACCTTGCCCAAATCGTAGCGCCGGGGGGTAAAGAACATCCCATTAAGATCCTTCTCGGCGGCGTCCACGGTGATGGATTCTCCGGGCATCAGCACCGAGTAAACCGTGGAAAGGGCATCCTCACGGGAAGGCTCATCGCTTTTCTGCTCTTCCTTTACAAACTTGATCTCCTCCCGCTCAAAACAGTTAAGGAGCATGGGAGAATTGAGGGAGCCTTCGGCGGTAAAGTTGATGAGTTCCACCGAATTAATCCCGTTGGTTAAAAGTTCGTCCATATCATGGGGATGGAGTTTATCCCCCGCATGGTAGAGCTTTTTCTTGTTTTCCGTATCTTCAATGTTCACCCAGAGGGGGGCAGCCAGGACCATTTCAGAAAATTTAGTCCGAAATTCCCTGGTCCTTTGCTCATCGTTCGAGGAAATAATGTCCTTGATCCCGTTTACGTCCAGGGTTTCAGTCTTATAAAAGGCCCTGATGATGTCTTCCCGGCTTTCATAGCCCAGGGCCCGGAGGAAAATGGTTCCCAGGATACGTTTTTTCCGGTCGATCTTGGCGTAGATCAGCTCTTTTTTCTGGTCGATCTCAAATTCCAGCCAGGAACCCCGGTAGGGGATGATCCGGGAAGAGTAAATTCCCTTTTCATGGCTAAAAATAACGCCCGGGGAACGGTGAATCTGGGACACCACCACCCGTTCCGCCCCGTTTATGATAAAGGTTCCCCGTTCGGTCATGATGGGGATATCGCCCATGTAAATGTCTTTTTGACGAATTTCACCGGTCTGCTGGAAGATCAGGTTTACCCGCGCCTTAAGAGACACGGCATAGGTCACACCCTTCTGCTTGCATTCCTGTTCGGATAATTTGATGCCCTCTTCATCAAGGGTGTAGTACTCGTACTCCAGAACCATGTCCCCGTTGGGACTTTCGATGGGAAAGGTGGCCCTGAATGCCTCTTCAAGACCCTGTAAATCCGGTTTCTGCCCTGCCTTAAGCTTGTCCCGCTGCAAAAAACGCTCGTAAGAACAGGTCTGAATATCGATAAGATCGGGAAGCTCCATCACATCCTGAAAATCCTTTCCGATGTAAGTCCGCTTCGAGGACGTTTTCGCTTTTACCATTTCTTCCCCCTGCTATTAGGTTCTATTATTAAATAAAACTACGAAAAGGCCCCGGCCTAAGACCGGAACCTCCCATCTCTTATTGAGAATATGAACTGTGTGCCCCGCAAAGGGCCTCTGGAAAGGCGCGCCGCGTCATCAACACGGCGCGCCCTAAAGCTTTACTGAATATCAACGGTACCGCCTGCGGCAGTGACCGATTCTTTGATTTTCGCAGCTTCATCCTTGGAAACACCCTCTTTAAGGGGCTTGGGAGCGCCCTCAACGAGATCCTTGGCTTCCTTGAGCCCAAGACCGGTAACGGCCCGGACTTCCTTGATAACCGCGATCTTCTTGGCTTCATCAAAGGCCTTGAGGGTAACGGTGAATTCGGTCTGCTCCTCGGCAGCAGCCGCGGGAGCTCCACCAGCGGCCGCACCGCCGACTGCCGCAACCGCCACAGGGGCGGCGGCGGAAACACCGAATTTCTCTTCCAGTGCCTTAACCAGTTCGGAAACCTCCAGAACGGTCATGGATGCAATCGCTTCAAGAATCTGATCAGTAGTAAGGGCTGCCATATTATCTTCTCCTAAAATGCTTATTAATGTACCCATACGGGCAACATTCCGGTTTCCCGGTAAAACCCCGACAGGAACGGCAGCATCGGACCATGAGGTCCGCCCGAAGCCTGACGGGAAGATTAAAACCGCGAAGGCGACTAAGGCGACTAAGGTAGAGATTTTTAATCCACCTTTTTCGCCTTCCGCGCCTTTGCGGTTAAATTCCCTTTCCTAAGCGGCGGGGCTTTCGCCCTTCTTGTCGCCCACGGCCTTGATGGTCCGTACCAGCCGTGCAGGCACATCGTTGAGGGCCCCGGCGAGGTTCCGTGCGGGACCGTTCAACACCGACATGAGCATGGAGATCAATTCCAGCCTGCCCGGCAATTTCGAGAAGGCTTCGGTCTGCGCGGCGGTATACACCGAATCGCCGATGAGGGCGCCTTTTACCTGCAAAGCCGGGGCTTCCTTGGCAAATTCAACCAAGATCTTGGCGACCTCGTTGGAATCCTTAGGGGCAATGGCCACCGCAGTGGGCCCTACCAGATATTCCGCCACATTGGGGGCGGAAAGCTGCTCGAAAGCAAGCCGGGCGAAGTTGTTTTTTACCACCTTGTAGTGAACTTCCTTGGCCCGCAGCTGCTTCCGCAGTATGGTGATCTGCTCCACCGTGAGTCCCCGGTAATCGGTAAAGATAAAATCCTGGGCCTTGCCGAAGGCATCCTTCAGTTCCTGAATGGATGCGGTCTTGGCATCCTGTATTTTTTTCGCAACTATTGCCATTTTCTACTCCTCGTCCCTGACTGTGACCCATACGCCGGGCCCCATGCTGGATGCCACCGAAACGGTCTGGATAAAATCGCCCTTGGCGTCAGCGGGCCGCTTCCGTTTGATCTCGGTGACCACGGTGTTGACGTTCTCGGCGATCTGCTCAGGGGCCATGGAAACCTTTCCCACCGCAAGGTGGACCACTCCGCCCTTGTCGGCCCGGAATTCGGTGCGGCCTTTCTTCAGTTCCGAAAGGGCGCCCTTGAGGTCGAAGGTTACGGTGCCGGTCTTGGGGTTGGGCATCAGGCCCTTGCGGCCCAGGACCATACCGAGTTTCCCTACATCCTTCATCATGTCCGGGGTGGCGACGGCCACGTCAAAATCAAGCCAGCCGCCCTTTACCTTTTCAATAAGGTCCTCTGCGCCCACATAGGCGGCCCCCGCGTCCTGGGCTTCCTTCTCTTTTTCAGCCTTGCAGAACACCAGGACCTTTTTTTCGCCCCTAAACTGATGGGGAAGGACCACGGTGTCACGCACGGACTGGTTCTTTTTGAGGTTAACCTTTATGGAAAGGTCAACGGTTTCATCAAATTTGGCAAAGGAAAGGGTTTTTACCAGTGCCAAAGCCTCTTTTACATCAAAGGAAGCAGTGGGATCGTATTTTTTGAGACTTTCGAGGTATTTTTTTCCGTGACTCATTTTTCCACCTCAACACCCATGGACCGGGCGGTCCCGGCGATAATTTTCATGGCCGCATCCACATCATTGGCGGAAAGGTCGGGCATCTTCAGTTTGGCGATTTCCTCAAGCTTGGCACGGGGAATCTTGCCCACCTTGGTCTTGTGGGACTCCGCAGATCCTTTTTCCAGGCTGATGGCCTTCTTGATCAGCACCGATGCAGGGGGGGTCTTGAGGATAAAGGTGAATGACTTATCCGAATACACGGTGATAACCACCGGTATGATAAGTCCCGCTTCCATGGCCTTTGTCCGGTCATTGAACTGCTGGACAAACTGGGGGGCGCTTACCCCATGGGGACCCAATGCAGGGCCGACGGGCGGGGCCGGGGTGGCCTTGCCCGCTGGGCACTGCAGCTTGATAAAGGCCGCAACCTTCTTCTTTGCCATAAACTCTCCTTCGTGGTATGCCCGGCCAAAACCGGACTAACGAGGGTTTAAGGAACCTTGGTTCAAGGAACTTTAGTTCCACCTCTCCCACTTCTATTATTGATAATTTGCGCCGTTTTAATGGCGTAAACTACATTTTCTCCACTTGCAGGAGGTCAACTTCCACCGGGGTGTTCCGGCCGAAGATGCCGACCATCACCTTAAGCTTGCTCTTCTCCTGGTTGACCTCTTCAATGGTTCCCGTAAAGGACTCAAAGGGTCCGTCAATAATCTTAACCTGTTCACCGGCGGAAAAGGACTGACGGGAACGGACGGGCCGTTCACCCTTGATTTCACCAGATTTCTGCAATATGGCCCGGGCCTCATCCCCGCTTAAAGGCTGGGGCTTCTTGTCCGCAGGGGTTCCCACAAAGCCGGTAACCCCCTGAATTTTCTTTATTTTGGAACAGGCGCCCTTCCATTCGACCAAACCTTCCGGGAGATCCATTTCCACCAAAATATAACCGGGGAGGAATTTACGGGTCTGGGTCCGCTTTTTGCCGTCCTTGACCTCTACCACCTCTTCCGAAGGGACTTTTACATCACGGACCACTTCCTTGTCGAGTTCCCCGACATCGGTCATCATGCGGATGGTTTTTTCTATTTTATTCTCATATCCCGAATAGACATGAAGGACATACCAGCCCGTAGCCATGACTTTCCTTTAATCCCTAAAATATGGCTCTTATTCCAAAGAGCAGCAACACATCCACCAACCCCAGGGCCGCGGCGATTATAATGGTAGAAACAATGACCACCTTAACGGAACTGACCACATCATCACGGCCCGGCCACACGACCTTCCGAAGCTCGGCGTAGGATTCTTTGACAAATTGAACTACTTTGCTCATACCATCCTCTTAATAATTACCCGTTCAGGCCAGGTAGGAATCGGCCTTCACTCTGTTCAGGCCAGGTAGGAATCGAACCCACGACCTGCGGTTTTGGAGACCGCCGCTCTACCAATTGAGCTACTGGCCTAAATATATCCTTACTTTATCTTGGTTTCCTTGTGCAGGGTATGCTTGCGATCAAAGGGACAATACTTGTTCAGCTCAAGCTTTTCCTGGGTATTCCGCCGGTTTTTTTCGGTGGTATAGTTTTTCCGCTTGCACTCACTGCACTGGAGCGCTACCAATTCAACCGCTGTCTTTTTGCTTGCCATTTTTTCCTCCTGCGGACCTTCCGTCCCTCTGTAAAGCCAGCCCTCGAACAGAATCGAACTGTTGACCTTATCCTTACCATGGATATGCTCTGCCAACTGAGCTACAAGGGCATTACCCGCACATTTTACAAGGTTTTGTTAAATTACCAAAGATAGATAGTTTCGTCAAGAGCCCGGAGGAGAATTTTGATAAAATTAAGAGGAAATAGCCCCTCCGGCTGGAATTTTTCGATCTTCTGTCATATTTCATATTTCTCTTTGATAGTGTTCATTATATGCCTGCTCCTCTTATGTTTTTGTCAAAAGGGTTTTTGGGTAAGTAAACGCCTAATTTACTCCACCGGCAGCCCAAAGAACCGGTTGGAATTCTCCCAAAGCTGGGCAGAGAGGGCCTCGTCGTCCATTTCCAGCATTTCCGCAAGGAAACGGGCGGTCATGGGGAGGTACTTGGGCATGTTCCGCTTGCCCCGGTAGTCCGCGGGGACCATAAAGGGGCTTTCGGACTCAATAAGGATGCGATCCAGGGGCAGCACCCTGATGGTCTCATGGAGGTTCCGGGCGTTCCTATAGGTCAGATTCCCCGCAAAGGAGAAGTAGAGGTTCAGCTTGAGGGCCCGCTTGGCGTATTCGGCGTCCTCGGAGTAGCAGTGGAGCACCCCGCCCTTGGGGGGCAGCCGGTCCTTGAGGATATCCAGCACATCGTGGCCCGCATCCCGGTTATGGATGATCACCGGCATGTTAAGCTTGGTTGCCATGTCAAGCTGGGTGATAAAAAGCTCGATCTGGGAGTTCTTGTCCCCGAATTTGCGGTAATAATCCAGGCCGATCTCCCCTATGGCGGCCACCCTTGGCAGTTGGACGCTCTGCTCGATGATCTGGACCCAGTCCTTGCCGGGATTCTGGACCTCCGAAGGGCTCACCCCCACCGCATGGTACACATTGGCGGCGGATTTGAGGTTATCGTACACCGTGGTGAAATCATGGAGGCTATTGCAAATAGACACGATCCGGGTGACAGAAGCCTGGCGGGCTTCCTGAATGACAATGAGCTGCTCAATGGGGTCATCAACAATGAGGCCCAGGTGGGCGTGAGTATCAAAATACTGCATGGCTTAGTCCAAAAGAAAGGAATTCGACTTTTTTCCAAACTGGATAATTATATTATAACGCAGTTTTTTCAAACCGTCAATTCAATCTTGAGAAAGTTTTTGTTCCCCATTATACTGAAATCATGAGTAACGGAATAACCATAACCAACGAAAATTTTGACGCCGAGGTGCTTGCTTCGCCGATCCCGGTTTTGATTGATTTCTGGGCCGACTGGTGCGGACCCTGTAAAATGATAGGCCCCTTCATCGATCAGCTTGCGGAAGAATACGCCGGCCGCATCAAGATCGGCAAGGTGAACGTGGATGAGCAGGGGGAAATCGCCGAAAAACACGGTATTGTGTCGATCCCCACCCTGATCATCTACAAGGACGGCCAGCCGGTCCAGCAAAAGGTCGGCGCCGCCCCCAAGCGCGACATTGAAGCCCTGTTTAAGGACCTCGTTTAGAGATCAAAAGCGTAAGCCTTCGATCTCTAAACAATGGATAACTTATTCGAACCGTTTTGTGCTGTTCGGTTCTCCGGGAGTGGCATTGCTTGTGGCGGTGATGTACCAGTTTGCGGCGTTGTTGGCGTCGGCGGCTGCCTCATCACGGGAAACGCTCCGGGTCAGGGAAGTCTTGATATTGGCAGTAATGACCGCATCCTTGGGGCCGGGAACGCCGCCCCCCGCGGAGACCCATGCTCCCTGTTGATGCAGAAATTCCGCCGCAGTGGTGAAGGCTTCCTTGGACCATGCGGCATCGGCGTTTTCACTCATCATCACCGCATCGAGAATCTTATCATCCTGATCCGTTAAATAAACGATATCCGTTTTGTGCAGAAGTTTGTCTGTTCCTGGTACCCAGAAATCCCGTGCGGAGTCCCTGGCGTCAATTCCGCCGGACAGGCCCAGATCCTTCCCTGTTTCATTTGCCGCCCCGGTGTCTGCATCGGTGGTACGCAGGTGGACAAGGATATATTCCCCTGCGACAACCTCTGCGGTCGGAAATTCAAAGGCAAGGGGATTTTTGGTATTTCCCGGAATAAAGAGGCGGATGGCCCCCAGGTTTCCCGCTTCCAGGGTCTTAAATTCCACAAATTCAGTTGCCTTGGATTTGGTATATTCGGTCCGCAGTTCCGTAATAAGCAGCTTTGGTATGCGGTCATTCCGCGCCCGGAAGGGGACCAGCACATTCAGGGTATGCTTCGCATCATCCTCCACCAGGAGATCCGCCGTGATCGAATCCCCCTCATTCAGGGCTTCTTTCAGGATGACCGTCACTGTCTCCCCGTTGCCCGTGGATTCTACCTCCAGGGCCGGTTCAAAGTTGAGGGTCACAACCTTCACTGCATGGGAAAATGTAAAAGTGAGTTCCCGGCTGGAAACCGCCTTACATTCCAGGAACACCGGCGGTTCTGAATCAGCGTGAATTGAATCCTCGGTGGAACAGGACATGAAAGTCCCGATCCCGATAAAACAGACCAGGGCCAAGGCCCCCCCAAAAAACATAAAAAACCGCTTCATAAAAGCCTCCACTATAATTTGATAATGAGTTGAAAACCTCCGGCGAAGACCCCGGCTTAAGGGACGCGCGCATTGCCTTTAAGCTTTTGTTCCTTACCCGTTGTTTTCTTTCTCATTCGTGCGCAGAAAGCGCACCCTATATAGGGCGCTGACTGCCGGTTTTGCTTGTATCGGAACGCACTTTTTTTTACTTTTTTTTTGATATACCCTGTTTTGATGGATGGCGTACAAACAATCAGGCTGGAACTCCGTTCCCCGCTTTTTTATCAGGCGGAAGCGGCGCTTGTTCCCTTTCAGTATGAAACCGGAGAAGGGGAACTCCTCTTTTGTTTTGATCTTGATCCGGTCCAGGGCCGGAGTATTGAACCGGAAGCAACGGCCTTGCTGGGGCCCCTGGTTTTTGCCGGAAGGGCGACGGCATTGCCAACGGCATTGCCGTCGGGATCCCCGGAGAATCGGTCCGGTGAGGCAGGGCGGCTGGAATTACCCGCGGGAAATTACCTTTTTGCCCAGGAGCGGCGCACCCTGAACAAGCAAGAGTTTATTGAGATGGCGGTTGAAGTACAAAAAGACGGGCTTTGGGAACGGCTTGCCCCTGCGGGCAGGCTCTATTTACGGTATTTATTTGAGGACGGACAGACTGTTACCCAGGTATTCAGGCCTTACTGATGTAAGGCGGCCCTACTGGCGTAAAGCTTCGACCATGTAACGGATATCAAAACCATCGGCGGCCTGCCGTTTCGTTTCGATCACAAAGATCAGGGACCCGTCATTGGGGGCGACCATGACCCTTTTGATTTTATAGGACGCGATAAGGGGCCGTTTTATCTGGGGGTTGCCCACGGAAGAGGTTTTCCGGTCCCCGTTCCGGGAAACCCGGTCCAGGGTGATATGAAAAGAGGATTTCAGGCTGTTCCCTGAGCCTTCCACGGCGGGAATAAGGGTTGCTTTATAGGTATTCCCCGCCTCAAAATCCCGGAATTCAATGGTTTCCCGATTGCCTGCGTCATTTGAGTCCAGGGAAACATACAGGGGCTGGCCCTGGCGGAGAAAGGTTACCCCGTACTGTTCCGCAAGGGAGCTGTTCCGGGAAATGAGCCGGTAAAAGGCCCCGGCGCCGTCACTGCCGGAAATCACCGGGCTGTTGTGGATAAAGGAAACCCGCCCTCCGTTGACAAAATCATTCCGGGGAACATCAACTATTGACATATCCGCCCAGGGCCGCAATGTCCCGGACTCCACACCATATTGGGCAAACATATAGATCCTGCCATCGGGAGAGAACCCGAGGTCCACAAAAGACGCCGTATCCCCGGCCCAAAGGGCGGAGGTGCGGGGGGAAAACATTGCGGCGCAAAAAATCAGGGTGCCGGCAATTAAAAAACAGGTCTTTTTCGATACCATGGGGGTCTCCTCTCTACTAATATCGGAATATGGGCATAAGTCTTGAGGAAATCCGCTGTTCGGGCTATGCTGGAAACGTGACTTTATCAGACAGAAATACCTTTTTGAAGGCGGAAATCCTCATCGCCGCCCTGTTTTTTATTTTTCTTGCCGTTGCATCCGCGTTTATTATCCCGGCCTATCCCGCCGCCGCGGAGGAAACCTCCCGGCGTGCATCGGGCCTCATCCAGAATGTCATCGGCCGTTTCCTGAAACCAAGCCCTTTAGCCCCTTTTGCGTCCATGGCCGGGGCGGTGATCTATGCCCTTGCCGCCCTCATCCTGATCTACTACTTTTTTGAACAAACCCCCTCGCCGGAAATTCTGTTTTTTGCCCTTTTTGTCCTTTCCCTTTCCTTTGAAGGGATGCGGCTCTTGGTGCCCCTGCAAAAAATACGCCGAATTCCCGCCCTGTATCTCCTGATGGCCTCCCGGGCGCTGCTCTTCGGCCGGTTTTTTGGAATTTTTTCCCTCTTTGCCGCCAGTGTTTACGCGGCGGGACTTGAAATGCAGAAACAGCAGAATATTATCATGATCATCGCCCTTATCACCCTGGTTATCACCCTGGGGGTTCCCATTGATGTCCTTTCCTGGGACACCAGTTACTGTATGATCACCGGCTACACCTCCATGTTCCGCATGGTCGAGGCGGGGATGCTGCTTATCACCATGTTAAGCTTTTTCATTTCCGCCTATTCCCGGGGTTCCCGTGAGTATATCCTTATCGGTGTCGGCTCCTTTCTGGTTTTCCTGGGCCGGAACCTCCTCCTCTCCGCCGACACCTGGGTTACCCCCCTGCCGGGGCTGGCGGCCCTCACGGCGGGCACTTACTTTATCTGTACCCGGCTGCACAAAGTGTATCTCTGGCTCTAGAAGAGAGCGGCGTTATTATGGAAAAAACGGGTCGGAGTTTTAGAACGAAGTAATGAGACAGACGACCAGGCCCACGGTTACGGGGATTGCGAGGTTATCGTAGTTTTCCAGGGGGAGGGCTTCCACGGCGGTTGCGGTTAAGGCGGCAACCAGGGCAATGCGGTAGTCGAATGAAACCCGGTAAGCGGATATAAACACGGCGATGAAACAGGCCAGGGAACCTTCGATGCTCTTGCCGCAGAGGAATGCGGGGCGCAGATGGCCGAAGAGTTTTCCGACCAGACTGGCAAAGCCGTCGCCGAAGGCCAGGGCATAGATGGCAATGGCCGCCGCCGGTGAGGGGTACAGGAGCAGCGCCAGGAGCGCGCCCATGCCGAGGGTGACGGGCCCCATCACAAAGCGGCCCATGTCGCGGGACCGGGATGCCATGCTGGTAATGGAAGAAATGAGGGGAACCTTTACCCCCGCAAGGCGGAGGGTTTCCATCCAGGTGTAACCCAGAGTACCCGCCATGAGGATCAGCACCGTGGCAGGGCGGTTTACTGTAGCCATGATCGGGCTTAAGGCGATAAGGAAATGGATGGTTTTTCTGAGGATTTCGGTCTTAAATTCATGAAGGCTCGGGAGCGCCGGGGCAATACCGGCTTGAATCGAATACAGGAACCTGTCTTTTTGAATTATCAAATCACTCATACCCTTATATAAGCAAAAACCATGCCAAACTTAAGAAACCTTATCTGTCAAAAGATTAATTACCCTAACTCGTTGTATTACAATGAATTAGGATGGCGTGGAAGCAAAGGAGATATTTTTTGTATTACTCAAAAGTATGAAATAGTAGACATTTGGATTCATAAAAAACTATTGTCACCCGCATCCCATAAATACCTCGAAGAGGAGGGTATGTCCGGTGGCTGATAAAGAATATGCCTATATTCTGAATTAATATTGACAAATATTTTGATAAATGTAATTACTTATATTATAAATAGTTATAGAAAAAATAAAAAAAATTTGTCAAATATTTTGTTGCAATTCTTGAATTGTTTTGTATACTGTATTGTATGAAAAACACCTACGAACACATTAGTTTTAGGCCCCAGTGGGATATTGATAAGCCAACATCAAATTTGTTGGGACAATGCTATGCCTATATTCAGGCTATAAAAAAGACTCCCATACGGCCCGATTATTTGAGGCGGATGCTCACGGTATCGCTTAACCGGGGAGCCTTGGCCACCACCGCTATAGAAGGGAACACCCTGTCCGAAAACGATTTGGAATCCATCCAAAACGGTAAGAATCTCCCCCCCAGTAAAAAATATCTTCAGCAGGAAGTACAGAATATACTTGACGCTTTTAACGCCATTTTCAATGAGATGATTGAGGATCAGGTCAAGGTTACTATCTCTGCAGAACTGATAAAACGGTTTCATGCCATGGTAGGAAAGGACATTGGGGATACTTTCCAGGCAATCCCTGGTACCTTTCGGACAAATAATGTTATTGTGGGCAGTGTATACCGTCCACCCTCCGCGCCCCAGGTGGAGGAACTTATACAAAAGCTCTGCGATTGGCTTAAATCACAGTTTCATTACAGCGCCGGGCAGCATTTTGATGACGCGATCATTCAGGCTATCGTAACCCATGTTTATATTGCCTGGATACACCCCTTCGGTGACGGGAATGGCAGAACTGCCCGCTTGCTGGAATTTTATCTTCTGGTACGGGCCGGCGTCCCCCAGATCGCTTCTCATATTCTCTCCAACCATTATAATAAAACCCGTAATGACTATTACCGGCGGCTTCAGGAGGCGACAGAAACCGGGAGTTTGACCCATTTTTTTTATTACGCCCTACAGGGCTTTCGGGACGGTCTTGAGGAAGTGCTGGAAATCATCCATACCGATCAGATAGATCTGACCTGGAGTAACTATGTCCATGATGTGATTGAGGCTGAGGCGGACGCAAGGACCCCAAAGATACAGGAACGGATACGCCAGCTCGCCTATTACATACCCGGCGACCGTTTTCTGACTAAAGATGAAATCCTCACTTTTCACCCCAAAATTATTCGACATTACAAGGGCCGTTCCGATATTACCCTGCAGCGCGACCTGGGACTCCTTTTAGATATGAAATTGCTGCTCAATGACAAGAAAAAATTCAGGACTAATAAGGAATTACTGAATATGTTCATGCCGGCCTCGGCTGCTGAGATTGAGCGGAGTTTTTGAGGAGGAATCACTTTCAAAATTTGCGTTGCCCTCCCTTTTGCACTACACTTATATATAGTACAAAAAGGAGTATTTTTGTTTGAAGAGCTTATCCATAGTAACGTTCCCATTGGGGGCGATAATCAGATTTACCTTGAACGGCCCAGAATAGATCAGCTGCTGGAAAGGGCCCTTGAGAGCCGGACGATCATTGTTACCGCGGGGGCGGGGTACGGCAAGACCCGCGCGGTTTATTCTTTTCTGAAAAAAAACCATTACCTTACGGTGTGGATGCAGCTTTCCGAGTGGGATAATGCGGGCTCCCGGTTCTGGGAAAATTTTACCGGCGCTATTGAGGCGATTAGCAAAGAGACTGCGGAACGGCTTGCGGAGACGGGGTTCCCTGAAACGGAGCGGCAGTTTGAACGTTACCTGGCCATTCCCCAGACCCTGGTTATTCAAAGCGTAAAGTATATTTTTGTTTATGATGATTTCCACCTGATTCAGGACAAGAAGGTGCTGCGGTTCATGGAACATTCCATCGGCAGTCCTTTCCCCAACATCACTTCAATTCTTATATCCCGCAGCGATCCGCCCATTAAAACCATTGCGGCCCGGGGGGAATTGATTGCGGCGCGGATTACCGAAGCGGATCTCAAATTTACCCGGGAGGAGATGAACGAATATTTCCGCATCCAGAATATCAGAACTTCTCCGCAGACAGCCGCCGCCCTTTACCGGGACGCCGAAGGCTGGGCCTTTGCGATTCACCTGTCTGCCCTGTTTCTGAAAAATGCGCCCTTTCTGGGGGGCGGCAGAAGGATTGATACGGGGCATGGGTATGCCCCCATTGTCATGCGTTCAAATATTTTTAAGCTGATTGAAACCGAGATCATGGGGCCCCTCAGGCCGGAGCTGCGGAAATTTCTTGTCAAATTATCACTCTGCGATCATCTCCCCCGGGAACTGCCGGAACTCATTGCGAAGGCGGAAAGCGGGGGCGGCAAATTAATTGAGGAGATGGAAAGGATCGGTTCCTTTATCAGCTTTGATACATACCGCAATGCGTATCAGATACATCATCTGTTTCTGGAGTACCTTGAAAAGCAGCAGGATACCCTGACCCTGGAAGAAAAAAGGGCGGTCTGGGAAACGGCCGCCCAATGGTGCGCGGAAAACAATCAAAAAATGGATGCCGCAAGTTATTATGAAAAGGCGGGAAACTTTAACGGAATTATCACGCTGATTTATACCCTGCCGCTGATTGTGCCGAATCATACGGCAAAGTTTATTCTGGAACTGCTGGATCGGAAAGCCCAGGAATTCTGCGAAGAAAATTCCGCCCTCATCCTTGTCCGCGCGCGGCTCCTTGTCAGTCTGGGACGCTTTACCGAGGCCGAAGATGAGCTTAAGGCTACTATTCCCCTGATGGAAGCGCTGTCCCCCTGTCCGTCTATTCACCGGGTGCTTTTGGGCTGTTATATCATCCGGGGGTTTATCGGTTTTATCAACAGCATTAATACTGCGGATTATGGATTTGCCGCTTTGTTTGAAAGGGCCGCTTTTCATTCTGCCCTGAGCGGCTATATAACCAGGCCGCCCGTATCGGTGTTGGCAATCAATTCCTATATTTGCCGGGTGAGCGGCAGCCAAAAAGGGGAAATGGAAAAATACATCGCAGTTCTTACCGCGATTGCACCCCATGCCGCCCGTGTCATGGGCGGCTGCATGATGGGCATGGATGACCTTGCAAAAGCGGAGCTTGCCTTTTTCCGGGGCGATATGCCGGAAGTGGAAAAACAGGCCCGCACAGCATTACTGCGCTCTGCGGAAGGCATGCAGTACGAGATTGAAAACCGTTCCCTCTTTTATCTTCTGCGGATATATCTGTGCTCTGGTAATTACGAAGAAATGCGGCGTATCTTAAAACAAATGGAAGATCGGCTTGACCGGGTTTACTATCTGAACCGTTTTATACACCGCGATGTAAACATGGGATGGTTCTATACCCAAATCAGTAATACTGCGCGGATTGCGCCGTGGCTGAAAAATGATTTTGAGGAAAGCGATCTTAATTTCATGGCCCATGGCCTGGAAATTCTGGTAAAGGCAAAGTATCACTTTGCGGAAAAGAGATACCCCGCTGCCCTTGCCGCGCTGGAAAACTGGAAAGATGATGTGGGTCCCCCGGTTTTGGGAAAGCTTGAAACAAAGGCCCTGGAAGCGGTATGCCGGTATCAAATGAAGGACCGTGACGGCGCATTCGCCGCATTGAAACAGGCCCATGAACTGGCGGAACCAAACCGCTTTACCATGCCCTTTACGGAATTGGGCAAGGATATGCGGACCCTGGCCCTGGCAGCCCTGAAGGAAAATGCGCCGGGGCTGCCCATTCTCTGGCTTGAGGAAGTCAGGCGGAATGCAACGGCCTACGCAAAAAAATTGTATGCCGCCGCAAAATTATTCGGCGGCCCCATCGCAGATACGGGCCTTACGAAAAAAGCGGTCAAAGCTGTACCGGTTCCCCTCGCCCGGCGGGAGCAGGAAGTGCTTTCATATCTGTCCCAGGGCTTTACCCGTGAAGAAATCGCCGTGGCATTGGGCCTTTCGATTAATACCGTTAAGAGTAATATCCGCAGTATCTACAACAAACTGGGAGCGGTCAACCGGGCGGACGCGGTACGGATTGCGGCGGAAAACTTTTAATGCCCCAAAATTTATATCAGGAATTTTCCCTTGAGCGGAAGCGGATAGACGCCCTTCTGGAAAAGTCCCTGCAAAGCTCCGTTGTCATCGTAACAGCCCCGGAAGGATACGGTAAAACCCATGGGGTTGCTTCTTTCTTAAAGAAAGGCGATTTTACCGCCGTCTGGATTCAGCTTTCGCAGCGGGACAATCAGGCCGGACATTTTTGGGAAAATTTTTCAGAGGCCGTCGGCATTCACAACAAAAAGCTGGGCGCCCTCCTCGTGGAAATTGGTTTTCCTGAAACAAACCGGCAGTTTGACCGCTACCGGGCATTACTCAATCAAGCCTTTGTTCCTCCCCAAAAGACCGTGATCGTATTGGACGATTTTTATTTTATCAATAATGAAATGATTATACATTTTTTTGATCGGGTTATGGCTGTCCCCCTTTCAAACATCAGGATACTTTTGATTTCCCGCAGTGAGCCTGCCCTCAATACCATGTCCCTCCTTTCCAGGGGGCTCCTTGCCCGGATAGGCGCAGAGGATCTGCGTTTCAGCGATGAGGAGATTGCGGATTATTTTCAAATGCAGCGTCTGTCCATGACCGCGGATGAACTGGCCCAAATATGCCGGGACACCGAAGGCTGGCTCCTGCAGTTAAGCAGTATCGCCGCGGACAGTAAAAATAAAAAATCAGGCGAGGTCCTTTATTCGGCCGAACAGATGAAGATAAATACATTTAAAAAGATCGATGACAGCTATTTTGCCGGAATGGAAAGGGATATGCAAAAATTCCTGATCAAGTTATCCCTAATCGAACACTGGCCCCGGGATCTTGTGGAAACACTGGCTTCAAATCAAAAGTTTATTGAGAAAATCGAAGAAATCAATCCGCTGATCCGTTATGATGCATATATCCACGGGTTCAGGGTTCACCGGCTGTTCCTGGAATTTCTCCGGGTAAGACAGGATGAACTTTCCGCAAAAGAAAGCCGGGACGTTTATATCAGGGCAGCGGAGTGGTGCGCCGCAAATAAACTCATCATGGACGCCGCAATAAACTATGAACATGCAGGGGATTACCGGGGGCTCATCGATCTCGTTTATTCCTTTCCCCGGATTCTGCCCAACGAAACGGCGGCATTCTTTTTGGAAATTGTTGAGCGCTTAACCCGGGAAGGGGAAGAAGGCTTGCCCTTTCTTTTTTTGCGTTACGCTGTCCGGGCAAAACTGCTCCTTGCTTTGGGGCGCTACGAAAAAGCGTCTGAGGTCAGCCGGGAAGCGATCGCACAATTTGAAGTGCTACCGCCCGGTCCGGGAAATGCCCGCATCCTCTGCGCAAGTTATATCGTCCTGGGAACCATTGCCATCTTTACCTGCCGTTTTACCCGGAATTATAATATTGCGCCCTGGTATGAGAGGGCCGATTTTTATTACCGCCAATATCCCTTTTCACTTAAGGGAAAAGTCACCCAGGCAAATATCACTTCCTATGTGTGCCAGGCGGCCTGCCCGGCGGAGAAGGGTCTCTTTGAAAAGGCGATTCAGGGCTTTGCCCCGGTCATCCCCTATGCGTCCCATGTTTTGAACGGATTTCTCTGCGGGGTGGATGAGCTTGCCCGCTGCGAATTTGCCTACTTCAAAGGTGATTTGCCGGAAGCTGAAAATTTTGCCCGGAAGGCCCTATTCAGGGCCCATGAAAAAAAACAATATGAAATTGAAAACCGGGGATTCTTTTTTTTACTGCGGATATACCTCCACTCAGGAGATCCGCGGGAAATTCAAAAAATCTTCCGGCAGCTTGAGGCCCGGCTTGAAGCGGATGAATACCCTAACCGTTATATCTTCTACGATATTGTTTCAGGCTGGTTTTATGCCCAGACCAAAAACACCGGCAGGGCCGCTCCCTGGCTGAAAAATGATTTTGAAAAAAGTGAACTGAACAGTTATTATCACGGTTTTGAAATCATGGTAAAGGCAAAATGCTCCTTTGCGGAAAAAAATTATCAAGCGGTATTAAAAACTTTGGAGGACCCTGAGGGTGGGAATTTGCTTGACGGTTTTCTTTTGGGAAAACTGGAAAAGACGGCGCTCCGCTCGGCGTCCCTTTATCACTTGGGAAAAAAAGACGCCGCTCTGCTGGAACTGACGGCGGCTTATGAAATGGCCCTTCCCGATTCACTGGACATGCCCTTTATTGAAATGGGCCTTGACATGCGCCTCCTTGCGGGGGCGGCCCTGAACAGCGGGGACTGCGCCATATCATCATTGTGGCTTGAAAGGATACGGAAACGTGCCTCGGCTTATGGGAAAAAACTTTTTCTCTTTGCTGAAGAATTGAAGCGGCCGGTTCCGGAAGAGAATGGGCGGCGCATCATTCTCGCCCGGCGGGAAAAGGCGGTGCTCCGTTCCCTCTCTCAAGGACTCACCCGCGAAAAAATCGCCGGGGAAGAAAATCTTTCCCTCAACGCCGTTAAGGAGATCATCAAAAATCTTTATGCAAAACTGGGGGCCCTCAACCGCGCCGATGCCATACGGATCGCCACGGCGCTGGGTTTTCTGAAAAATTCCAGCCATTAGGGTGTATTCTGTTCCCATCCGCTCTATAATTATTTAAACTAAGGAAGTTGTATGGTAAATAAATGTTCCCTGATTCAAAAGCGGGATATTGATCCCCTGCTGTCCAGGGCCGGCAGGATACTGAAATCTTACGCGGAGGCCGCGAACCGCGCCGTTTCGGTGCTGGATCAAAGGGGCCAATCCATTATGACGGTCCCTGCCGCCGAGACGAGGCGCCGCGGTTTTCTTCCGGATGATGGCACAAGGGATCCTTTTTTCAGCGGGCTCTGCAAAAAGCACTGCTGCTCTGCCGGGGTAAATGATGAATACTCCTGTACCAGCATACGCATTGCCGCCGTATTTGAATCCCACCGCCTCGGCGGTTCCTACATTTACACATGTCCCCTGGGTTTTATTTTTTGGACCAGTCCCATTTATTCAGGGGGATACCGCGCAGGAACCCTGCTTTCCGGAGGTGTTATCGGCAGGGACCGCCTGGAAGTGGGCGAAGAAATATACGCCCTCTGTAAAAAAGAAACCGCCATGGAGCTGATAGAGCAGCATCTTGCGGAAATACCCCGGCGTAGTTTGGAGGATATAAAGGCCCTGGCCCAAATGATGCTGATATGCGCGGAGCAGATATCAGGCGATGCGGTCACAGGACCGGCCATTCCGGGGATTCGTCCGGGAAAAAAAGATGCCCCCGATCCGTTCAGCCTCATTCCTGATCTGCCCGAGAAGGAACGGCTCCTCCTCTCAAACCTCCGCCGGGGGGACATCAAGGCGGGTAAAAAGACGCTGAATGATATCATCCGTATTTTTATGGGTGTCAGCGCCGGTAATTTTGAATTATTTCAGACACAGGCTATTGAATTGGCGGTGTTCCTTTCGCGGGCTGTAGCGGACCGGGAAGGACCACAGGAGAGGATGGAATCCAGCAACCGCTGTCTTAAACGGATCGAAGAATCAAAAACAACGGAAGACCTCATCGAAAATCTGCACATCATCATTGATCGCATGGGAGGAAAAATTTTTTCATTCCAGGGGATGCGCCATGCTTCGGCGCTGCGGAAGGCGGAGCGTTTTATACAGGAAAACTACACCCGTAAGATAAGTCTCCAGGAAATTGCCTGTGTATCGGGACTTTCGGCGCCCTATTTCAGCACCATCTTTAAGGAGGAGATGGGAGAAAATCTTTCTGTATACCTTAACCGGCTGCGGGTGGAAAAAGCCGCCGCCATGCTGACTGAAACCCAAAGGGCCCTCTGTGAAATATCCGGGGCCTGCGGTTTTGAGGATCAAAGCTGGTTCTCAAAAATATTTAAAAATTACATGGGACTGAGTCCCGGAAAATACCGGGAGCAGGGCGGTCCCATTCCGGATCATTATGCAGAGTATGGAACAAGATGCTATTCTGAGTAAGGCCTGTAAAATAATGCGCTCCTACGCAAGGGTAACCGGCGCCAGGGTCTGTGTTTACGATCATAACTATCTGCCGGCAGCGGAATCTCCCGCAGAGGATCTGCTGGTGTCTCCCTGCCGGGAACTGCACATCAATGCCTCGAAGGAATCCTGTTGCTCCGGGGGCAGCTCTATCTACCGCTGCGACAGGAGCTTTGTTTTCTGGACCAGTCCCCTGTATTCAGGCGGCCGTTTCATGGGCGCCCTCTTTGGATCGCTTCCGGGATTTGATTTCCGCAGTGATACTGCGGAAGAGAAGATACAGGCCCTGGCAGAGCTGATGTTGATCTGCGCAGAATCACTGTCAGCAGGGAACGGGGATTACTACGAAACCCTCAAGCGGCGGTCTGAACAGCAGACCCGGCTTGCCGCGGCCCTTCAGAAACATAAGGAAAAATATGCCCATGACGCGCCGCCTGAGGATTATCCCATGGATCAGGAACGGATGCTCCTTGCCAGCCTGCGCCGGGGGGATCATGAAGAAGGAAAACGGATACTGGATGAAATTCTGGCGGCCTTGCTGTTTTCCAACCCCGATCAGTTTAAATATATCCAGTTCCGGGCGATTGAACTGATAGTGCTCCTCTCCCGTGCCGGCGCCAGTCCGCTTGCCGCGGACAGGACTATGCTGGAAACGAACAACGCCTATATCAGACGCATTCAGGAAGTCAAAACCATTGAAGACCTTACCGATGTGCTCAACCTTATCGTGGAACGTATGGCGGGCAGGATTTTTTCCTTCCAGGGAATCCGCCATGCCTCGGTGCTGCGGAAGGCGGAACGGTATATTCTGGAAAACTACAGCCGCAAGATCAGCCTTCGGGAAATCGCCTCTGCATCGGGGCTTTCGGCGCCCTATTTCAGCACCATCTTTAAAGAAGAGATGGGGGAAAACTTTTCCAGCTATCTGAACCGGCTCCGGGTGGAAAAGGCGAGCCGTATGCTGCTGGATACGAATTTTTCCCTCAGCGAGATTGCCGGTTCCTGCGGTTTTGAAGATCAAAGCTGGTTCTCAAAAATTTTCAAGCTCTTTACCGGAGTAAGCCCCGGAAAATACCGCTCCCGGAACGGCGGTATCATAAAGGAAATTTCGGAGGATAATTTTTCCGCGGATTGCCGCAGTAATATTAAAAAAGACTGAATTAGTTCCGATCCGGTGATGCAGGGCGGATCACCGGGTTGCCCGGTGCGCTGTGGGAGAAGGAATAAGCCCGCCGGGCCGCCTCTTCCGGCAGGGTGGCGAATGCGCAGAACTCCTTCATCTCGATGGCGTTTACCAGGCGGCCCGGCACAGCCCCGGCCTTTATGAGCAGTTCCGCCACATCCCGCGCGGATGCGCCGTGATTCCGGCCCAGCCCCACATAGACCCGTGAGCCGCCCTCGCTGTTCCCGCCTGAAAAACTGCCCCGCAATCCATTCCCTTCGCGCCGCGGCCCATTCCCCTCGCGCCGGCCCGGACCGCTGCTGGCTCCGCCATGCAGGCTGCCGCTATGGGGTCCGTTGCCGCGGGGGCCGCCGCCGTAAGCGCCGCTCCCCTGCGCACTGCCCCGCGGACCTGGCCTGAAGCTGGTGCGTTCACCCCGGCCCGGAGCAAAACGGCCCCCGGGATGCCCGCGGCCTGTGTCATGAAATTTACCAATGTCCCGAAAGGACTCTTCGGAGAATTCCGTCACCGTCCCGTAGCGGGAAGGGTCCAGCAGTTCCCCGTAACTCAATGAGACCAGAGCTTCCACCGCCCGCTCCGCCCCCAGCCGTTCAATTAATTGCCGGCATACCTTGGCAAGGAAGGGAGATACGGTGTCATCTGCCGTTGCATCCGTGTCGGTTGCGGGTTTCGCAGTTGGTGTTTTTACCGCTGCCTCCGGCGCAGCCGCTGTTTCAGTTACCACTGTTTCCGCGGTCAAACCGCTGCCGGTCTGCGCATCTCCCCTTATTGCCTCTGCAGGGCCCGCATCCCCGCCCGCTGCCGTGACCGGGGTTTCTCCCTCT
>BOAU01000024.1 GCA_026002025.1 Spirochaetia bacterium | reverse complement strand
CCCGGACAAGATCCGCGAACACCGCGAACGGCTTAAGGGGCTGTAGCATGAAAAAGTCCCCGCTGTTTGCCGCCCTTATCGTATCAGGATTCCTCGTTTTTATTCCGGTTTCAGCGGAAGCCCAAGTACAAACTGACTTAATAAACTATATCACATATCATAAAGTTTAGCTAAACCAAACTTTTTTACAAAAAAGGCAAAAAAATCTGGGTTTCTACCCCAAATCATTCATTCGCTCATTCGGCGGTACTATCTCCGTGACCCGGACGCCGAAGTTTTCATCAATGACCACCACTTCTCCCTTGGCTATAAGTTTATGGTTCACCAGAATATCCACGGGTTCCCCGGCGAGTTTATCCAGTTCGATGATCGTCCCTTCCCCCATACTCAAAATTTCTTTTATTGATTTCCTGGTACGGCCCAGTTCGACGGTCATCTCCATGTTCACGTCCATGATAAGACCGATATTTCCTGCTTCCTGTTTTGTATTCCGGGAAACCAGACCGGGAAACTGCACCGATTGTACGTTGGCGGACTGTCCCAGCGGAGATCTCGCGCTGTTGCCCGCCGCTGCTGCGCCCGGATTCGCACCGGCCGCAGCGGAACCGGCAGCCGGATTCAGGGCGCGGGCAATCTCCCCCGCAGCCGAGGGGCCGAGTACTTCCCAAAACTGATTTGCCTGACCGTCCCCGAGATCAAGCTGATAGGCGGCAATAAAAAAATCCCCGCCAGGAAGAGCCGCCACCGCTTTGAGTACGGTGGTCGCCTCCGGGGTGACATTGGCGATGGACTTGTTGCCGGTTTTTCCCGCAAGGGCGGTTATCTGGGAGCCGACAATGGCCCCCACCGCTTCACCGATGACCGACATGGCCATGGCGTCAAGTTCAATGTTTTCCTCTTTCGTCATAAGCCCCGCAATACCCTTTGCGGCGGCTTCGGGGAGCAGGAACAGGTGTTCACCGGAAAAGCCGGAACTGAAATCTACTTTAACAACCGTTACCGAATCGGGAAGCTGAGCCAGAAAAGCGTCACGGTTGGTAAAGCTCCCCTCGGGGCCCTTGATGGCAACCGCGGCGCCGGTCATGCTTCCCAAATTGGAAGACTGGGCTTCCACGGTGGAGGAAAGAAATCCCTGAAGAATCTGCTTGTCCGCTTCGGAACCACCCCCCGAAGCCCCTGCTCCGGGGGAATCTCCGCCTGCCAGCAGGGCGTCTACTTCATCCTGCGAAAGAGCGCTGTCGCTCATAATGAACCCTCCCCATTGGCCGCTAGTTCTTCAAATTCATCCTGTCCAACTTCGGCGATTTTTTTGGTAATCTGCACCGCCATTTTTTTCCCGATAACACCGGGACGGCACAAAAATTTCTTTTTACGGCCGATATTGAGGGAATAGGTATCCTCAACCCGGGTATTAAGCCGCACCACATCTCCCATTTGGAGACCCAGCACGTCCTTGATAGGCACCTGTATTCTTCCAATTTCCGCAACCACGTCAACATCGACGGTTGAAAGTTTTTCCTTGAGTACGTTGAGGTTTTCCGTGGTGGCCCCCCGGCGGACCGAAGAGTACCAGAACTGGGCGGAAAGTTTGCCGATGATGGGTTCAATGGTAAGATAGGGAATACAGAAGTTCATCATCCCCTCAACATCCCCGATTTTGGTTTCCAGGGTCACCAGGACCACCATTTCCGTGGGGGGCACAATCTGGGCAAACTGGGGGTTCGTGTCGATCTGGCCCAGCCGGGGCCGGAGGTCAATTACCTGGGACCAGGCTTCCCGCATATTCCCCAGCATACGGACAATGATCCCTTCCATAACGGAGGTTTCAATATCGGTAAGTTCATGGGTATTTTTGGTTCCCTCGCCAGGGCCCCCAAAAAGACGTTCAATAATGGAAAAGGAGATCGCCGGATCAATTTCCAGAATGGCGTTCCCCTTGAGGGGGTCCATATTGATGATCGCCAAAGTGGTGGGGGTGGGGATTGAACGGATAAATTCTTCATAGGTAAGCTGATCCACCGAATTCACATGAACGTGGATCATTGAACGGAGCGTGGCGGAAAGACTGGTGGTGGTCAGGCGGGCAAAAGTTTCGTGCATGATCTGCACGGTACGGATATGTTCCTGGGAGAATTTATTGGGACGCTTGAAATCGTATATCTTGATCTTGCGGGTATCCGCGGGGGGCCTGTAATCATCAGGCCCCGTATCTCCGCCGCTTATTGCGGTGAGGAGTTGATTTATCTCTTCCTGTGACAGAACTTCAGTCATTATCTATAAAATTCCCTACCGTATTGTAACTATATAGTATGAAGTATGCAAGCGCCCCCCTTTGCTCCAAACCCTCCTCTACAGCTCCATAATGTCAAACCTATTGAACAATATCTTCCGGGCTTTGGTGGCATCCAGTATCTCGGTATTAAGTCGTTCCCGGATTTCATTCTTTATCCGCTCTTCGTTCTGGGGCTGAAGCTCCTCCGCCGTCTTGGTGCTGAAATACCGGCGTACCCAATCCCGCAGCTCATTCTGGTAGGCATTAATATTTGACGCTGTCGCGGCATTTCCATTTTTATCATCATAACCGATGAGTACCTCCACGGTGACAGAGACATTTGGGTCCTTGGTCCGGGTGGTCACCGCGCCGATCAGGTTATAATAAGCGTATACGGGCCGCGTCCCCAAATAGGCGTTGGTAGGGTCTGTCACTGCGGTCTGGGACTTGCCGCCTGTGTTCATGATATTAAAGGTGATAACCGCCACGGTTACGATGAAGATCAGCGCCCCAAGTCCTATGGCGGCAAATTTGAGTATTGTGGGTAACAGGGCCTTCAGCCCGGGGCCTTTTTTGGAAGCAGCGCCTTTTTCACCATCGGCAGCTTCGCCGCCTTCGTTTAGATTCAGCTCATCACTATCAGACATGCCCAAAACCTCCCATACCCATAAAAATTCAAACATTTATAAAATAAACCGAAGGTTTATTTTATAAATGTCCTTCGTCTAAAATAATAACATCCACCCGGCGGTTGTACGCACGGCCTTCCGCGGTATTGTTTGTGGCCACCGGCATGGTAGCCGCAAAGCCCGCAACCTGGAACCGCTTCTCATCTACTCCAATATCGGTAAGATAGTGCAGCACATTTATAGAGCGGGCGGTGGAAAGTTCCCAATTCGATTCCCAGGGGCCGGCGGGGTCTATGGCCACATCATCCGTATGCCCTTCGATACGGAACTTATGGCCCCGGAGTTCATCGGAGGCCAAAAGGGTCCCCAGCCGCAGCAGTATGTCGCGGGTTTCTTCGATATTAATCCGGGCGCTGGCGGGGCCGAAAAAGGCGTCCGAGGCAAGGCTGATCACCAGCCCCCGTTCATCATGGGTAACCTTGACCTTGTTTGATCTGACTTCGGGGTTAAAAAGACTTACCGCCTTTTTCAGGGCGGTTCCCAGGGAACGGCCCCTTTCCATTGATGGGAGGGTCATCATCGTATTGCCCATACTCGCCATCCTCCCCTCCGAGAGGGTCTCCCCCCCGGTCTTTGTACTAAGACTCTGGGGCCCCATGGCTGCGGAAATCGCCTGGGCGGTCGCAGTAGAAGCTTCATCGGGGTTAAAAAAGATGACGAAGAAGCAGAGCATGAGGGTAACCATGTCCGAATAGGTGGTGAGCCACTCCTGCCCGGTGGGCCCCCCCCCGCCGCCTTTTTTCTTTCTCGCCATACAATCAATTCCTTATTTTGGAGAAAAGCCCAGGTTAAAAACCAAAGGGGTTTTAACTATCCTTTAACACTTCTTTTTCAACTATTGCCCTTTCCTTTGGATTGAGGTAAGCAAGGAGCTTCATCGCCAAAATACGGGTATTGTCCCCGGCCTGTATGGAAAGGACCCCCTCGATCACCATTTCCTTGGCCATACTTTCCTTGGCATCCTGGCCCCGGAGTTTTGCAACAAAGGGGACCATGAAAAGGTTTGCCACCATGGAGCCGTACAGGGTGGTTACCAGGGCCATGGACATGTTAGGGCCGATGGCGGCCTTGTCTTCCAGGTTCCGTAACATACCCATAAGCCCGAGCACCGTGCCCAGCATTCCAAGGCCGGGGGCCAATGCGCCCCACTGGTTGATAAGGTTATGCTTGTTGCCGTGGCGGCCTTCCATCTGGCTTAATTCCAGTTCCAGAAGGTCCCGGATAATTGACGCATCCGTACCGTCAACCACCAGGCGGAGCCCCTTCTTCATAAACTCATCATCCAGATTTTCAAGCTCATCCTCAAGGGCCAGAAGCCCTTCCCGGCGGGCCTTTTCGGAGAATTGCATAAGATTGGTGATAATGCCCTTCTCGTTAAACTGGGGAACCTTGAAAGCACGGCCAATAACGCCCCAGATACCCAAAGCGTCCGCCATGGGATAGCTCAGCATCAGGGCGAAATAGGAACCGGCAATAACCAGGAGCATGGATGGCGCATCCCAAATCATAGAAAGCGGCTGTCCGGCGACCAGGATGGTAAATATCACCATGGTTACCATGCCGATGACCCCAATAATACTCCCTAAATCCATACTGTGTTACTCCTCACCCATGGACGGAAAAAGCCGGCGGCGGTAATCTTCGATTCTTTTCAGCAATTCATCCACCCCTTCCTTTACGATGAGCTTCTTCCCCGAAAGCAGTACCAGGGTGGTATCGGGGTGGACCTCAATGGTTTCAATTTGATGAGGATTAAGGTAATACTCCACCCCGTCCAGCCTGCTTACTTTGATCATAGGTTCCTTATGGAAAGACGGGGCCGGTTAAAGCCCCGCAATCCTGTTTCTTATTTTACCAAACTACCGCTTTAAGGTCAGCAACTCTTGTAAGAGCTGATCCGCGGTCTGTATGGTCCGGGAGTTCGCCTGGAATCCCCGCTGGGTGACGATCATGTCAACGAACTGTTCGGCCATATCCACGTTGGACATTTCCAGAGCCCCGGAGACGATCTTGCCCTTACCGGCAACCCCCGAAGGACCCACATTGGCGGCCCCGGAGTTGTTGGACACCCGGTAGGTGCTGTCCCCGGCCTTCTCAAGCCCCCCCTGGTTGGGGAAGCTGGCCATGGCCACCTGTCCCAGATCCCGGCTGGAACCGTTGGAATAGATCCCGGTGATAATCCCCTGGGAATCTATCGTAAAGTTATCAAGATAGCCCATGGTACGGCCGTCCTGGACCACTGCCTTGGAGGAACTCTGCTCCGAATACTGAGTGATGGAGTTGGTAAAGCTGCCGACAGTACCCAGATTCAGGGTAAATTGCTGGCGCACCGGGGCGCCGTCAGCGCCGACGGTGGCTCCCTGGACGTCAAAGGCCACATTCATCAGCACCTGACCATTTTCCCCGGAGGCGTTCCCGTCAGCGTCCACGGCGCTTAACAGGGTACCCCCGTTGGAAAAGTTCACCGTAAAATTCGCAGGTCCTCCCGCTGCGGGGGCCTCCGCCCCAAGCCCGATGGAGGCATTGGTGGGAACCTCGGCCTCTCCGTCCACCGCGATCGCGGCGTTCCAGCTATTGTTGACGCCGGGGACACGGGTAAATTCCACCTGAAGGATATGCTTCTCTCCAAAACTGTCGTAAATATTGATCGCCGTCCGCCAGGTAGACTGGGCAATCTGGAGTTCATTGGCGCCCTCTGGGATTTCCGGGATACGCTTGTCCAGATTACAGGCAAAGTTCACCGTGGTAGTTTCATGGGCGGGGTCCTTGCCCCCCACGGGAATAATAATATCCTCAACCTGGCCGGAGGTGTCGATGAAGGATTCCCCCATCACTTCCCTGGCGGTCCAGCCCTTCACCTTCATACCGTTGGCAGGGTTCACCATGGTTCCATCCTCGTCAACGCTGAAGGCCCCGGCGCGGGTGTAGAGCATGTCCCCACCGTCTTCCAGCACGAAGAAGCCGTTCCCCGTAATGGCAAGGTCCGTGGTGTTACCGGTAGTTTGCAGGCTCCCCTGTATGTGGATGGTGTCTATCGAAGCAATGGACATCCCAAGGCCGATTTCCTTGGGATTCACACCTCCCAAATCCGCGGTAGGACGGCTCGCGCCCTGGGTCTGCTGGTACAGGATGTCCTGAAAATTCACCCGGCCCCGTTTGAAGCCGGTGGTGTTGATATTGGCAATGTTATTGCCCACAACATCCATTCTGGTCTGATGATTCTGAAGGCCGGAAACCCCGGCAAACAATGATCGCATCATAGTAGTGTTACCCCTTTAATCCTCAAATACCTTGGTTACTTTTGCCCAGTCATAATAAGTCCCGTTTACCATAACCTGGGGATTCGTACCCCGGGTTATTGCCTTGACGGAGCCCTGGATGATCTCATCCCCCTGGCTCAGTTCCACGGATTTTCCCAGGGCGGAGCCCGCTTCCGATCCGGCAAGCAGTTCCGTGAGCCTGGCAAAATCCCCGGCCATGCCGGTCATCTGTTCCAGGGTGGAAAACTGGGCCATCTGAGCGATGAATTCCTTGTCCTCCATGGGGGCGGAGGGGTCCTGATAGGAAAGCTGGGTGATAAGGATCTTTAAAAAGTCATCCTTCCCAAGGTTTTGCTGGGGGTTCCTCCCCTGATTGATTTTGCCGTTGTGCTCGGTGACGAGCTTTTGTAAATCCATCGTGTCTTGTGCACTAAGAACCGATTGAAGCGCCATGTGTTTAACTCCTATATCAGCATATTGACTGAAATTTGCCCATTCCCTGGCTTCATTCCGTCAGCCTGTCCGGCCCACGGGGTATCCGTTCTTTCTATTGAAACATCGTACTGGGTAGCCGCCCGCTCCGCGGCAAAGCGTTCTGAAAAGAAGGGGCTCGCTTCCCCTTGTCTCCACTGCTCTCCCGCGCCGCTGTCATTCCCCGAGGCCAGGGACATTTCAAGGTCCGCGCCCTCAAAGCCCGATTCCTTAAAAGCCTGCTCCAGGGAAGAAACTTCCCGTTCAAATGCCCGCAGGGCCTCATCGCTTTCCACGATGATGTGCCCCGTTATCTTGTTGTCGGCCATTTCAAGGCGTATCTTTACATTTCCCAGGGATTCCGGTTTGAGGGACAGTTTGATGGTCCCTTCCCCGCCGTCTTTTAAAACCACCGAAGCCTGGCGGACGATATCGTTGTTGAGGTTTTGGTGAAGTTCCCGGGCCAGAATGTCCTCAAAGGCCTGGGTCACGGTTTTCGGCGCCCCGGCGGCCGGGGGCTCGCTGCCCCGGTTATCCTGGTGCAGTTCCACGGTCAATTCGGTTTCCTGATGAGAAGCGAAGGGCCCTTCTTCACCGACAGGGCCGGTTTCCCGGACTGTCGTTGCGCCGCCTTCCGTTCCCTGGGCGCTGCGGAGGTCCTGCACATCAAATGAAAGCCGATCCCGGCGTTTGTCCCGGTTTTTAGCCTCAGAAAGGCGGTCCTTGCGGGGCCCTTCATTGTCTACCAGGGCCTGTTTCTTCATTCCCGTAAAAAGAGCATCCTTTTCAGGGCTACGCTCAAGATTTGGGGCATCTTCCACAACACCCCGGAAGCCTTTCCGGTCCCGGCCCCTGGCCTCTTTCAGGCTGCCCCCCAGTTCATCGGTATCCGCAGCCGCTCCCCCTTCTTTTGTATCAGACGCCATGGCAAGGGCCGCTCCGGCGGCATCCTTTGTTCCGGGATCGAGGTAGCCGGAAATATCGCCAAAGACCCCTTCCGCAGCCGGGTAATCCCCTTCGCCACTGAGCTGAAGCGCGGCAAGCGCCATGGCCCAGGACTCTTCACTATCATCTGAAGGAATCTCTTCCTCGATGACAGGCGCGGCCTTTTGTTCCTTACCAGAAAGGCCCGGAAACAGGCCGCCTTTGCCAAAGGCGTTTTCTTCATTTAATTCGGGAAAATTTTTAAGCAATTCCTGGGGGTCCGATTTTTTGTTCCGGGACAGGCCGCTCACCGCGCCGCCTTCATCCGGGGCTTGAATTTTTTCAAAGAACCCTTTTTTACCAACCTTTTTAATGGTCGGCGATGAAGATTCCGGGGAGAGCCCTTCCTTGTCGAGTTCCGGGCCGGCAGGGCCGCCCGGTTCAAGACCGGCATCGTCCCTGGCATTTTTGAGCAGACGGCCTAAAATTTTGGCAAATACATTACGGTCCGCTTCCGTCTCACCTGATTCTTCCAGGTTACGGTCGTTCCGTTCGACAATCACCGTACTTTGCCGGGATTCTATCACGGCTATTTCCGGGGATACTGTTTGGGGGGATATTATCATCACCGCCCGGCCTCCTCAAAATTTTTTTCAGGATGATTCCGGGCGGCTCAAGGTTAATTCAGAGTTGGGGGCCTGCTTGCCATTTTGCGCTGCAATTCCGCCGCCCTTGCCGGGGGCAGCTGTGACAGCCAAACAGATACAAGAGAAGCGGCGCCTTCCGCCTGAGCAATTTCCTCGGTCTTCCGGAATACGTCGATAACGTCCTGATCATCCATGGCGGTAAGGATACCCACCGCCTGCGCCGGATTCATACCGGTCAGATAACGGGCGTTCTGTTCAACGTTCCTGTCTTTAGTTTCGGTTTCCCGGAGCAAAGCATTAAACGAATTCTCCCGTTCATCCAGCGCTTTTTGCCGTTCCTCAAGTTCCTGGGCCATTTGTTCAATTTCGCCGTACCGGACCTGTATCTGCTGATCCCGGCTGTCCATCTCCCGGCGCTGGAGTTCCAGAGCCTCAAGGCGTATCGCCAGCCGTTCCGCATCCAGATTCAGAATAGACTCATCAAAGGGGACTTCCGGCGTTGTGCGCCCTTCCCGCCCGAACAAGCGGTAAACCGGGGCCAGCGTGGTTTTAACATCTATCACATTGAGATAATCGAACCAGACAATGCCGCCTGCGGCAAGAACTACAATAAGAAGTAATAAAACAATAACCCGTCCCAAGATTTCCCCTCCCCTGCTTTTATATAAGCCCTATAAATACATAATCGTCAAGATATCCACAAAAATACTATAAAAAAAAATTATTTATCCGATGTTTAAAAAGGGCAGCGAAAGTTATCGCTTTCCAAGGAGTTTGGGAATGAAACAATTTGTAGTAGTCGGCGTGGTGGTAATGTTGGCAATGCTGCTGGGCGGTGTGATGCTGGCGGAAAATGTATTTTTGGGCCCCATGGCATCCCTGGACCCGGTCCCAACGGAAACTGAAAGCACCGTGGAAAAGGTCATCTATCTTGAAGAAGAAACAAAAGAGGCGGAAAAACCGGCGGACAGCCGGCGCTTTGCCGGGTATTCAGGATTCAATGCCGTCGGGACCAAGGGCGATAAGGAATAGACGCCACCCGGTACTTATGACTGCGGGCCCAGCAGTTCAATCCGGGCCTGCACGTTGTCCAGCCGGTCCCGGTTCAGCACCCCCCGGCGGCAGGGGGTGCCGGGGATTTCTTCAACCTCGTAGGAACCCCGGCTGATGAACTTCTTCCCCTCTCCTTCGCTAAACCAATAAACCAGGGCAATATTCTCATTATCAAGTTCGATGGCGTTGATCCCCTTGCGGCCGATGGCGGAACCGGAGTTAAAAAGGCAGGGCACGGGGAGTTCATCCCCGTAGAGGCTCGCCCGCAGCACATCCCGCCGCTCGGAGCGTTTGAGTTTTCCCAATTCCTGCCGGAGAACCATGACCTCGGCGGCAATCCGTTCCCGATCGTTCCCGGTTGAGGCGGGGTAATCCAAGCAGAGCCGTTCAATCTCAAATTTGATGTAATCAAAGCGGCCCAGGGATGCAAAAAGAGAGCGGTGGGTGTGGCCGATGATCGATATGCAGTTGTTTTCCAGGGAAAAGTTGTAGGCGTTTTTTTCCACGCTGAAACGCCGGTAGGGGCTGCGGGCGGAGGAGATATTCCGTATCCCGATGGGCTTGAGCACATAGCGGACCCCCGCCCCAAGGACCGTGTTGAAATTCCGGTATATCCGGGATGATTGGTGGCCATGGTACACATAGACCGGCAGGCGCCCGGTTTCGATACGGACCGCGTTGTACAGGGGATAGGGGTAATTCTTCTCGAAGAGGAGCCCTTCGTCATGGTTGCCGATGATCTTGTAGAGCCGTTTTTCCGCGGCAAAGTGGTCAAAAATCCGGTATATCCGGGGCCAGCTCTCAAAAATGGACGAAAGGGAATAGCGCTGGAGTTCTTCAATGTCCCCATTCAGTACCAGGCGCCAGCCGCCCGCGAGATAATATTTTTCCAGCAGGGTGATAAGAAGTTCCCCGTTGGCCGCAAGGTCGTCCCGGCGGCCGACCCCCATGTGAAAATCGCTGATCACCAGCACCTTGCCCCCCGCGGCAATGTCCAGCACCGCCGCGGGGTTGAATTGGGGGCTTATCATGTCCGAAAAAAAGCCCGTATCACCCTTTTTTTTCATCTGTCAGCTAGTATACACCATTAAAACGGCGTATACTAGCACGTTAGACGATATTAAAACATCGTCTAACGCCGTTGTTTGTGCCATTGAAACGGCACAAACAACATTATTTTATGTTATGGGGGAGATATTATGCGTTTAAACAATAAGGAACTTGAAAATCATTCCCAGTGGGAAAAGGCCGGGGTGGCGCTGCCGAAGTTTGACCGGGCGGCCATGGTTGCCGCCACCAGGGCGTCACCGGAATGGGTGCATTTTGGGGCGGGGAATATCTTCCGGATCTTTCCGGCGGCCCTGCAGCAGACCCTTCTGGAAAAGGGTATTGAAAAAACCGGTATTATCGTTGCAGAGGGGTATGACGGGGAAATTATCGACCGGATCTTCCTGCCCTTTGACAGTTTGACCATGGCGGTTACCCTCAAGGCCGACGGCAGCATACAGAAACAGGTTATCGGCAGTGTGGCGGAGGCCCTGCGGATCGATAAAAAAGAGGATTTCGATAAGCTCAAGGCGGTGTTCCGGAACAAAACCCTGAAGATGGCAAGCTTTACCATTACCGAAAAGGGCTACAGCCTGAGCGGCCGGGACAACGGCTTCCTGCCGGATGTGGCGGCGGACTTTTCCCAAGGACCAAGCGCCCCGACCAGCTATATCGGCAGGCTCAGCGCGCTGGTATATGAACGGTATCTGGCTGGCAGGCTTCCCCTGGCCCTGGTGAGCATGGACAACTGCTCCCACAATGGGGACAAGCTCTTTGCGGCGGTGGAAGCCTTCGCGGTCAAGTGGACCGCTTCGGGGCTGGCGGAAAAGGGTTTTTCCGACTATATCCGGGACAGCGGCAAGGTTTCCTTCCCCTGGTCCATGATCGACAAGATCACCCCCCGCCCGGATGAGAGTGTCAAGGCCATGCTTGAGTCCGTGGGCTTTACCGACACCGCCGGGCAGGTTACGGCCAAAAACACCTACATCGCCCCCTTCGTCAACGCTGAAGAGGTCCAATACCTGGTTATCGAGGACAAATTTCCCAACAACAGGCCCGCGCTGGACAAGGCCGGGGTTCTTTTTGCAGACCGGGAAACCGTAGACAAGGTTGAGAAGATGAAGGTCTGTACCTGCCTCAACCCCCTGCATACGGCCCTGGCGGTTTTCGGCTGCCTTTTGGGCTGCACCAAGATCAGCGAGGAGATGAAAAATCCTGATTTGGTAAAGCTGGTGGAAATAATAGGCTACAAAGAGGGGCTCCCGGTGGTGGTCGATCCGGGTATCCTTTCCCCCAAAAAGTTTATCGATGAGGTCCTGCAGATACGGGTCCCCAATCCCTTCATGCCCGATACCCCCCAGCGCATCGCCACCGACACCTCCCTTAAAATCCCCATCCGTTTTGGGGAAACCATTAAGGCCTATATTGCCAGTGATAAACTGAACGTGAAGAACCTGAACCTCATCCCCCTGGTTCTTGCGGGCTGGCTCCGTTACATCCTGGGCGTAGATGATAAGGGTGAAAAGTTTACCGTCAGCTCCGATCCCAATTACGAAACCCTGGCCCAGGCCCTTGCGGGTATCAGCCTGGGGAGCAAGGGACCCTTCCACGACAAATTGCAGCCCATATTGTCCAACCCGACCTTCTTTGCGGTCAATCTCTACGAAGCGGGCCTCGGGGAAAAGGTGGAAGCCTATTTTGCGGAACTGGTTGCCGGGCCGGGGGCGGTTGCGGCGGCGCTGAAGAAGTATACAAAGTAAGAAGGAATTGAAGAAAAAAACCGCAAAGGCGCCGAAGGCGACAAAGGAAGGAGAGAAAGTGCTTCTTCTTCCCCTTAGTCGCCGCAGACCAATCAGACCTTCGGTCTGCGGTCTGATGTCGCCTTTGCGGTTAAATATTCTTCATATTCATTAAATTACTCCACCGTTGCAAAGGCCCGCGTAGGCGAGCCGCCGAAGCCCCGCAGGTTCAGGGGCACGGCGGTGAAGGTACAGCTTTCATACCGCAAAAGTTCCTCCGGGAAGATCAGTTCTTCCACCAGCCATAGGCCGGCGCCCAGAAAAGCTTTATGGCAGGGCAGGCCGGCGCCTTCGTACCAGCCGCCCATGGAGAGGCCGTCGGTACCGACACCCTTCACACCTTTGGTAATGAGTAGGTCCGCCCCTTCTTTGGTCATCCAGGGCCAGTCGTGGCAGTATTCGACGGAATGGCTGCGCTTGCGAGCCCAGCCGGTGCAATAAAGGACGATGTCCCCCTTTTGGACCTTCGCCAAATGTTTTTCCAGATGTTCAGGCCCGATGCCGGTGCGGGCCGCAATCCCCGTCAAATTAACTATCCAGGCTCTGCCGATAAAAGCGTCCAGGGGGATTTGATCGATGGTCTTCCCCTGGGGGACAAAGTGATAGGGGGCGTCCAGATGGGTACCGGTGTGGACATTCATATCTATCCGCTCCGTGACGGCCCCGCCGTTGACATGCACATCTTCCAGGGTAAATTCAGTAAGGCCGTGGGTAGGCCAAGCCGGGCAATTATGGTACAGGGGAACCGAAAGATCAAAATATTTCATATCGCCTCCTCACGGGGATTTCTTAACCATGATTATAAATGATATATTGCAGAAATGACCATCTGGTTTGCCACGGGAAACACCCACAAAAAAGCTGAACTCGCCGCCATCTTGCGGGCCGCAATCCTGCGGGATCATGAAATCCATATCCCCGCCGATGCAGGTATCAATTTTGATCCGGAAGAAACCGGCAGCACCTTTTTGGAAAACGCCCTTATCAAGGCCCGCGCCCTTTACCGCCTGACAGCGGAAAGCGGCCAGCCGGGCAAGGGCTTATCAAGCCCCGTCATCGCCGACGATTCCGGCCTCTGCGTGGACGCTCTGGGGGGAAGGCCGGGGATCTATTCGGCCCGATACCAAGGTATCGGCCGATACGGGAGCGAAGGCGGCAATCTTGTCGGCGGCAAAAAACCAGACGCCGCGGAACGGAACGCCCTGCTTCTGGACGAGCTGGGGGACAAGACGAACCGGAAGGCCCGGTTCGTCTGCGCCATGGTCCTGCTTTTCAGCGAAGATCGCTTCTTTGTTGCACAGGAAACCCTGGAGGGCGAAATCATCAGCCGCGCAGAAGGAAAGCGGGGCAGCGGCGGCTTCGGCTACGACCCCATTCTTTGGCTGCCGGAATTTGGCCGCACCGTGGCGGAACTTTCGGAGGAAGAGAAGAACCGCATCAGCCACCGGGGGAAGGCGGCGAAGGCGCTTGCAAAATTACTTGGAGAATGATCGATGAATATCCTGTATTACGGAACAAATAATGCCGCGAAAGTAAATTATATGTCGAATATTCTTAAAACTTTGCCCGTTAAAATCAGAGGAATATATGAACTTGAAAATATCGATCACAACATAGATGAAAGCGGAAAGGAACCGCTGGAAAACGCGCGGATAAAGGCGTTGCATTATTTTCAACAAATAAGGGCTCCCGTCTTTTCAATTGATTCAGGTTTGTTTTTTGATGATGTTGAATATGAAGATCAGCCGGGAACCCATATCCGCCGGGTAAACGGCGCAGCATTAACAGATAATGAAATGATAAAACATTATGCAAATTTGGCGGATAAATACGGCGGGAAAATAACCGCATATTACAAAAACGCAATTTGTATAATCATTAATGAGAAAAACATAATAGAAAATGACAGTAATACTATCAATTCTGAAAAGTTTATCATAACATCAAAACCACATCAAAAAATCGTTGCGGGCTGGCCCCTTAATTCACTCTCAAAGGAAATAAAAAGCGGGGAGTACTATCATGATTTAAACCGGGAAATGAATGATAATGCCGCAGAAGAATTTAAAAAAATATTCACCGGGGCGATAGAAAAAATAACATGTCAAAACTAAACTTTGAAGAAGAACTCAACGGCCCCCAGCTCCGGGCGGTAACCGCCATTGAAGGGCCGGTGCTGATCATTGCCGGGGCGGGTTCCGGAAAGACCCGGGTAATCACCTACCGGATCGCCCACATGCTGGAAACAGGGATTCCCCAGTCGGCGATCCTGGCCCTGACCTTTACCAACAAGGCGGCCCGTGAAATGGAAAGCCGGGTCAAGGAGCTCACCGGTAAAAAGCTGCAAAGCCTTACGGTAAGTACCTTCCACGCCTTTGGGGTAAAAATTCTCCGGGATGAGATCGAAGCCTTGGGCTACCGTAAAAACTTTTCTATATATGATGAAACCGACCGGAACGAACTTATCAAGGAAAGCCTGCGGGAACACCGGATTTCCACCGAGGGGGTGGACCTCTACAGTCTGGGCCAGCTTTTTTCCAATGTCAAAATCGGCCGGTATCAATGGGGGGATGGAGCGGACAGTTCCTGGGAGCCGGTTTACAATGAATATCAGCAATCCTTAAAAATTTTTAACGCCCTGGACTTTGACGACCTTTTGGGCCTGCCCATCAAACTCTTTGAAGAATTCCCCGAAGTCCTCGAAAAGTACCGCCGCCGCTACCGCTACATCATGGTGGATGAATTCCAGGACACCAGTCTTATCCAGTACCGGCTGATGAAACTCTTGGCGGGGGACGCAACAGCGGAACATAAACACAACGTCTGCGTGGTGGGTGACGATGATCAGTCCATCTATTCCTGGCGGGGGGCCAGTTACGAGAACATCGCCCTTTTTGAAGAGGACTTCCCCGGCACCGAGGAAATCAAGCTGGAACAGAATTACCGCTCCACTACCACGATTCTGGAGGCGGCAAACGGGGTCATTTCCAACAACACCAACCGCAAGGAAAAGACCCTCTGGTCCGGAAACACCGGGGGTAAGCCTATTGAGCTCTACCACCCCCAAAATGAAAGTGACGAGGCGGACTTTATTGCCGCCCAGATAAAAAAAATTCGCTTTGACGAGAAGCTCAACTACGATGATTTCGGGGTGCTGATCCGCACCAACTCCCAGACAGCGGGGATCGAAGAAGCTTTCCTTGCGGAGAATATCCCCTACCGGGTTTCCGGGGGGACCAGCTTTTTCCAGCGCAAAGAGATCAAGGACATCCTCTCCTACCTGCGGGTCATCGCCAACCCCAACGACGATGTAAACCTTTTGCGGATACTCAACACACCCCGGCGGGGGATCGGCAAGAACACTATCGCTACTCTTTCGGAAATCGCAAAAAAGAACCACTCCAGCCTCTGGGATGCCCTGGATCGGCTGCGTTATCTGCGGGAACACGGGCAGGAAAACCTCTTCCACGATCCGTCCATGGACAAAAGCGCCGGGGAACTGCACAGTTTCATCACCCTTATCGAGACATTTCGGGAAGAAATTTTGGGGAAGAAGGGTCTTTCCCAAAAGGTGAAGGGCCTGGTGGACACTATCGACTACTGGAGTTATCTGGTCACCGAATACAGCAAAAATGAAAAAATCGCCCGCTGGAAATTCGGCAACATCGGCTATCTCATCGAAACCATTGAACGCTGGGAAAAGGACCCGGACAACCTGGACCCCACCCTCTACCCCTATCTTAACCGCATCAGTCTTATCACCCGTGATGACGGCGAGGACGAGGCCAACAAGGGCAAGGTGAACCTCATGACCATCCACGCATCCAAGGGCCTTGAATTCCCCGTGGTCTTTATCGCCGGGGCGGAGGACGGCATCATCCCCCATGCCCGCAGCCTGGAAGAAGGAGACGGCAATATTGAGGAAGAGCGGCGGCTTTTTTACGTGGCCATCACCCGGGCCCGTGACAAGCTCTATATCACCAGTTGCCTCAAGCGCCGCCGCCTCCAGAACACCATCGACTGCCTCCCCTCCCCCTTCCTGGCGGAGATACCCAATCACCTCATCGAATACCATGAACCGGAAAAGGCTGAAGAAACCGAGGAGCGCGCCGAGGACTTCTTTGCCCTGATGAAGGAAAAATTCGGCGGGTAGGATATTTTTTGACATCTTTTATGAATTTGTCATAAAAATGACTTGACATTTTATTCACTATGGTTTAGTCTTATTTCCAAGAGTTGGAAGCTCCCAGACATTACCATTATCTTTTCTAAATACATTTAGAATTCTGATATTTTAAGATACTGTTCTTCAGTTAAATTACAAAATACCCGGATTATCTTATTTGCGATCATGAAAGGAAAATCCTAAATGTCCCGTCCCAGCTTGGATCTGCGTAAGGGGAAACCTTTATTCAGGTTATCGCTTATCATGGATAAGCGGACTACACAAGACCCGGAAATCCGGGCAAAGGAAGCCTTATGGCTAAAAAACTATATGTGGGAAATCTTTCCTACAATACCTACGAAGACAACCTCCGCAATCTCTTCGTCCAGTACGGCACGGTGGAATCGGTCAAGATCATCACCGACCGGGACACGGGCAACTCCAAGGGCTTTGCCTTTGTGGAAATGAGCAGTGATGCGGAAGCCCAGGCCGCGATCAGCGGCACCAACGGTGTCGAACTTGACGGTCGGGCCATCAAGGTGAACGAGGCGATGGACAAACCCCGCCGCGAGAGCCGCTGGTAGCAGATTCACGGATTAACACGGAATCAACCACAGACCACACAGACCCTCACGGACAAAAGAATGAAATTTCAAAACAAAAGTCCGTGTTGTCTGTGAGGTCTGTGGTTTGGTTTTCGTTGACTTTTCGCTCAAATTATCCCAAAATAGATAGAATATGACCCAGTCTCTGGAAGATTATCTTGAAATGGTCAGTTTTCTCAGCGATGAGGGTGAAGTCCGGGTAACGGATATTGCTTCCCGGCTGAAAGTGAGCAAACCTTCGGTGCTTACCGCCCTCAAGGTTCTGGAAGAACAGGGGCTGATTGAGCATGAGCGCTACCGGACGGTACGCCTTACCCCGGCAGGGGCAGCCCAGGCAGCGGAAATCCGGGACCGGCACAGCTTTTTGACCCGTTTTTTGCAGGATATCGTGGGGGTCGGCGCCGAAACCGCGGAAAAGGACGCCTGCAAGATGGAACATCTTCTTTCCGAAGAAACCCTCAAAAAAATGAAAGCCCTCACAAAGAAAAAGTAATCCCATCTTGGTTAATACTGAATTTGAAGCTTATTACCGCGGCATCTACGGCGAACGCTGGGCTTGCCTGCGGGAAAGCCTGCTGCAGCCTTCCGCGCCCCTTCCCTATGCGGCGGGCCTCGCCAGGCCCTATATGCTGGACTATGCCTCGGTGCTGGCGGCCAAGTCCCTGAGGCTTCCCGGCGCCAACCCTGACACAGGGGATGATGAGGACGCCGGCACTGAAATCCTGGACGCCTGTGCGGCGCCGGGGGGCAAGACCCTGGTAATCGCTTCGACAATGCCCGATGGCATGCGGCTCCTGGCCAACGAACTTTCCGCGGAACGGCGCAGGCGGCTTGCGGATGTGCTGGACACCCACCTGGAAAAGGAAAAACGGACACGGGTAACGGTTTCCGGCTTCGACGCGGCGGCCCAGGGGGGCCGGAAAAGCGAACAGGGCCGGTTCAGCGCCGTTCTTTTAGACGCCCCCTGTTCCAGCGAACGCCATGTGATCCAGAACGAAAAATACCTGGCGGAATGGACCCCTGCCCGGCCCCGCTTCCTTGCCAGACGGCAGTGGGCCCTTTTGTCATCGGCCTTTCTGCTGCTCAAAAGCAAGGGCTCCCTGGTCTACGCCACCTGCGCCCTCTCCCCGGAAGAAAACGACGCCGTGGCCGCGCGGCTTTTCAAGAAATACGGTGATGCGGTAATTCTTGATGAACCGGATTTTACCGAAGGTGAAAAAACCGAATACGGCAGGATCGTCCTTCCCGATGTCTGTAATGGCATGGGGCCGATGTATGTGGCGCGGTTTACGAGACGGTTCCAAAATTAAGAATTTAACCACGAACTACACGAAAAACACGAACTAAATGATCTTTTTGGTGTGGTTCGTGTGGTTCGTGGTTAATTAATTTCTATTTTGAAACCGGCTCAACTATCAGCGGTAATAATCAACCTTCCACAAAAAAAGTCCCTGGGCCGGGGTGGTGGGCCCCGCGAGATGGCGATCCCCGGAATCAATGGCTGCCTTTAGTTTTTCTGCGGGAATGCCCCGCTCCTCATAGTACAGCAGGGTCCCCAAAACCGAGCGGACCATCTTCCACAAAAAAGCATTGGCGCTGATCTCAAAGATCAGCGTTTCACCCTGGATAAAAAAATGGGCCTGTGAAATATAGCGGCTCCGGGATTTGCTGGAATCCTGGGGACTTGCGAAAAGGGAGCAGTCCCGCTCCCCCAAAAGGAGCCGCCCGTATTCGTTGAGCACATCAAGCCGGGGATAACGCCAGAGCTGGAGCGCGTAACGGCCCTCGTGGGGCAAGGCGTGGCGGCCGCAGATGATCTGATAGCGGTAGGTCCGCATTTTGGCGTCAAAGCGGGCGTGGAAATCCGGCAGGGTTTCCGTTGCTTCAAGGATGCGCACATCCGGGGGCAGGATGCCGTTCAGGGCGGGTACAAAACGATCCGCGGGAATACTGCGGATCGTGGTATAAAAATTGGCGGCCTGTCCTGCCGCATGGACACCGGCATCGGTCCGGCCCGAACCGCAGAGGTTCACCTTTTCCTTAGCGGGCCGAAGGTCCGCATGGATCTTTTCCAGAGCCGTTTCAATGGTCCCCTGCACTGTCCGCCGACCGTCCTGACGCTGCCAACCGGAAAATCAGTACCGTCATAGGCAATCAACAATTTGATATTTCTGATAAAGGCGGGATCAGAGGACGGACTCATTCAGTTCTTTATTGATGGCGTCGTAAATTTGCCGGGCGTGTTCCATGAAGGGGCCGGGCTTGCCCTTGGACACTTTTCCCATGCCGAAGATCCTGGCAATGGTCCGACGGGCGTCTTCCAGGGAAAATTTCCGCTGTTCAGGATCACCGGATGGGCCGTATTTGTAACGGAGGTAGGCGGCAAGGTAAAGCACCCCCTCGTAGGCATAGTTCTTGTCCGTGTCGGGCCCGAAATTCTTAATCCCTGAAAGGGTTTCCTTGCCGCTCTGTTCCCGGCTGATGGTTTCATTATACAAAAACTGGGCCTTCCGCCTGAACAGGACGCCAAGCCAATCGTAATGCTGATTGGGGATTTTCTTTTCCATCTCATCCAGAAGCCAGGCAGCCCGCAGCGCCGCAAGGCCCTGCTTGAAGGTGGGAGAAACATCCGGATCATAATAGTCATAACACCGGAGCGCCAGATAAAGGGAAGCGGCCCCCTCCGCAAGGCCCCGGGGCTTGTGAAAATCAATACCCGGGAAGATAAGTTCCGTGTCGCTGACCCGCTGTTCCCGGTGGTTCCAGACCAGGCCGTGGTTCTTGGCGGGAAGCTCGGAAAAATCTGAGTCCATTGAAGCAAACCAGCACTCGGGGCAGACCGTGGCCTGATAGACCAGGGGATAAAGCTCGCCGTATTTGGCGGAAGGCTCGTAGAGGCGGTGGAGTTCCTCGGTGAGTTCGCCGGCAATGAGCCGTCCACTCCCGGAATGAAGCTCTTCCTTGCGGAAGGCGGCATCGCATACCGGGCAGGTATATTCTTTTTTGGAAAAAAAGGAAACCCTTAGTTCCTTTTCATCACCGCTCATGTTGCCTCCAACACCACCATGGCGATGGCGTTATCCCGCTCATGGGTCAGGGAAATATGCATCCGGTCGGCTCCGCTCCGGAGCAGCGCATCCCGGGCGGTATTGAAGACCTCTATGGTCGGCCGCCCATTATGCTGATTTACCACCATGATATCCTTTAACTCGATCCCCGCAAGCCCCGTCCCCAGGGCTTTGCCAAAGGCTTCCTTGGCGGCAAACCGGGCCGCCAGGGATAAAACCGCCCCGCTCCCCTTGGCGCGCACCGCAACAAGTTCGTCCGCATGGAAATACCGCTCCAGGAGCCCCGGTATGCTCTGCCACCGTTCCAGCCTGAGCACATGGACCACGTCAACCCCGATGCCGACAATCATTCATAGCTCCCACCGATAGGATCGACGCCCTTATCAAAGGTGACGGTCACGGAAACCTCAAAGGGGTCCAAGCGTACCAGGTTCAACCCTTCGGGAAGGGTTACATCAAGGGGCAGTGTATAGGTTCCGGGCATTTCAATTGCGGAAGCATCCACGCTGAGGAAGGAAGCAGGGGGCACAAAGGCGTCCAGTTCCTTCTGGCTGCCTTCGGCGCGGATACTCCCCAGCTTGACATCCGGTTCCGCGGCAAACTGCGGATCAAGGCCCTGAACGGTGATGGCTATGCCCATAAAGTTCCGCACCGAAACCCGGCTCTGAACAAAGCCCCGGAATTCGGTCCTCCCGTTTCCCCGGATCACCAGCAGGGGGTCCCGGTTGAGGATATTCACCATCACGGAAAAGTCCGCATTCCTGCCGTCAAGATCAATTTCTTCGGTATAGAGTTCCGTAATATTCGCCAGAAGCCGCAGGGGGCCGTCCACCGTCACCTGATTCGGGGTAAGGGTCTGGGATGCCAGATCGTAGCCCTCTTCCACACTCCCCCGGAGGCTCGCGGTCAGGGGCAGATACTTGCTCATCCGGCGATCCAGTTCCAGGGAAATTTCCATGGGGTCCGCCGTTATTTCCAGGGGCTCCACCCCCAGGGCGGTGCCTTTCTTGCGGATCTGTACCGGTGTGTGGTACAGGCCTTCGGTTTCATAGTTCCGCAGATCAATATACGCTTCGATATCATCATCCAGAATAGGATAAATACTGTTGGCGTCCCCCCGCAGGCTCACCCGGATCATCCGGGTATAGGGGCTTGCGGGGATAAGGCTTGCGTTATGCTCCACCCGCAGGGGCACCGAAAAAAACCGGGATTCCAGGGTACTCATCCGGTGAAAGACAAAGAGGATTATCGCCAGGGCAATGGAAATCACCTTGACCAGCCAGTTCTCGGCGGCTTTGGCTATTATTTTTTGCGGGTTAAGCCAGGCCATCCTAGGCTTCCTCCTTTACGGGCAAAGAAGGCTTCGCTTCCGGGGAAGGCGCCGGCATCGGCGTCGATGTCTCCAGAACAATATCCGGCTGGGCGGCCTCCCGCCGTCCACCCCGGTCAAGCAGTTCCTTGAGCTTCCGGGTTATCTCCAGGGGGGAAAGATCGTAGTAGAGTTTGGACTCGTAGGCCAGGGAAATGGCCCCGGTTTCCTCGGAAACCACCAGGACCACCGCATCTGACTGCTCCGACATCCCCAGGGCAGCCCGGTGCCGGGTACCAAAACTCTTGCGGATATCCTGCTGTTCCGAAAGGGGCAAAAAACACCCCGCCGCAACAATCCTGCTGTTCTGTATGATCATGGCCCCGTCGTGGAGGGGGCCGTCAAATTCAAAAACCGCAACGATAAGGCTGGAAGATATGTCGGCGTTCAGCCGGGTACCCGTATCAATGATGTTTTTAACGGTGATCTTCCGGGGAAAAACCACCAGCATCCCCCGCTTCTGCTGGGAAAGAATTTCCGCCGCAGTGACCACAGCCTCGAGCTGGCCGATCCGGGGCTTGGTGTCCGGCCGGAAGAGGTCCCCCTGGCCCAAGCGGATAAAGATCTTCCGCAGTTCCGGCTGAAAAACGATGGCGATGGCGATAAAAAGTCCGGGGGCCAGCATGGTCAATAACCATTGGAGGGTGGTAAGTTTAAAAAGGAAGGCGATGCCGTAGATCAGGGCAAGAAAACCCGCCCCCTTTACCAGCTGCACCGCCTGGGTCTTAACCAAAAGATCGTAGGCTTTATAGAGCAGAAAGGCAAGGATTGCCACATCCAGGATCGGGCGGATGAGATCATAAAAATGAGAAAGCCGCTGAAACCATTCCACCTTCCGCTCTTATCCTTTCCGCGCCTGCGCTATGCCAAAAAGTACTTTTATCATGTCGGCCGTTTCCCGCACATCATGGACCCGGACTATCCGCGCCCCCTTAAGGATACAAAAGGCGTTGGAAGCCAGGGTTCCCGCAAGCCGGTCCGGCGCTTCCCTGCCGGTCAGTTCCCCGACAAAGGTTTTCCGGGAAAGCCCCACCAGTACAGGATAGCCGGAACCGCAAATCTCCGCAAGACGATTCATTATTGTGAGGTTATCCTCTAAAGCCTTGCCGAAACCTATCCCCGGATCGAGGATGATTTTGTCATGGGAGATGCCCCGGCGCTCCGCCCTCCGGGCGGCCTCAAGAAGGTAGGCCCCAACTTCGGCGGCAACATCGGTGTAGCGGGGGTTCTGCTGCATGGTCCGGGGCTCTCCCTTCTTATGCATCAGCACCACCGCGGCCTTTTTCTCCGCGCAGAGGGAGCCCATTTCAGGATCATCCTCCAGGGCGGAAATATCGTTGATAATATCGGCCCCTGCTTCCAGACCGGCACGGGCCACCACCGCCTTCCGGGTATCCACCGACACCGCCGCAGGGGATCGCCGCCTGAATGCCTCGATCACGGGAATAAGCCGTTCCAGTTCCTCATCGGCGGAAACATAGTCCGCCCCGGGCCGGGTGGATTCCCCCCCAAAGTCGATGATCGCCGCCCCGTCCTCAACCTGCTGCAGGGCCTTTTCAACCGCCGCTTCTGCACGGGCCCGGCTGGGGGAAAAAAAAGAATCCCCGTTGCAGTTGACAATGCCCATGACCAGCGGGGGAACGGCCCGGAGAGCGGTCCCAAAATCAAGCTTCGCCCCGCTGGGGAGTTCCATGCGCCCCTGCGGGCCGCTTTCCGATAGGAAGGATTGAAAAGACGCTGTCGCGCCCGGCGTCATTATACCGGTCACCGTAGCGCCTTGATCACCCCGGCGGCGATCCCCTCCCCGTCAAGGCCGTTCATATGGATCAGTTCCGCCCTGGTTCCCAGGGAAACAAAATGCTCCGGCGCAGCCAGAACCAGCACCTTGCCGACGCAGTCCCGCCTCAGGGCCAATTCCGCAGCGTATTCCCCAAAACCGCCTGAACGGATGCCCTCTTCAATAAAGACGGTCAATTCGTAGCGGTTCATGATATCCGCCAGATAGTTCTCATCAATGGGTTTGAGAAAACGGAGATTGTAAAGGTCCGTCCCTATACCGCGGCGGGCAAGCTGTTCCGCCGCAGCACAGGCCTCCCCATAGAGCCCGCCGGTAAAGGCCAAACACACCGGCGATTCGGCCTTAGCCGAATCGCTCACAGTTGCGCCCTTCGGTGCAACTGCACCACTTGCCCCCAAACCGCCGCGAATCCACACACCCCGGCCCTTTTTCAGTACCTGGGAAAATTCAGGAATTTCACCGGGGCAGAGGCCCTTGGGATAACGGATTGCTATCGGACCAAGGTCCAAATCGGGCCCCTGTTCCAAAGCCCAGTTCAGCATGAGCCTCAGTTCCGATTCCCCGGCGGGGGCAAGGATGGTCATGTTTGGGACCGGCCGGAACAGGGCAATGTCAAAAAGTCCCTGATGGGTTTCCCCGTCATCCCCCACAAAGCCCGCGCGGTCCAGGGCCAAAATGACCGGCAGGTTCTGGAGGCTTACATCGTGGATGATCTGATCGATGCTCCGCTGGATAAAGGTTGAATAGATGGCCGCCGCGGGCTTGAACCCCTGGACGGCGAGCCCTGCCGCAAAAATAAGGGCGTGTTCCTCGGCGATTCCCACATCAAAAAACCGTGCGGGAAGGGCTTTTTTGAAAGGACTAAGCCCGGTCCCCTTTTCCATGGCCGCGGTAATGGCCGCCACCCTTGCGTCTCCCTGCGCCGCTTCAAGGATCGCGGCGCCAAAAGCTTCGGTAAAGGTCGGCCGGAAAATCTCCGTTGAATGTTCCGCGGAGACCGCAGCCGGCTGCTGCCCTGCATTAAGCCCCCCGACGACAGAAAAGGAGCCGACCCCGTGGTAAGTTCCGGGATCATCCTCCGCATAGCCGTAGCCCTTGCCTTTCCGGGTGATCACATGGATCACCACCGGCCGGCCCAGCTTCCGCACATCCTCAAATACCTGGATCAGGGCGGAGATGTTATGCCCGTCGATGGGCCCCACGTACTCAAAACCCAAATCCACAAAAAAGTTATCGGTATAAAAAACCGCCTTCACCGCCCGCTTCATCCTGACCACTAAGTCAAAGAAGACATCCCCAATAAAGGGCAGTTTTTTCGCCATGGCGTCGAAGGTTCGGCGGAATTTCTGGTACCGGGCCTTCATGGAAAGGCGGCTCAAATATTTTGAAAGCCCCCCCACATTGGCGCCGATGGACATCTTGTTGTCATTGAGGATCACCACCAAGGGAAGCCCCAGCTGCCCCGCGTGGGAAAGGCCCTCGTAGGCGGTCCCCCCGGTAAGGGCCCCGTCCCCGATAACCGCCACCGCCATCC
>BOAU01000023.1 GCA_026002025.1 Spirochaetia bacterium | reverse complement strand
ACGGACACTGACCAATTATCCATCTGTCTTGGCGGGTGCAGAAAAATTTTTGAAAAAGAAGCATATATTTACCGGGAAGGAGACGAGTGTACCGCTTTGGGAATAGTTCTCTCCGGCACTTTACATATTTTGCGGGATGATTTTTGGGGAAACCGGCAAATTGTGGAACAGATTAAATGCGGCGACCAGTTCGGGGCTGCTTTTGTTTGCGCCGGAATTAAACATATTCCTGTTAGTGTTATTGCAATGGAAAAGTCGGAGGTTTTATTTCTTGATTATAACCGCTTGATTGCTGCCTGCCCGAAGGTTTGTTCATGCCATACACAGATGATAAAAAACCTTATCCGCAGTCTTGCTGAAAAAAGTAATATTCTATTAGCAAAAAATGATCTTCAATCCAGACGCAGCACCCGTGAAAAACTGCTTGCTTATTTATCCGCTCAGGCAAAAAAAGAACATAGCCGTTCTTTTGAGATTCCGTTTAACAGAGAAGAATTAGCGGCATACTTGTCGGTTGAGCGGAGTGCAATTTCGGCGGAACTTTGCCGTATGCGGGATGACGGCATTTTGTTATTTAAGAAGAACAAGTTTGAATTGTTAAAAAATTGAAAGTATTAGCGGCCAAGCCGCTTAACATATGTTGCAGTTTTTTGCCTTACAATTTATATTTATAGACTTTTAATTTGCTACCTTTTTCTATTTGCTCAAAATCCGTATCATTATGAAATAGGTATATATCTTTGTCCGCTTCGTCAAAGGTGAACGTGTAGGGACAAAGTAGCCGCTCCCACTTGGTCGCGGCGGGCATCATTTATTTAAAAATATTTTCTTTTGTTTTTCCAAATATACCGACTGTGCGGTTACCATATTTGAATGACGTTGTTCCAACAGCCTCTTTTCAGCAAGATTAATACCCGGTGCCTTTAAAATATTTTCAATACGGACAGTATGTCCGGCGCAAGCAACATGAAACGCGTCTTTGGGCATTCCTTTATACCTGAATTCCGTGCGATGTGAATAAGTCTTTTCAACAGATATATAAATTTCACTATTTTGCAGAACTTCAAAAGCGAGAAAAGCCTCGTCAAACTCTTGAATGGCTTTTTTCAGGCTCATTGCAGCCTTTGTATCGCCGGATGAGCAGTATTCAAGTTCCTGAACAAGAAACGTATACTCTGCTATAAACAGTAGATACAAATTATCGGCGGAGAGCGTTTGCACTTCCCGAAACGCCTCAATGCCAAAGGCAAGACCTTTTCTATAACTTTTCCTGCCCTCGCCTTCAAAGCCTTCGGTGTCCAGCCATTCCCGTCCCTGGTAGCGGACTAAAGTCCGAATGTACATGACGCTGGCATTTATCTTATCGATTAAGCCAGTCTTGTCCAAACGCTGCCTCCGCTTCCGCCAGATTCCATTCACTCGTTGTCAAATAATTGACCCCGACCTTCTCCTTCATAACCTTGGCTAAAAAAGGGGGCATGGGGAGTGTCTTGAAAAGAGCCATTGCCTCGTCTTTCTTGCCTGCATCGTCAAGGTCAATAGCCTTCATCATAATGTCCGCTTTTTCTCTCTGGGTTAAAAGCCGTCCGGTCATATTTTCCTCCATATAATTCAAGCATACCACAAACAAGGCTGGTATTCCAGCCCTGCGGCGGCGTTTGTTATGGCACAATAGCCTTTACAATTTTACCCCAAGGCCTTTGTCCCCTAATCCTTCAATTCTCGATTAACTGCTCCTCTTATAAAACAGGCTGTTTCCCATGATACCGATTTGCCCCCGCATTTCCAGTGTTTCAACCTTGTACTTATTCCCGTCCGCCGGATGATAGGTCATCTTGCATTTGAATAACATACCGTTATCGGGAATAATCGTACTGCCGCTCCATTGGCCGGGTTTATCAGGAGGAGAACCTTCGCGCTTTGCGCTCGGCTGAGTATCCCTCGTTAAAGCAAAAATCAGAGGAGTTCCCGATCCGACGCGGCCTTTAGCATAGAGTGTCCCCTCATCCCGATATATTTCCCATCCCATAGTTTTGCCGGTCTGCGCATCAACGTTCACCCAATAGCCTTCAATAGGATCGGCAAAACAGAAGCCCGTTAGTAACACAAACCCGTATACGATAAATACAGTCTTCTTCATAAATATAACCTCACCGATCATTCCTGTTCCGCATATCTCCACCATGCAACTGTTCCAACAAACCCTGCTATTCCGGTCATTACGAGTATCAAAATGCTGATTGGGCCAAGACCCCCCTCGGATATGAGCAGAGCCGGTATTGTCCAGGGGATATATGCATTAAGTCCGAGGTTTTCAACGATATTGATGATGATCACAATAAGGAAAATTAGGCCGATTGGAGCCAGATATCCCCTGGCAACATTAGCCATAAATGAACTTACGGTACTGACAAACATGGTGAGCAATGCTGTTGCCATAAACTTAAGGAAATAATGCAGGATGAGGGCGGCATTTCCTCCAATGAGACCGACATAAACGCCAATCAAAACTACGATGGTAAACATAATAACCGTCAAAAGGCTGTTCCATAGCAAAATCACCATGAATTTGGATACCGCTATAGAGAGCTTGGATACCGGCTTTACCAGTAAATCGTTTATCGTTTTATCCGTATACTCCCGCCCGAAAACCCAACAGGTAGTGAAGGCAAACCCGATCACCAATAGCGCAGTGAAGCTTGTTAGAATATCCGCCAAATACAAGTCCCAACTTACGTTTGCGGCGTTAAAATATTTGAGAAGGGAGATGCCTGGTAGAATAGTAAACGCGATGGTTACAACCCAAAAGACGCTTGTCTTATAAGCTTTACGAATTTCACCGTAAACGAAAGATGCTATATTCATCAGTTTGTCCCCCCTGTGCTTTGAATTGTCCGTAAAAAATAGCCTTCCAAACTCTCCGTAACCATCTTCATTTCCTTCTTCAAGGATCGTTCTAACGTTGCCATTTCAATATTTTGAATTAACCTTCCCTCATGAATGATGCCGATGGTGTCGGCCAGTTTCGCAAGTTCCTCAAGAAGATGGCTGGAAAGAAACACCGTGACGCCATGATTTTTTGATAAGTCCAAAAGCATATCCCTGATTTCCGCAACCCCGGCGGGGTCAAGCCCGTTGATAGGTTCGTCTAAAATCAAAATTTCAGGGTTATGAATCATAGCCTTTGCCAAACCCAGGCGCTGTTTGTTTCCGAGGGATAGATGCTTTGCTTTTTTGTTTTTGTGAGGTACGAGCCCCAGCTTTTGTATAATTTCAGCAACACACTGCTTGCCGCTTAGTTTCTGCATACGGCGGGCAATGTCCAGATTTTCTTCCACCGTAAGAGCGGGATAATAGCTTGCCTGCTCCAAAAAACCAACCTTTTCCCATAGCCCGTAACTTCCGAGGGTCACCTTTTTCCCCAGTAGATAGACGCTGCCTGAGCTGGGTTTTAAGAGCGACAGCATCATGTGGATTGTGGTTGATTTCCCGGCTCCGTTCAGGCCGACAAAGCCGAATATCTCACCCCTCTTAACCTCCAATGACACATTGTTGACCGCGTGATACCCGTCAAATGTCTTGGTAAGGCTGTCCAGTTGTATAATCGGCCCGGAGGACCGTCCGGCGCTGCCGCTTGGCTTTTCCATTACTTCAATCCTTCCTTCAATAGAGTTTATAAGTATAGTATAGCAACTAAACAATAAAATGTCAATAGATTTAGCGTCTAAACAATAATTTTTTTTGTTTTTTTCACTTAATCGGGCATATTTCCTTTTATTACTGTGTCAAGAAAAGAAAATATGGTCTTTATATCTTTTTCGCTTAGGGTTTCAAAATAGCGCATAAGTCCGGCATTTAACCGTTCGTGGTGTTTCCAATGGCCGGAAACTGCTTTTTTCCCTAACTTTGTCAGTTCAAAATACACTTCTTTGTTGTTTTCCGGCATGTGAAAACGTGCTATCAGGTCTTTTTCCAATAATTTCCTGGTAATTTGAGCGATAGCTCCCTTGGTTATACCGATACGCACAGCCAATTGACTGGTGTTTTCATCGGGGTGGCCATTGATTATATCTAACAGTTGGACTTCCGCATGGTTTAACGGAAAACCAATGCCATAATCCCGCGCAACCTTCTTTTCGCTATTCAGTATACCGGCGGCTTTATTTATTTTTTCCCCAATGGCAAGCGCCAATTCTTTATCCATATAACATCTCCATTGGGATATTATATAGCAACTAAACATTTTTGTCTATGTTTATTAGACTTGTTCGACAACCCGGTTGGTTGTCTCACAAGTCTTGCAGTTTTTCAGGCTAAAGCCTTGCAAAACTGCGTTTTTTAGCGGAAGTTGTTCGGAAACTGAAGTTTCCGAACAACTCTATTATATTTTCCTAATGGATTTTACGTCAATTACCACGTGTCCCAATCCACTTTCATGAACGTTCCCCCAGTGAGATGACTTTTCCGCTTGCCGTATATTCAAAAACGGACTTTTTTCAAACTATCCCCCTTAACTTTTTTTCTTTTCGATCCGTTCCACTTCAACTTCCAATTGCTGGAACTTCTTGTCAACTTCCCCATAGACAACAACGATGTCGTCGGGGCCTACTTCCAGTCCGTTCCATACGTCATTGTCTATTTCAAGGGTTATCGTTTCCGAGCCATCGTTAAACAGATATTTCTCGTTTCCAAGATAGCTCACGATTTTCCCTTCCAGTACCACATCGGTGTCATGGGGCATATTTTTTACTTCGCTTGCCTTGCTCACATTGACCGATGAGGGGCCGGTATAGCCGCCGCCTTTCCAGCCTTCCGCTCCGGCCACGCAGACAACAGCTGCCGCCAGACATACCGCAAACAGGATATTCTTTTTCATTTCTTTCTCCTTTAGTTTAAACTCATTTCGGAGTATTATTTTAACAGCCTCATACAAGGCTGCCATTTGCCAAACCATTAAGCAGCCCAAGGTTATTTTCAACAAGCATTTCAAAACTTGTGTTACTATCTACACTGTTTTTGAAAAAACCCGCAGTCTCAAGGCTGACAAACCCGTGCAGACTGCTTCTGAAACAGCGGGTAAAATGTACTTTTGCCCCGTCATCCAATGAATAGGGTTCAAGCACCTGATGAAAAACACGGACAACCGATTGTTTTGCTTCTCCAATCTTCCTGTCCTCAATATTTGCGGAATTGATGAAAGCCTTGTACAGTTCCGGGTGCTTTAGAGCGAAATGGCGGTAGGCAAAGGCGATTTTTTTCAGGGCTTCTTCACGGGAATATCCTAGCGCCGTGTCCCGTAAACCCGCTTCCATCTTTTCAAGGGCGTAACGGGCCAAACGAAGCCTTGCTTCATCAATGCCGCTGATATGATTGTATAGGGAAGCGGGTTTTACCTGAAGCGAAGATGCCAATTCCTGTATGGTTAATTGTGAAAAGCCCTGTTTTTCCACAATTTTTACGGCGGCCGCCAATACGGTATCGCGGGTCATGCCTCGTTTCTTTTGTTCCATAGGTTCTCTCTTAACTAACATATCAACAATATAAACTAATCTTATTAGTTTATCAAGTACCTATGAGTGTTTTTTCAAAAAATTTAGATAACCTGTTCCGTCCTCGCGATAATATCGTCCTGGGTCTGGCGCGACAAGACATTGAAAAAGGCGCTGTACCCCGCCACCCGGACGATGAGGTCCTGATGTTTTTCCGGGTGGACCTGGGCATCCAGCAGGGTCTCCCGGGAAACCACATTGAACTGCACATGGAAGCCGTCGAGCCGGTTAAAAAAGGTATGGAGCAGGAAGATAAGTTTTTTCCGGTTCTCTTCGGTATCCAACATGGCCGGGCTTACTTTCTGGTTAAGCAAAACACCGCCGGTAATTTCGTGGGTCGGCAGTTTGGACACCGACTTAAAGACCGCCGTAGGACCATGCCGGTCCATGCTATGGCTGGGGGAACATCCCTCCGCCAGGGGCTCCCCCGCTTTTCGTCCATCCGGCGTGGCGGTTGTACCCGCGCCCTGGGGAACGTTCGCCGAAATAGAGGACGTACCGGCATAATAAATACCGCCGATTGGCCCGCGCCCATACCGGGTATTATGATATTTTTTCATCTCCTCAATATAGACGTCATAGGCTTCACGCACCAATAGGTCCACGTAATCATCATCGTTACCATATTTCGGCGCGGCGATGAGGAGTTCCCTGATACGTTCGCAATCGTTGCCCGCAAAGTCGTTTTGCAGCGCGTCCCACAACTCTTTTGTGCTGATGGATTTATCTTCGAACACGCATTTTTTTATCGCCGCAAGACTGTCCGCAAGGTTTGCAATGCCCACCTGGAGGTCACTGATAAAATCGTAAACCGCGCCCCCTTCTTTTAAGTTAAGCCCCCGTTCAATACAGTCGTCACAGAGCGCGGAACAGAGTATGTCCGCCGTATCCCGTTCCAGAACCATATCGGCGCAGGAATCAATGATGACACACTGGCGGGTAAACTCACGGATAATTTTATCCCAGGCCTTTTCTACATCATCGTAGTTTTTCCATGTGGTGAAATGTCCGATACCCTCGCACACTTTTTTGCCGCTTTCAATATCCACGCCGTCGTTCATGGCAATCAACAGGGACTTGGGAAAATTGATGAAGCTCATGCCCGTCACCCGGTAGCCCCACTTGCCCGGCACGGCGACTTCCACACAGCCGATGGCGCTGTAGTTGTAGGCGTCCAGTTTGGCAACACCCTTTTCCAGGAACGAGGGGATGATAATCTCGTCGCTGTTAAAGGCGGGCATACCGAAACCAAGGCGCACCACTTCTATGCAATCTTTTAAAAACTGCATGTTTAGTTTCTTGTGATGCCGTACCGTCAGATTTGGCTGGGGTAATCTGGTTTGGGCCACGCTTTTCAGAATCAGGAAGGAGAGGGGATTTACCGCATCCCGTGGCGCCGCGGAATCACTTTCAAGAATCTGCCCGCCTATGGTTACGTTTTGGTACAGGGGACTCCCGGCGGAAAACCGGGTATGGGACCAGCTTCGTATTTTGTTGATCGTAAAGGTCTTCATCCATAGATTGGTCAGGAGTTCGCAGGCGGATTCTTCGGTAATACGCGCAGTCTCAATGTCTTTTTGATAATAGGGATAGAGATATTGATCCATCCTGCCATAAGAAAGGGAATGACCGTTACTTTCTATTTGCAGTACCAGGTGAACAAGCCACAGGGCCTGTACCGCTTCGTAGAAGGTGTCGGCCCTATTAGCCGGAACCTTTGCAAGCACCCGGGCCATTTCAAGCAGTTCCTGCCGACGGCCCTCATCCTTTTCAGCCGCCGCCATTTTTGCCGCCAGATCCGCATACCGTTTTGCAAAGGCAATCACCGCATCCATGACGATGATCACGGCCCGGTAGAAATACGATTTATGAAGGTTTTTATAGTCCGTCAGATCCAGGCCCTTCAATTTTTCTTCCGCCCGCCGCTTGTAGGTAAGAAGGCCCTCGGCAAGCATACGCTTATAATCCACCGCCAGGTGGGCATCCCCGGAAGTGATATTCCCCTCGGCTTTGATGATCCCCAGGTCATAAAAAACCCGCGCCGACTCAGGCATGGCGGCAAGCCCCCGGTCTTTTACCGTATTATGTTCCCAGAAAGGGGCTATAGTGCGGAGGACTGTTTTGTTTTCCTCAGTTATATAAAACCGATCCCCGTCCCGCTTATCAAATTTGTCAAGTTCATCAATGACCCAATCCATGGCGTATTCGGGGAAGATGGGGGCGGAGCGGTTACTTGCAGCCTGATTCCCCGCGATAAGGGTTTCTTCTTCTATATATATACTCATCTTTTCGAGAACATTTTTGAGCATCAGCGCCCGCCGTATCGCCAGGGGCTGATCCATGTTTTCGCGGTAGGTGTCAGTGGTTATTTTAGCACGCTCTACACAAACCCGGGGTTTCACGTTCAACAATTCCAGCCGGAACCGTGCCATCCTGCTTGTCAAATTTCCAAAATGGTTACTCATGCCGCACTCCTTCTAAAACAGTAATTCTGCGGCGCCGATAATGCCGAAGTCATCACCCAGCTCCGCCGCTTTGAAATACACGGGCATGTCGTTTTTATTGTACCCGTCAAAAATCTCTTTCATATCCTCAAGGATGGTTGTTTTCTTCCCCCCATCCATAAGCTGCCGGCCAAATTTTAAGAGGCCGCCGCCGAAGACAAAACAATTTATGTTCAGGGTGACGTACAGGTTGTAGATCCAAATCCCCAGGTATTTCACCATTTGATCGTAGGCCCGGTGGGCCAGCGCATCCCCCGCATTATAGGCGCTTCCCAGGTGGAACATAGTGATTTTTCCGTCCCCGGCCAGACCGGGTATGATGGACGCCTCACCCTGTGCTATCCACTGTTCAATGTGTTTGACGATCATGGAGCCGGAACACCACGACATGAGGCAGCCCCGGTTTCCGCAGCCGCACTCCACCCCGTCGTCGGGGGTAACGATCATGTGGCCGCTTTCCCCGGACCAGCCGTAGCGGCCCCGGAACAGCTTCCCGTTTATGATAATCCCCGAAGAAATCCCGGTGCTGATGGGGCAGTAGATCATATTATCAAAGCCCCGGCCCGCCCCGTGCCGGTGTTCCGCCATCGCCCCGGTATGGGAATCGTTATCAATAAGCACCCGCATCCCCCCAAGTTTTTCCATCAAATAGGCGCGGGCGGGGAAGTCGTGAATCTTCGTCAGATTGCTGGTTTTGATGAGCCGCCCCTCTTCAAAAAGGACGAAGGAGGGCATCCCGATACCAAGCCCCCGGATATCCTCATTTTGGAGGCCCTCCGCGGCCATAAGGCCCTTAATATTGCCCGCAATGGTATCAAAAAATTCCTCCGGGCTTGCGGTATCGTCCGATGGGTGGGAAAGACGCCGGACTATCTCCCTTTGCCCATTAAAAAGTCCGTAGGCCGTTTTGGTTCCGCCCACATCAATACCTATGGTATGCAGGTCCATATATGCAGGGTAAACCGGAATTTCTAGTTTGTCAAGAAAAAAATTGTTAAAATAAGAAAATTTATTATTAAAATAAGTAATTTCTTGACATTAACTAAAATATAGGATAAGCTGTATACAAGAACGTACCATGTCTGACAAAGCACTGCTCTTCAACATGCAAAAATTCAGCCTCCACGACGGCCCCGGCATCCGCACGGTGGTCTTTTTTAAGGGCTGCCCGCTGCGGTGCCGCTGGTGCGCCAACCCGGAGTCCCAGGAATCGGACCTAAGGTCCGTTGGGCCTGGCGGCCGTGAGACCGCCGAAATACGTTATTACACGGTAGAGGAGGTTATGGAAATCTGTCTCCAGGATCGGCCATTCTACGAAGAGTCCGGGGGCGGAGTGACCCTTTCAGGGGGCGAAGTACTCCTTCAGGCCGAATTTGCCGTTGTCCTCCTTGATCGTCTTGGTGAAGAAAAAATACATCGGGCTATCGAAACCAGCGCCCTTGCCCCCGCAGCGCTTTGGCAGGAGTTCATCAACCATGTTGATTTCCTCATTATTGATGTGAAGCATTACGACCGGAAGCGCCACATTGAAGGCACTGCGGTATCCAATGAGGTTTGCCTTGCCAATCTGAAAACAGCCCTGGATAGCAGGAAGAACGTACTCTCCCGTATTCCGGTTATTCCCGGTTTTAATAACAGCCTTGAAGACGCTGCTGAATTCGTCCGTCTCTTTACCGCCATGGATATTTCCAAGGTTGAACTTCTCCCCTTCCATCAATTCGGGGAAAAAAAATATGCGGATATGGGAATCCCCTATCCTATGCAAGGTGTCCCCCAGCTTCACCGGGATGATTTAGCGGAATATCGGCAGGTCTTTATTGACGGAGGAATAGATGCATGACCGAAAAACAAAATGAACGCCAACAAAAAATGCTTGACACCATCGCCGCTTATGAACGCATTGAAGTAGCGAAACTGGCGGAAATGATGGAGGTCTCCAAAGTAACACTGCGAAAAGACCTGGATCAACTGGAAAAAAAAGGAATTATACACCATGAACGGGGATATGTGAGTCCCGGTTCCAGCGATGATATCAATAACCGGCTGAGTTACCACTATGAAACTAAACGGAAAATCGCTCGGGCTGCAGCGGAACTGATAAAGGACGGCGAGGCGGTAATGATAGAATCCGGTTCTTGTTGTGCCATTCTCGCGGAGGAGCTGGCTTCTAACAAACGGGATGTGCGAATCATCACCAACTCCGCTTTTATCGCAGCCTATATCAGACGGCAACCCCAGGCGAAGATTGTGCTCCTGGGAGGGGATTACCAGAACGAATCCCAGGTCATGGTAGGGCCTATTGCGCGGGCTTGTGCGCAAGGTTTTTCGGTGGATAAGCTTTTCATCGGAACCGACGGCTTTTCTCCGGAGCAGGGCTTTACCGGAAATGACCATCTCCGTTCTGAGACCGTACGGGATATGGCGAAACAGGCGGAACAGGTTATCATTCTCACGGAATCTGAAAAGTTTTTCAAACGGGGCTTGACCCCCCTTCTCCCCTTCAACCGTATCAGCATGGTAATTACCGATGAAAATGTCCCCTCGGAAAAAGAACGGCTGCTTGGGGAACAAGGAGTTTCGCTGATAAAGGTAGTGTTATAAGACTAGTAAGATCGCTTCCCCTTCCCCTCAACTAAAATAAGCAGTTAAAAACCGTATAAAACGCTCAGTAGCTTTCTTCGGCTCAGCATTAACGGGACAAACGGCGACAATATTGCTGATGCAGGGCGGCTCTATGGGTATCACCTTGATTTTGGCGCTCCTAAACATATTGACGCTTTTTGCCATAAGCAGGGAAGAACAGCGGGATGATTCAATATTACTCAAAATTGTTTCTATTCGTGCGCATGAAATAACATTGGGCACTGTAGCTTGCTCCCTGAACAGCCTGATACAGAGATGGTAAATAAAGGTATATTTCGGCATTAGCATTAACGGCTCTTTGGCGATCAAATCCAAACTGATGGTTTTGTTTTCAGCGTAGCGGTGGTTTTCGTTGACGAATAAGGCAAGAGAGTCTTCGGCGATTTTGTATTTTTTGTAAGCGCCGGGGGGAAGTATTTCTTCGCGGGTTATGACAATATCGTAGTCTCCGCTTACAATCGTTTCCGATATCTCCCGCTCTTCCTGTTCCACTGTCAGTACCTGAATGGTTTTTCTGTCGGCTTCAAAGAGCTGTAACACTTTTGTGATGTTGTACTGTCCCAAAATAGGCAGGGACACGAGTTTAATTGTGTTCTCACTGCTCTTGTAGCCGTGCGCCTCATTCATAATATCGTCAAACTGCGCGAGCATATTCTTCATGCGCGGATACAAGGTGCTGCCGATTTCCGTTAATTTTACATGGCGGTGGCCTCGGTCAAACAGTGTGCAGCCCATCTCCCATTCAAAGGCACGGATTTGCTTGCTCACCGATGACTGGGATATGCTGTATTCCCTGGCGGTATCGGAATAACTGCTGTTCTCGGCGATACTTACAAAATACCGAAGCTGTTCGGTTGTCATGCCGTTATTATAAACCGGAAAGGCGCTTTAGTACAAGTATTCCGGTATGGAATAGATGGTATGCCGACTTGGATATAGTTATGGATAAATTTCATGATACGATTATATCAACAAAACCTTAAAGGAGGCAGAGAATGAAAACTAAATTCTCCCTTATTGTTGTAGCTGTAACACTCCTGTGTTTGCCTGTTGCCTGTAACCGTTCCAAACAGACTTCTGGAACCGTAACTTCGAAAGCGGGGCTTCCGATAGTGGCGGTCAGTTTGCCGTCCCTGGATAACCCGCTTATGACCGGAATTGAGGCTGCCATCAAGGCAAAGTTTGTGGGTGTTGCCGAAGTTCAAATATCCAGTGCGGATCTGAACAACAACACGATGATTGCGCAGATACAGAACTATACCGCAATGCACGCCGACACCCTGTTTGCGATGCCGAATGACGGGAAAACACTCGTCGAGGCCCTGCGTGACGCGCGGAAAGCCGGTGTGAAAGTCGCGATTACCGGCGTATCTATCGCCGATGAAGACGCGGACAGTTACGACTGCCTGATGAACGCCGACCAGTATTTGGTCGGCACCTATGTGGCGTATATGGCGAAAGATTGGGTTGACAAGACCTATCCCGGCGCGGCAGCAGGTTCGATTGAAACGGCGGTGTTTTCAAATACCCTCGGTGAGGACAGTGTGCATCGCAGTAACGGTATCAAGTCTATTGCCGAACCATATCTGAAAAACTCAGGCGGGCAGTATATAAACGCGGACGGCGCGGTGGTGAGTGAAAGCGCCCGTATAGCAAACCCCGCTTATAGCCCGGCGGTCAAAATCGTTACCGATGTGCAGGCGCAGATGTTCCAGGAAGGGCAGGTGGCAATGGAGAACATTCTCACCTCGAACCCGAATGTTAAATTGGTGCTGGCCTATGCGTCTGACGGCGCTTGCGGCGCGTCACAGGTGTATGTGGACAAGGGCTTTTCACAAGCGCAACTCGACAAAATCGGCATTTTCGGCGGCGGCGCTATGGGGCCTGAGGTCCAGCAGTTAAAAGAAACTTCACTGGGCAGCGGTGTATTCCGCGGTGCGGTAGCTTTCGGCGGCGCAGACCTGCCCGGCGATGTTGCCGATTTGGTGTACCGTGTATTCAAAAACGACATGCCTGAAAAGATTTTATGGGATCCGATTTCGCTTGTCAGCGCGGAAAATGGACAGGAAGTTCGTGTGTTAGTCAAAAGCATCGGCGCCATTACGCCGCCGGCAAAGTGAGTTTACTATGGATGAGGTATTTTTTGCCGTCGAAGGCATAACAAAAACCTATCCCGGAGTTGTCGCGCTCGATGATGTGTCGATTCGGTTTGAAAAAGCTGAAGTGCACGCATTGTTAGGCGAAAACGGCGCCGGAAAATCAACCCTGATAAAGACGATTTCCGGTGCAATAAAAGCGGACAGCGGCACTTTGCGCCTTGCAGGTCTTGGCTACAGTTTTCTCAGCCCCTTGCAGGCAAAGAAGCTCGGCATCGAGGTGATCTATCAGGAGTTTAACCTTGTCGAGTCGCTCTCCGCTGCCGAAAATATCTTTCTCGGTGAAAAATTCGGCAGACAGTTTAGCCGTAAAATTATCGAAGATAAGGCGCAGGAGCTTTTTGCACGGTTTCACGTAGATATTAATCCGGCCTCCGAAGTTGAAAGTCTGTCGCCGGCAAAAAAACAAATTGTCGAAATCTGCAAAGCGATTGCCAAAGACGTAAAACTGCTTATTATGGATGAGCCCAGTGCGCCGCTTTCAACTACGGAAGTCGATATCCTGTTTGACATCGTAGCGAGTTTGAAGCGGCGCGGCGTAACAATCATCTATATTACGCACCGCATGGACGAAGTATTCCGCATTTCAGACCGTGTTACCGTGCTCCGTGACGGCCGGTATATCAGCACCGGCAATACCAAAGATACCACCCGGGAAGAATTGGTCAGCCTGATGGTGGGGCGTGAGTTCAAAGAGACCTACCCCGCGCGCAGCGATTCTTTCGGCGAAGTTGCGCTCGACGTGCGGCGCCTCACCGGCAATGGCGACAAAGACATATCGCTTTTTGTCAGGAAGGGCGAAATACTGGGGCTTGCGGGCCTTGTGGGTTCAGGGCGTACGGAATTTGCCAACGTACTTTTTGGCGCGGCGCCGAAAGAGTCGGGTGAAGTGAGCGTCAACGGGAAACCGGTAAAAATCAGAAGCCCGAAAGACGCGATTGCAAACGGCATAGGCTTGATTCCCGAAGACCGCAAAGCCCTGGGGTGTTTGCAGGAACAGAGCGTTCAGTTCAATATCTCGATCCAAAATATCCGGCAAGTATGCGATTTGTTCCGGGTCAACGCAAAGAAAGACCGCAGTCTTGCGGAGAAGTTCAGAGACAAACTGCGTATTAAAACGCCCACTTTGTCGCAGGAAGTGCAGTTTCTTTCCGGCGGCAATCAGCAAAAAGTCGTTTTGGCAAAAGCGCTTGCGACAAATCTCGATATTTTGATTTTTGATGAGCCGACACGCGGAATAGACGTGGGAGCAAAGTCGGAAATATACGAATTGATGACAGAATTGTCGGCTCAGGGCAAGGCAATTATCATGATTTCTTCCGACATGGAAGAATTGCTGGGAATGTCGGACCGCGTCATGGTCTTTTATGCGGGGAAATGCGTCGGCGAAGTTGAGCGGAACGGATTTGATGCCAAGAAAATACTCACCCTGGCGTCCGGCATCACAGAGGAGGCAGCATGAAAACAGCTTTTGCGGGAACACTAAAAAAACTGTTCGATAAGTACACCACAATCATTATTTTACTTGCGCTGATTGTGCTGTTTTCGTTTTTCAGTCCGGTGTTTTTCACCTGGATAAACCTGAGAAACCTCGTAACGCAAAACACCTACTATATTATCGCAGCGATAGGCCTGGCGTTTGTGATGATCGGCGGCGGAATTGACCTGTCGGTCGGCTATCAAATGTCGCTGGTGGGCGTGGTGCTCGGTATGCTGATAACAGTCGCCGGAGTTCCGGTGCCGCTTGCCCTTGCCATCGGTTTTGTGCTTGGCGCATTCCTGGGCGCTTTGAACGGAGCGCTTGTTACCAGCATTCGCATTTTCCCTTTGATTGCCACCCTTGCAACCAGTACCGTTTTTCAGGGAATATCATACACGTTTTCCCAATCAAAAACATACCGGCCATTTCCCGCGTCGTTTCGGGCTGTCGCCATGCAAAACATCGGCGGTGTGCCCTTTGACGTAATTTTGGTCATTGTGATTGCGCTGATTGCTTCGTATGTGCTGCAGAAAACCTATTTTGGACGCTATGTGATGGCAGTCGGCGGCAATGAAGAAGTCGCCCGTCTATCCGGTATCAACACCAAGCTGATAAAGACAATTTTATACGGTATTTGCGGTTTTTGTTTCGCAATCGCCACTTGGGTCATGTTGGCAAAGTCCAATACCGCAAGCTCATCAATGGGACCCGGCACCGAATTCACGGGCCTTACGGCGGCAATTATCGGCGGCATCAGCTTCAAGGGCGGTAAAGGCACTATTGCCGGACTGGTTATCGGCGTGTTCATCGTGCAGATTATCGGTAATGGTATGCAGTTGGCAGGCTGGGGCGTGTATTCCCAGTATATCGTTAAAGGGATCATTCTAATCATGGCAGTCGCTTTGGATAGTTTGAAAAACAAATAATTGTAGTTGGAGGTTTTATGAATAACGAAAAAAGAAAAGGCCCGCCGCCCGATGGCTTTAATCCCAATGGGGTTTTGGATAATTCGTGGGTTACACGAAAGTATTTAGATGTGGCGTATGCAAGGGAGTCAAACGCGCAAAAGCTGGATTTGTATTTGCCGGAAACAGGCGGCGGTCCGTTCCCGACCATCGTGTTTATTCACGGCGGCGCTTTTATGATGTGCGACAAAGCCGACAACCAGGTGCGCCCCTATTTGAAGAAGGGGCTGGAACTCGGCTACGCGGTGGCAAGCCTTAACTACCGGCTTTCAGGCGAGGCGCTTTTTCCTGCCGGTATCAAAGACGTGAAAGCCGCCATCCGTTTTTTGCGGGCAAATGCGGCTAAGTATCATCTTGACGGCAAGAAATTTATCGCGGCGGGCGGTTCTTCCGGCGCAAACTACACCTGTATGATTTGCGTCACAGGTAACCGGCCGGACTTAGAGGATTTATCGCAGGGCAATGCGGAGTATTCATCGGCAGTGCAAGCCGGTGTATCGTGGTTTGCCCCGACCGATTTTAGCAAAATGGACGAGCAGCTGACCGCAAACGGACTGGCGCAATTTGCCGACCACAATTTTGCAGACTCGCCTGAATCCCGCTATATGGGCGGACAAATAACCACGCTGCCGAATGAAAAGGTGCAGGCTGCAAACCCGATGACCTATGTGCATCCCGATATGCCGCCGCTGTTTTTACAGCATGGGCGTAAAGATCACTTAGTGCCGTGGCAACAATCCGCCCTGCTTGCGGAGAAAATCGAAGCCATTGCCGGAAAAGAAAAGGTGAGCTTTGAGATACTGGAAAGTGCAGACCACGGCGACCCGCTGTTTGAAACCGATGAGAACATGGAAAAAGTTTTCGGTTTTATCAACCGTGTTTTAGGAGGGAAAGCATGAAAAAAATACTAAACAGTATCGCTTCTGCGATAGTCTTACTGGTATTGTTTGCCGCATGTGTTTCAACAGACACCGCAAATGCCGCGCCTCAAGGGTTTCCGCCAAACGGTCTGCCGCCCGGCGTAGTTCCGCCCCCGGGTGGACTGCCGCCGCTTCCACCCGGCGCTTTGCCGCCCGGAGGTCTTCCCCCGCCTGGCGGTTTGTTTTTGGATCATTCAAAAATAACGCGCAAGTATCTTGATTTGGCGTATGCGTCAAAGTCCCAATCGGAGAAGCTCGACATTTATCTGCCGGAAAAGGGAGACGGCCCGTTTCCGGTCATTATCTTTATACATGGCGGTGGGTTTTCATTCGGAGACAAAGCGGAAAATCAGGTCAAACCGTATATGGCGGGACTTGAAAAAGGCTACGCAATAGTGAGCCTCAACTACCGGATGAGCGGCGAAGCAATCTTCCCCGCAGCTGTCCAGGATGTAAAAGCGGCTGTCCGGTTTTTACGGGCTAACGCGGCAAAATACAAATTAGACGGCGGACGTTTTGTCGCTGCCGGCGGTTCGGCAGGCGCTAACCTCGTCTGTCTCATTTGTACAAGCGGTGATTCAACGGTGTTTGACGATGCAAGTCTCGGCAACGCGGGCGTGTCTTCAGCGGTACAAGCCGGTGTTTCATGGTATGCGCCGGTGGACTTTGGCAAACTGGATGAGCAGCTTAATCAAAACGGATTTGGGCCCGGAACCCATGATGATGCCCGCTCGTTTGAATCGATGTACCTCGGCGGGCAGTTGAGTAAATTGACTTCCGATAAAATACAGGCGGCGAACCCGGTGACCTATGTGACTGTCAATGTGCCGCCGATGTTTATCCAGGCCGGTCGTAACGACCATCAGGTACCCTGGCAGCAATCTGAACTGCTTGCAAACAAAATCGCAGCTGTTGCCGGAAAAGACTGGGTACAGTTTGAAGTGATAGAAAAAGCTGATCACATAGACCCGCTGTTTGAAACCGATGAGAACATGGAAAAGGTCTTCAGTTTTATTGATATGGCGTTAAGGTAAAAGTTGAAACACTTAAATCTTATACGGTATATGATATTCGGAGTCGGTCTGTTTTTTATGGCTCTGGGTATCAGCCTTATTACCAAGTCAAATTTGGGTACATCCCCTATTTCGAGTGTACCCTTTGTCCTCAGTTTAAAATTTAATCCCTCTTTTGGATTGTTTACTTTTATTATCAGCTCCTTCTTTATTCTTCTTGAGATCATTTTATTAAGAAAAGAATTTCCAAAAAAACAATATCTACAGATTTTTGTCACCCTCCTTTTAGGTCTTTTTATAGATTTTTCTATGGCATTGCTTTCCTTTGTAAAACCCGCTCTCTATATACAAAAAATACTCCTTCTTTTGACAGGCTGTACGATACTTGCCTTTGGGATACACATTCAGCTAAGGGCCGATGTTCTTATCAATTCTGGTGAGGGCTTGGTAAGGGCTATTGCCCAAAAAACAGGTAAATCTTTTGGAAATATAAAAATCATCTTCGATTTAACGCTCGCCGGTTCTGCCTGTATCATATCTCTTTTTGAATTTGGAATGATTAAAGGCTTACGTGAAGGGACCTTGATCTCCGCTATTCTTGTCGGATTTTTAACGAAATTCTTTGGTAACATCGGATACCGTTGGGGTCAGTAACACAGACCCCAGGGGTAATGCAAGGAAGCTAATGCCTATAAAACCTGCGTATCCTTGTGCCTACCCGTAATGGAGAATATGACCCACTCGGCAATATTGACCGCGTGATCGCCGATGCGTTCAAAGTATTTGGCAATCTGCAGGAGGTCAACGGCCTGTTCGCCGTTTTGTACATCCTCGTGGATTAACTGTATCATTTCTTTTTTCACGATGTTAAACAAATCGTCCACAGCATTGTCGGAGACAATGACCGCCTGGGCCAGGGCCAAATCTTTTTTGACAAAGGCATCAATACTGTCTGTCACCATTTTTATTGTTGCGTCCGCCATTTGCGGGATATGTCTGAGGTGGACGATATATTCCTGCCCGGCCAGATATACGCAGAGTTCCGAAATATCGGCGGCCTGATCGCCGATACGCTCCATGTCGGTGATCATTTTCAGCGCCGTGGAAACCTGACGTAAATCCCGCGCCACCGGCTGCTGATTCATAAGCAGCTTTAAGCAAAGGGTTTCGATTTCCTTTTCCTTGTCATCTATTATGTCGTCACTCTCAATGATTTTTTGAGCCGACTCCACATCCTGTTCTTCAAGGGCTTTTACCGCTTTTGCTATTGTCTGTTCAATAAGCGCGCCCATTTCAATCAGGCTGTTATTCAACTGTGTAAGCTGTTCGTCAAAACGACTGCGCATCATCCAAACCTCCCCGTAATGTAATCCTCTGTCCGCTTATCCTGCGGCAGGGCGAATAGGGCGCCGGTGTCCGTGTACTCGACCACCTCCCCAAGAAGAAAAAACGCTGTTTTATCGCTGATCCGGGTGGCTTGCTGCATATTATGGGTCACGATAATGATACTGTACTTTTCCCGCAAGGTCAGCAGCAGTTCCTCGATTTTGCCAGTGGAAATAGGGTCAAGGGCGCTTGTAGGCTCGTCCATCAGCAGCACCTCAGGTGATACGGCAAGGGCCCGCGCAATGCAGAGCCGTTGCTGCTGTCCCCCCGACAATCCAAGGGCGGATTTTTTCAGCCTGTCCTTGACCTCGTCCCAAATCGCCGCGCCTTTCAGGGATTCTTCAACGATTTTGTCAAGCTCATACCGTGACTTTATGCCATGGGTTCGCGGGCCAAAGGCGATATTGTCGTATACGCTCATGGGAAAAGGATTGGGTTTTTGGAATACCATCCCCACTCTCTTTCGGAGCAGATTGATGTCCATGTTCCCATAAACGTCTTCGCCAAACAAGCGCACACCGCCTGAAATTTTGCAGCCCTCTATCAAATCATTCATGCGGTTGAGTGTCTTTAAGAGCGTTGACTTTCCACAGCCGGAGGGCCCGATAAAGGCGGTTATCTTTCCGCTTTCGATTCCCATGGTGATGTTTTTGAGCGCCTGAAAATCACCGTAAAACAAATCCAAAGCTTGTATATCAAAACAGTTCACGCTTTGCCTCCAATATTAACCACGGACCACACTGACAACACGGACAAAAGAAAAGATAGGAAAGCAAAAGTCCGTGCCGTCCGTGTGGTCCGTGGTTTCTTCTTCATGCCTTCCCTCCAATCCGCCGGGCAAGCTTTGCGGATATGGTATTGATTAAAACCACCACAAGCAAAAGCACAACCGCTGTGGCGTAACCCTCACCGGTGTGAAGTCCCTCACTGGAAAGGGCGTACATGTGAACCGACAGGGTGCGCGCCGACTGCATTGGGTTTTCAGGTATCTGCGCCACGGTTCCGGCGGTATAAATCAGCGCCGCCGTTTCTCCTGCGATGCGGCCGATGGAAAGGATTACTCCGGCCAGAATACCCGGCATTGCGGAGGGCAGCACAATGCGGAATACAGTGCGGAGCTTGCCCGCGCCCAGGCCGAAAGCCCCCTCGCGGTAGGTGTCGGGAACGGATTGCAGGGCTTCCTCACTTGAACGCATAATCAGCGGCAAAATCATGATTGACAGGGTAAAGGCCCCCGCAAGCAGGGAAAATCCCCAGCCCAAGAATGTGACAAAAAACAACATTCCAAACAGGCCGTATACAATGGAGGGGATGCCGGAAAGCGTTTCTGTGGTCACCCGCACTAAAAGTACGGCCTTGTTGCCGCGTTTTGCGTATTCGACAAGATAAATCGCCGCGAAAACGCCGAGGGGCACCGCGATGACCAGGGACAGCAGGGTCATGATGACGGTGGAAATCATCGCGGGCATGAGGGACACGTTTTCGCTGTTGTAATTAAGCGCAAAAAGTGAGGGCTTGATATGGGGGATGCCTTTCAGAAGGATGAAGCCCACAAGGAACAACAGCACCGAAAAGGTAAGAGCGGCGGCCGTCCATGTAGCGGCGGCCATAATCAACTCGGATGGCTTTTTACGCACTTATGTTGCCCTCCGCTTTAACGCCGAAAAACTCAAGTTTATGATCAGGATAAACACAAACAGCACAACACCGGTTGCGATCAATGCCTCACGATGCAGTTCCGCGGCATAGCCCATTTCAAGAACGATGTTTGCGGTAAGTGTGCGGACGCCTTTGAACAGGGACACCGGCATACGCGCTTGATTCCCCGCTACCATAATTACGGCCATGGTTTCGCCTATGGCACGTCCTACCCCGAGGACAAGCGCCGCAAGTACGCCGGATTTGGCGGCGGGGAGCATTACAAAAAATACGCTGCGGTAATGCCCCGCGCCGAGGGCCAACGCGCCCTCGTAATACTGTTCAGGAACAGCGCGCAGCGCGCTCTCGGCAATGCCAATGATTGTGGGTAAAATCATAATACCGAGCAGGATAGAGGCCGACAAAATGCTGTTGCCAGAAAGCGGGATAATGACCGCCATGCCGAAAAAACCGTACACGACGGATGGAATACCCGCGAGCAGTTCCACCCCCGGCTTAAGTACGAGATAGAGTTTTTTCGGACAGACACGGGCGAGAAAGATTGCCGCCAGTATGCCGATTGGAACGCCGATAAGGAGCGCCCCCGCCGTAACATAGAGGCTCCCAAGTATCATGGGAAATATTCCAAACACCGGGGGCGTGTCCGCCGGCGACCATTCTTTACCAAGCAAAAAATTGAACGCCCCAATTTTCCCCACTGCGGGGAGGCCGTTTGCAAACAAGAAAACACAGATTAAGGCGACCGCCAGTATGGAAGCAAGCGCCGATGCTAAAAACACGGCGCCCATGAGTTTTTCTCTCACCCTGCTCATTGAATCACATCACTCCACTTTACCATGGCGCCGGTAAAGATGCCCTTAACCTCTTCCTTTGTGAGATTCGTTACTGGATTTTCGTTGTTCACAATTACGGCGATTCCGTCAAGGGCAATCTGTGTCGCCGATAACACGGCGCGTTCGCTGTCCTTTAATTCGCGGCTTGCCATACCGATGTCACAGGTTCCGTCAATAGCGCCTGTCATACCGGCAGAAGAATCACTCATCTGAATTTCGATGTTGGCGTTTGGATTGAGAGCGATGTACGCCTCTTTCAACTTTTCCATAATTGGGGTGACAGAAGAAGAACCCGCGACAACTATTTTGCCGGAGAGCCTGCCGCCGGTATAGGACGGTGCGTTGTCAACAATCGCGATATAGCTTTTGGCTACAACCGCCTGGCCTTCCGCCGACAAAATAAACTTGATGAAATCCGCGGCAAGCTCCTTCGCTTCGCCCTTGGTTGCGATGTTGAACGGCCGGGACACGGCATAAGTACCGTTTTTTACATTTCCGGTAGATGCCTTTACACCCTCAATATCTGCCGCTTTCACGGTGCTGTTGAGCGATCCAAGTGAGATGTAGCCGATAGCGTACTTGTCTCCTGAAATGTTCGTCATCATTACATCGGTTTGTTTGGCGATAACGGCCTCTTTTGTGGTCATATCTTTTCTGCTTCCGTCATTGCCCCTGGCCTCAATGCCGAAAAGTTCAATGAACGCCCCCCGTGTGCCGGAGCCGTCCTCCCGGGATACAACGTTGATTGCCTTTGCCTTGTCAAAGGCCGCCTGATTTCCTCCGGCATATGCCGCGAAGGGAAATACTGCCACCGCAAGTAAAAGTAGAATCCTTTTCTTCATCATAATTTTTCTCCTGTTTCAGTTTGTTAACTGAAAAATAGTATGGGAATATATAATCTGACAGCAGTTTTATGTAAAAATTGTGTAAAATCGATAACCTTGCCGCATCCTGCTTGTAGAGGACGAGGGTATTTTTCGCAATTGTACGGGCAGTATATATCACAAACCGGGCTTGACACAAGGGTATGGTGGATTACAATATGACTGCAAGCTTTTTATTAACCTTTATTTTTAAGGAGAAGAAAAATGCGGAGAAAATTACTTCTTGTGAGTCTTGGTGCGGTTTTGGTTTTCCTCAACCTGGCGGTTTTTACCGTATTTGGAGAGCCGATTGACGGCATCAATGATTCAGAGGGAAAAAATGAGCAGGTTCAGATAAACAATATCCCTGGTGATATAAAAACCGGCGTCCCCGCTTATAAAATTTATATACAGCTTTCAACAGGGATGACCGCAAAGGCCGGATATGCGGCTAAAGGTGAAGCCCTGATCAATGGAAAAACTTCAGTTATCATTGATCTCAAAAAACCCGACGGACAGCCTTGGAGCGACATGGGAAACTTCAATTTCGCCATAACAATCAGCCCGAAGGAGGTGAGTACCGCGAAGGATATTCTCGTTCATGGCGGTGAAAAACATTTTTCATCACAAAACCCGCAAATTGCATGGACGGGATTAATAAACCTTCACGAAATTGTACCTGCCCAGGTTGAAGAAATATTTGAGGGGGTCATCAAGCCCGATACCGCTATTATCAAAAAATAGCCCTGCACCATGAGGGCAGCACAATTCTGAAATTGTACCATTAATTTTTTTAATGGGGAGCAAGCGCCTCAACCGTATCCCCCTTCCCCACAGTCCCCCCGGTAATGACCTTGGCAAAGATCCCTTCCCGGGGCATGATGCAGTCCCCTGTGCGCTTGAAGATCTCGCAGTGGGCGTGGCATTCCTTGCCTATCTGGGTTACCTCAAGGAGGGCGTCATCAAATTTGAGGCGGCTGCCCACGGGAAGGCTGCGGAGGTCGATACCGGAAACTACGATGTTTTCCCCAAATTCCCCGTTGTTTACCGCGCCGCCCCGTCGGTTAAATTCCTCAATTTTTTCCCAGGACAAAAGGCTGATCTGACGGTGCCAGTTGCCGCCGTGGGCGTCGCCCTCAATGCCGAAGCCTTCCACGATCCGTATCCGCCCGGTGACTTCAGTTTTATGTATCCCCCGGATGTCGCTGATGCAAACCGCTAAAACTGTTCCTTTCATTTTTTCTCCTAGCCGCCGATTTGGGACATGAAGGCCGGCCCCGGCTGTTCCTGTCTGTCCGCAGTAATACTAAAACAATGCCCCGCAGCTTTACTGTTGACGGCGGAAATTATATCGTCCCGCAGCCGTGCATCATCCTGCTGTTCAAGGGCGGGGCGCAGGTTTACTCCCGCTTCACCGTGGAGACAGCTCCGCAGAAATCCTGTGGAACTTAAGCGGATGCGGTTGCAGGTTCCGCAGAAACGATCCGACAGAGGGCTGATAAAACCAATTGCTTCCCGAAAACCCCGCAAGCGGCCATACCGGGCGGGGCCGGAACCTGCAAGCCGAGGTTCCCCTCCTGAACCATCCGCCGCGCCGGCCGGTTCCCAGGGCCCATAGGCTTCTTCAAGAATGCCTCGTACTTCCCCGCCGCTTACTCCGGCAAAGTTCACCCCCATGCCGATGGGCATCATCTCGATAAACCGCACCCGGATATCCCGGTCACGGGCAAGGGCGGCGATCCCTAAGGCATCGTTCCTGCGATCCCGATCCAGGAGCACGCAGTTGACCTTTACCGGGGAAAAGCCCGCGGCAAGGGCGGCGTCAATCCCCCCCAGGGTCAGGGCAAGATCGCCGCCGCGGGTAATGGAGCGATAAGCGGCGGCGTCCAGGGTATCAAGGCTCACATTGATCCCGTCGAGCCCTGTGAGCTTGAGGGAAGCGGCCATGCCGCCCAGGAGCTGCCCGTTGGTGGTAAGGGCGACACGGCGTATACCGGGGATCTTTTTTAACTCACGGACAAGACCCACAGCATCACTGCGGACCAGGGGCTCCCCGCCGGTGACGCGGAGATCGTGGATACCCAGATCGGCAAAGACAGTACCAATTCGCAGTATTTCTGCGGCGGATAAATAAGTATCCTGCGGAGCCTGCCGCTTCTGCGGATGCAGAGCTTCTGCGCCTGTGCAAGCGGCGGCAGGCATGCAGTACACACAGCGGAGATTGCATTGATCCGTGATGGATATCCTGGCGTAGTTTATCTCCCTGCCGTAAGAATCCCGCATGGAAACCCTCAATCCGCCCGGTAATGGCCGCTGCGGCCGCCGCTTTTTTCAAGGAGCCGGATATCGGAAATCACCATGCCCCGGTCCATAGCCTTGCACATATCGTAAATGGTTAAAAGGGCGATGCCCACCCCCATAAGGGCTTCCATTTCCACCCCGGTCTTCCCATCGGTTTTGGCGGTACAGATCGCCCGGATGCTTAAGCGGTCTCTGTGGGTTTCAAAATCAATGGTACAGGAACTAAGGGGCACGATGTGGCAGAGGGGGATAATATCCGAAGTTTTTTTGGTCCCCATGATCCCCGCAATCCGGGCGGCCCCCAGCACATCCCCCTTGGCGGCGCTGTTATCAAGGACCGCCGCCATCACCTTTTCGTTCACCCTGATCGTGCCCTCCGCTACGGCAAAGCGGCTGGTGGTTTCCTTGCCGGAAACATCCACCATGATTGCGCTGCCCCTCTGGTCAAAATGATTTAGCCTTTCTTCCCGGTCCGTATCCATAGGGCCAATATAGCATAAGTACGGAAGAATTTAACCACGGACCACACGGACGCCACGGACTCCTGCTTTCTTATCCTTTCCTTTGTCTGTGAGGGTCTGTGTGGTCCGTGGTTTTTTTAAAATGAGAATTGCTGATTCACCAGAATAAAAGTTTGACAAGGCGGAATTTGCGTGATACCATAAACGGATTGTAAGAAAGGGAGGTCTGAATGACGATTCCGCATACCAATAGCCTTGGGAGGGCCATGTTGAAGAACCGGTGGCTGTATCTGCTGCTGCTGCCCGGTCTGGTGTATTTTATCATCTTCAAGTACATACCGATTTTCGGGCTGCGTATCGCCTTTATGGACTACAACCAGTATGACCCCGGGGCCAGTACCTTTGTCGGCTTCGACCAGTTCATCCGGCTGTTCTCCAAGCGCTCCTTCCAGCCGGTACTGGCCAATACCCTCAAAATAAGCATACTCAAGCTCATTTGCGGCTTCCCCCTTCCGGTGATCCTGGCGCTGATGATGAACGAGATGCGGGGGCTCCTTTATAAGAAGATTTCCCAGACCCTGCTCTACCTGCCCCACTTTATCTCCTGGGTCATCATGGCCGGTATCATCATGAACATGCTGGACCCCTCAACCGGCGTTGTTACCGCGATTATTACCGGCATAACGGGGAACCCGGTGAACGTGCTGTCCGACAAGGCGGCCTTCGTGCCCATGCTGGTCATCACCGATGTGTACAAGGAAATGGGCTGGGGGACCATCATCTACTTTGCGGCCATGAGCGGCATTGATCCCCAGTATTACGAAGCGGCGGTCATTGACGGCGCGGGAAGGTGGAAGCAGACCTGGTCCATTACGGTGCCGACCATCATGCCCACCATCATCATCATGTTCGTCCTGAGCTGCGGGAACATCCTCAACGCCGGTTTCGATCAGATCTTCATGCTCTATACCGCGCAGGTGTACGAGGTGGCCGACATCATCGACACCTTTGTGTACCGCATGGGCATACAGCGGAACGACTACGCCTTTAGTACGGCGGCGGGCATGTTCAAATCGGTGGTGGCCTTCGTGCTCATCCTCATCGTTAACCAGATAGCGAAGCGGACCGGCAACGAAGGTATCTTCTAGGAGCGGGGGAAAGATATGATTAGGAAAACTTCAGGCGAAAAAGCCTTGGAATTGCCCCGGTTGGGTGGACAGTTGGTTAAGCCACCTTTGAACATAATGCCGCAGCCGGTGTCGAATAGTCAAGAGCCGAATGCAGCCGTTTCCGGTTGTAGTAGGTCTCAATGTATTCAAAC